>DATMNV010000001.1:0-95521 GCA_035568535.1 Bradyrhizobium sp.
CTGGTGAAACTGATCGAGCAATCGGGCGCGATCCCCGGCATCAAGGTCGACGAGGGCACGCAGGCGCTGCCGAACTGCCCGGGCGAACTCGTCACCGTCGGCCTCGACAAGCTCGCCGAACGCCTGAAGAAATATTACGAGCGCGGCGCGCGCTTTGCGAAATGGCGCGCGGTGATCGATATCGGAAGCGGCACTGGCGGCCCGGGCATTCCCTCGATGACCGCGATCAGCGTCAACGCGCATGCCCTCGCCCGCTACGCCGCGCTGTGCCAGGCGGCGCAGATCGTGCCGATCGTCGAGCCCGAAGTGCTGATGGACGGGGACCACGACATCGACCGCTGCCATGACGTGACGAGCCGCGTGCTCAACAAGACCTTCCAGGAACTGCGCGTGCAGCGCGTCGCGTTCGAAGGCATGATCCTCAAACCCAACATGGCGATATCAGGCAAGAAGAGCGCGAAGCAGGCCTCCGTCGAGGAGGTCGCCGAGAAGACCATCCGCATGCTGAAGGCGTGCGTGCCGGCGGCGGTGCCGGGCATCGCCTTCCTTTCCGGCGGGCAATCCGACGAGGAAGCAACCGCGCATCTCAACGCCATGAACCGGATCGGCAATCTGCCGTGGAAGCTCACCTTCTCCTATGGCCGTGCGCTGCAGGCGGCGCCGCAGAAGGCGTGGTCCGGCAAGTCCGAGAATGTCGCAGCCGGCCAGCGCGCCTTCACCCATCGCTCGCGCATGAATGCGCTGGCGAGCCGAGGGGAATGGGCGAACGACCTGGAAAAGAAGGCAGCCTGAATTGGCCTCCAAGCCCGCTTCGCCGCGACCGGTGCCGAGACTCTATCTCGCGACACCGGTCGTGGATGATCCGTCCGCGCTGGTTTCGAGCCTGCCCGGCCTGCTCGCCGGCGCCGATATCGCCGCCGTGCTGCTGCGGCTCGCGGTGACCGACCAGCGCACCATGATCGCGCGGATCAAGGCGCTGGCGCCCGTGATCCAGAACGCAGGTGCTGCGCTGTTGCTCGACGGCCAAGATCTTAACAACCATGTCGAGCTGGTCGCGCGCGCGAATGCCGATGGCGCGCATCTTGCGGGAATTGCCGCGCTCGAAGACGCGCTGCCTTCGCTGAAGCCGGACCGCATCGCCGGCGTCGGCGGACTTTCGACGAGACACGACTCGATGCTCGCGGGCGAACTCGGCGCCGACTACGTGTTGTTCGGCGAACCGGACGCGCACGGCAAGCGGCCCTCGATGGAAGCGGTGGCCGAGCGGCTCGACTGGTGGGCCGAGCTGTTCGAGCCGCCCTGCATTGGATATGCAGCCTCGCGCGAGGAGGCGTATGAGTTCGCACGCGCGGGCGCCGATTTCGTGCTGGTCGGCGACGCCGCATGGGCGGATTCGCGCGGCGCCGCCGCAGCGCTTGCCGAGTTCGGGCAGGCGATCCGTGAGGCCCATGCGGCCGCGCGCTCGGCCACCACAGCTGGATGATCATCGGAATGACAGTGCGCCATCCGATAGCGGTCCTTGCTTTCTCGCTCGCCCTGACGACGAGCGCGGTAGCACAGCTGCCGATCACGCCGCCGACACCTGCGGAAAAGGAGCAGGCGAAACAGCCTGCCGCCAAACCCGCCGAAAAGGCGAAGCCGAAACCGCCGCCCGCGGCTGCCAAGAAGGCGCCGGACACAAAACCTCCGGCAACGCCGACGGTGAGCGCCACGCCATCGCCCGCGCCTGATGATCCCAATGTCGACTTTGTCTACGGCGCCTACCAGCGCGGCGAATACAAGACCGCGTTCGGCCTGGCGCAGCCGCGCGCACAAGCCGGCGACACCCACGCGATGACCATGCTCGGCGAGCTCTATGCCAATGGGCTCGGCGTCAAGCGCGACTATGCCAAGGCGGCCGAGTGGTACAAGAAGGCCTGCGACGGCGGCGACCGCGAGGCGATGCTGGCGCTCGCCATGATGCGACTCGGCGGATTTGGCGGGACGACCGACCGCCAGGAAGCGGTGCGGCTGCTGGCTTCGTCCGCCAAGCTCGGAGAGTCGAAGGCGGCCTACAATCTCGCCCTGCTCTATCTCGACGGCCAGACGCTGCCGCAGGATGTCCGGCGCGCCGCGGAGCTGTTGCGCGTGGCGGCGGACGCCGGCAACGCCGAGGCGCAGTACGCGCTGGCGACTTTCTACAAGGAAGGCACCGGCGTCGAGAAGGACATGGAGAAGGCGGTGCGGCTGCTGCAGGCCGCGGCGCTGGCCGACAATGTCGACGCCGAGGTCGAATATGCCATCGCGCTCTACAACGGCACCGGCACGTCGCGGAACCAGCCGGCGGCGGCCGCACTGTTGCGCAAGGCTGCCAAGCAGGGCAGCGCAATCGCACAGAACCGGCTGGCGCGCGTGCTGGTGAGCGGCCAGGGCACGCCGACGGACAGGGTCGAGGCCCTGAAGTGGCACCTGGTGGCCAAGACCGCCGGCAAGGGCGATCCCTTTCTGGATGACGAGTTGTCCAAGGTCAGTCCCGAGGACCGCGCCAAGGCCGAGGCGCTGGCGCACCGCTGGCTCGGCGACAAGGTTGACTCGTCCGCGCCCGCAGGGCAACCACTGCAGCAGCCTCAGGTCAAATCTGAAGCCAAATCTCAAGCCACACCTCAGGCCTTCCCGCAGACCGCTGCGCCCAAGCGCTGAGACGAAACCGGATTTTATGCTGCATTCCGCCCTCATCAACGTCATGGTCAAGGCCGCGCGCCGCGCCGGCCGCAGCCTCAATCGCGATCTCGGCGAGATCGAAAATCTGCAAGTCTCGCTGAAGGGGCCGGCCAATTTCGTCTCGCTCGCCGACAAGCGCGCCGAGGAGATGATCTACACCGACCTCGCCAAGGCGCGGCCCGGCTATGGCTTCGTCGGCGAGGAAGGCGGCACCCGCGAAGGCGCCGACAAGAGCCACACCTGGATCGTCGATCCCCTCGACGGCACCACCAATTTCCTGCACGGCATCCCGCAATTTGCGATCTCGATCGGGCTGGCGCGCGAAGGTACGCTCATCGCCGGCGTGATCTACAATCCGGCCACTGACGAGCTCTACATCGCCGAGCGCGGCAAGGGCGCCTTCCTCAACGACCAGCGGATACGCGTCGCCGGCCGCCGCAAGCTGAACGAATGCGTGATCGCCTGCGGGCTGCCGCATATCGGCCGCGGCGACCACGCGCTGGCGCTGAAGGAGATGGCCGCCCTGCAGGAGAAGGTCGCAGGCTTCCGTCGCTTCGGCGCCGCCGCGCTCGACATGGCCTTCGTCGCCGCAGGCCGGCTGGACGGCTATTGGGAGCGCAACCTGCAGGCCTGGGACTTGGCGGCGGGGCAGATCGTGGTACGCGAGGCCGGCGGCATCGTGTCGGGCATCGAGGGTCACGACAACGCGCTCACGACGGGGAATGTCGTCTGCGGCAACGAGTTCGTGCACGCCGAGCTGGCGAAGATTTTGAAGGCGGCCGGGTGAGGCCGAGAAAGCGGATGGCCGTCTGGCGCGAAGCAGTCATTCGGTGACCGGCGAGATTAGGTAGTCAATAAGTTCCACCAGCGAGATTGACGCGCTCTCCAAATATCAATTTTGGTTTGGGGAGTGCGGATGCATACCGCGGGTTCCCTTGACACCACTTTGCCCCATGACCGTCACGAACCACACGCTTTCATTTGCGACGCCGCCCGTCGCGACCTACTCCGAGCCAACCATGCCAACCGCAAAAGCACACGCGTCCGCGATCCTAGGCGAATTTGGGCAAGCGCAAACCGACATCGTCGGCAAAGCCGTCGTCCTAAGCGATGGAAAAGCCGGGACGGTGGAAGATATTTGGCTTGATGAACTCCACGGGCTCCGAATTTCCATCAGGGGTCACGAAGGCAAGTGGCCGGTCTCCACCATTAAATTCGTCCAGTCGTAGCAACGCCGGGACTGAGTATTGGGCGGCAAAGCCCGGCGGACGCCAAATGGCTATGATGCGTTGCTGTCGCGCCGCACGACGGCTTTGCTCCGTGACTTGAGTGCGGCGCGTTCGCTCGGTTCGAGCAATCGTTGAGTACAGACCAGCTACGTGTTCCGAGAGAGCTTTCTCGAACCTTGATGATTTCGTAGCGATTATGGAGAAGGGAACCCGCGCGGGTGCGGCGGATCTGGAATAATCACAAGTGTGCGGATCGATTTTGCCTGTCTGCTATCAAAGTCGGATGACTGCAGTCTATCCGCTTTCCTCAGGGGCGGCACATCATCGGCGTCAGGATTGGCCGGCTTCGCATCCGTTACCGACACCCCTTCTTCAGGTGGTGCGCGTGTCTCAATAGCCCCCCTGGCGCGCCATCGCGTTTCGAAGGTGTCAGGGTCTGCCGGCGCCCAGGCCTGTGAATTTGATGCCCACGCTTGCGAGTCCAGGGGGCTGCGCGGTTTCTCTGGAACGGCGCTGGTAATCTCTTCGGCTGAAGCGGGCTGCGCTGATTGCTTGGGCCACTCCAGCAGT
Source organism: Bradyrhizobium sp. (assembly GCA_035568535.1). Classification (GTDB taxonomy): domain Bacteria; phylum Pseudomonadota; class Alphaproteobacteria; order Rhizobiales; family Xanthobacteraceae; genus Bradyrhizobium. Next base: position 4,500 of record DATMNV010000001.1, read on the forward strand.
GATCTGGAAAGCCCGGGTTTGCCTTCGTACCAGCATTTTCGTCCATCGATCAGACGGTAGGACCACCAATGACCTTGTGGGTTTGATGGCACAGCCGCACTGCACTCTCGTCCCGCCTGCGCTGTTGGAGGCTCAATTGACCACAGCGCAGTCAGGAAAGTCGCGAGAGTGATGGAAGCAAACTGTCTCGTCATAATTCAAGCAACTCAGATACTGCTTCGTTGCTGCAATCGACCTACAGCGACTACCAAATCGGGCCGTTCGAGAACCTCCACCAACTGGTCGAGAATGCGCCGCTCGTTGTTCTGCGGGCGAGGTTGAAGATATTCTTCCAATATTCGTTGCGCTTCGCTGACCGCCTCAAGCGCCAACTGTTGATCAGTCATTGTTCCTTCCCCATCAAAAATGGCTGACGGGTGAAGCGGATAGGGGAATCAAGTCAGCTTTGAGGTTATCCCATCAATTTTTGTTTCGATGTCGCGGCCTATATTTTGATATGACCTTCCTTTTCAGGCCCAAAATGTGGGAGCGCTTTGCCAGGGACTCGAAAGTCAAAAGGTTGTCAGATGCCTGCCGGGCCAGGAGTCGGGATTTGACAGCCTACTACGCACAAATTTTCGGCGTCGCAGTTTCGACCGACATCCGTAATCCTTTTGCCCGTTTGTCGTGGTGCTTCTTTCGAAACTCCCGCTCGCGGCGCTCGAACCTGGTTGGCTCCTCGTTCACGGCTCGCATGAAGCGAGCGATCCGCATCCGAATTGGCAAGCGCCATTCGCGCTACGTGGTGCTGGTCAAGGTCGCGAACAGGGCAGCTCAATGAAAGACCCCGAAAGACCTTGCTCTATCAGACCCCAGGCGAGAAGTTTGCAGAATGTGTTGCAGCGATCGCTTGAACCCGCAGCGCGAAGCGGACATTCGACGAAGCGATGAGGCCCGAAAGTGCCTATAAGCGACGTTTAAGAGCTGAACCGGGCGCGGTAGTCGTTCGGCGTTGCCGAAAGCACGCGCAGGAAACTGCGACGCATGGTTTCTTCCGAGCCGAAGCCGCAGCGCTGCGAGATGCGCTTCACCGGCAGGCGTGACTCCGACAACAGCCGCCGCGCCGCCTCCACCCTCAGTCGCTCGATGGCGCGCGCCGGCGTTACTCCCGTAGCTTCAGCATAGTGTCGGCTGAAACTGCGTTCGCTCATCCCGGCCTGATCGGCCAGCATCGCGAGCGAAAGATCGTCGGAGAGATGCTTGTTGATCCATTCGTGCAGCGCGCCGAACTCGTCCTCGGCCGATTGCATGGACAGAGCCTCGCTGAATTGCGCCTGCCCGCCCGGACGCTTGAGGAAGACAACGAGATAACGCGCAACCGCTAGTGCCACGGTACGACCCAAATCCTCTTCCACCAACGCCAGCGCGAGGTCGATGCCGGCCGTCACACCTGCCGAAGTCCAGACCGAACCATCGCGCACGAAGATCGGGTCTGACTCGACCCGCACCGCGGGGAAACGCCGGGCAAGCTCGGCGCAGTATGACCAATGGGTGACCGCTCGCCGTCCATCGAGCGCGCCCGAGGCACCCAGCAGGAACGCTCCGGTGCACACCGAAGCGACGCGACGCGCCTTCTTCGCTCGCTGCCGCACCCAATCAACCAGCACCGTGTCGGCGGCGGCCGCGTCGACGCCCGGGCCACCGGCGACCATCAGCGTGTCCGGAGGCGTTCCGGTGCGCGGCAGCGGGCGGGTTGCGATCCCAAGTCCGGCCGTGGCCGTTACGCCCTGTCCGCCTTTCGCCACTACGCGCAGGACGTATGGCGGCGTCCCGCCGGCCTGCGCGACGTGATCATTGGCGGAGGCGAACACCTGAAGCGGCCCCGTGACATCCAGCAGCTGCACCGACGGGTAGGCCAACACCTCGACGACGCGAGCCGCATTGCCGCGAACAGGATTTGGCTGGAAACGAGGGGACTTTGGCATTTCCGCCAGAGTCTATCCGCTTAGGCTGGCCTTGTCATCCCAACTTGAAGGAGTGCTCCATGATCCCGTATGACACCCATTTGCAAATCGGTTCCCTACTGTTTGAGGGCCTCGACCAGATCGACCTGACCGGCCCCTTCGAAGTGCTGTCGCGCATTCCGAATTCGACTTACCGCCTCTACGGCAAGACCGCCGAGCCCATACGCGACCTCAAGGGGTTGCGGCTGACGCCGGATGCGGCGCTGTCGGATGCACCACCACTCGATGTGCTTCACGTGCCCGGCGGATTCGGCCAGGAAGCCCTGATGGAGGACGCTGAAGTGCTGGCCTGGATCAGACAGCAGGCGGCCGGCGCGCGCAGCGTTTTCTCGGTATGTACCGGCGCGTTGCTCTTTGGCGCGGCGGGGCTGCTCAAGGGAAGGCGGGCGACGACGCATTGGGCGTCGTTTCACCTGCTGCCGTACTTCGGCGCGATCCCCGTCAACGAGCGGGTGGTCGTGGACGGCAACTGGGTTTTCGCCGCCGGCGTCACGGCCGGGATCGACGGCGCCTTGCGGCTCGCCGCCGAGTTGCGCGGTGACGACGCCGCTCGGACTATCCAGCTCTACATGGTGTACGCGCCGGAGCCGCCCTTCGACAGCGGCACTCCGGAAACCGCGCCTGCCGCGATTTTTGCCCAAGCGCAGCAGTCGGTAGCCGGCATCACCGCGCAACGCAAGGCGACCGCCCGCCGCGTCGCCGCCCGCCTCGGCATTGACGTTTCCGAGGCCGCGCCATGAGCTCCACTTGGCGGGAAACGAGGGGTATTTGGCAAATCCGCCAAGGCGTCCTCCCCTAAACAGGCATAGGCGGAACGGCCGTTTCCGGCCTTCGAGTTCACCGGTCGGCAGCAGTTCCAGACAATCGAACGGCGAAGCCATCGCGCCAAACCTATAGGAGAAACAAAATGCAAAGCTTTCCTGTTTTTACGATCGATACCACGCCCGAGAAATCCAAGCCTGCACTGCAAGCACTGCAAGGCGCGTTCGGCATGATCCCGAATGTCGCCGGCACCATGGCAACGTCTCCCGTGCTCATCGACAGCCTGGTTGCTCTGTTCGGGAAGGTGCATGGCGGCAGCTTTACTGAGGCGCAAATCCAGACGCTCCTTCTTACCAACGCGGTGACAAACGGTTGCTCCTGGGCGGTCGCTTTCCACACGGGTCTGGCCCTCAAGGAAGGCCTCGACCAAACAGACGTCCAGGCGATTCGCGAACGCCGCATTCCAAAGGACGCTACGTCCGCCGCGCTATCGACATTCGCGAAAACCTTGATCGAGAAGCGTGGACGCGTCGACGATCATGATGTCGATGCATTCGTGGCGGTCGGGTTTCGCAAGGAGCACGCGTTGGAGGTCATCGCGGTGGTGGCGGCATCCACTATCACAAACTATACTGCCAGCGTCACGAAGCCGCCGGTCGATGAACCTTTCCGGGCCTATTTGTGGAGCGCCTGACAATCGTGCCGGGTTTCCATGGCAACGTCCAGCGCCGGCGGAACGAAAATTCGCCGACGCGCTCGCGCCACGTCCGATTCGCTCAAAAGCGCCGATGGCGGAACGTCCGCTTCCGGCGCGAAGCCTATTAAAGAAAATCCCGCAGTCGCGCGAGTTCATCGATGAGGCCTTCAGGCAAGACCGCAGATGCCAACGGAAGCTGCGGCACCACATGAATTTCGTACAGGTGGCGCGCGGAGGCAGGCTTGGACATGAACTCCCGTAAACACTCATCAAGCGTGCCTTCGACGAGTAGATAGGGGCTGCCTTCCGTACGTCGCGCGTTGCCGAGTGAAGGCCATTTGCGAAGAACAGCCGGGGCACCGAAATTAACGTGAGCCTCGCGACGGCCCATCGGTCCTGCTTTCGTCAGGAGGCCTACCATCGCCTCGCAGGCGCTTTCGGCCTCAGCGAGCGTTTCGAAGGGCGAGCCGCCAACCCTGATGGCGCTACTGTTTTGATGGATCGGACGCCACGACGCCATGAAGCCGGTTCGCCCGCGAAAGCCGGGACCACTGCGGCTCTCATAACTGATCACGAACGAAAAGCCATTTCCGCTCGCCTTCCATACTTCCATGTCCTCAATGGGACTAATGACGCGCGTGAACTGCATACTCATTCCAACGGGCCTGGGGCGAGAAGCCGTTCAAGTTGGCCTGCGACTATCTGCCGACCGCCTGGCCCCGGGACGGGCGGCCGCTTTGCCCTTGGCGGCCGACTTCCTTTCCTCGCGCAGCATATCGACGAAGGCGCGAAGCCCGGCGGTCATATGCCGGTGAGGGGGATAATAGAGGCGCAAGCCAGGAAATGGCGGGGTCCAGTCTTCCAGCACGGCTTTCAGGCTTCCGGCGGCGAGGTGTCCCTCCACCCAGAAATCACTGACGAAAGCCAATCCCAGGCCTTCGACCGCGGCTTCGACCATCAGGCTGTCATTATCGAGGGTGAGCCTGCCCGGCACATCCACAGCCATCTCCTCGCCGCGTTTTTCGAATTCCCAGCGATAAAGCTTGCCGCCCGGCATGCGCCTGCGAATGCATTCATGATCGAGCAAATCCGAAGGTGAGCGTGGCACCGATGCATGTTCGAAATAAGCAGGCGCACCAACCACGATAAAACGGGAATCGGGACCGCAGGGGACGGCGACCATGTCTTGCGGCACTGATTCGGCCAGCCGAACGCCGGCATCGAAACCTTCCGCAACGATGTCGATGGGACGACCTTCCAGGGCCAATTCGACGTTCATGTCGGGATATCGCCGCAGAAAGTTTGCGACGACGGGGCGCAAGATCTGGTGCGCGGCGCGCTCCTTCAGATTGATGCGAAGCGTTCCCGTCGGCGTGTCGCGAAACTCGTTCACATCCTCCATCGCGCCGGCAATCTCACGCAGCGCGGGGCTGACCCGGGCGAGGAAATGCTCTCCCGCTTCCGACAACGAGACGCTGCGTGTGGTGCGATTGATGAGCCGCACGCCAAGCCGCTTTTCCAGCCCGGCGATCGCATGGCTCAGGGCCGAGGGCGAAATACCGAGTTCGGTCGCGGCTGCGCGAAAACTGCGATGGGCCGAAATCGCGGCAACGGCGTTCAGCTCGAAAAGACCGGTGTGCAACATTGTGCGATATCCCGCATCAGGTCATGCCATTTTATGCCAATTGTTGCATCAATCAAGCCACCTATGTTGAGCCGACAATCAGGCTCGGAAAGGCACTTCCCATGGCAAAGACATTTCTTATCACAGGCGTTTCCTCCGGATTTGGCCGGGCGCTGGCCGAGGCCGCAATGAACGATGGCCATGTCATCGCTGGAACCGTGCGCAACGACGCCGACAAGCAGAAGTTCGAAGCGCTCGGCCGAGGCGCGCACGCGCTGATCCTCGACGTCACCAACACCGAAGCCATCGCGCCTGTGGTTGCCGACCTCGAGAACAGGATCGGCGCGATCGACGTTCTCGTGAACAATGCGGGCTATGGCCACGAGGGCATTTTGGAAGAATCGTCAATCGCCGATCTGCGGCGCCAGTTCGAGGTCAACGTGTTTGGCGCGGTGGCGATGATCCAGGCGGTGCTGCCCTTCATGCGCAGACGACGCTTCGGGCATATTCTCAACATCACTTCGATGGGCGGGATCATCACGTTGCCCGGCCTCAGCTACTACCACGGCAGCAAGTTCGCGCTGGAGGGCATATCCGAATCGCTGGGCAAGGAAGTCGAACACCTCGGCATCAAGGTCACTGCGGTCGAGCCGGGCGGCTTCCGCACCGACTGGGCTGGACGATCGATGGCAAGGGCGGGGCGATCGATCGGGGATTATGACGCTATCATTGAACCAGTCCGCAAGCGCCGCATGGAACTGAACGGCTGGCAGATCGGCGATCCCGCAAAGGCCGCGCAAGCGATGCTGAAGGTTGCCCTGTCGGACAACCCGCCGGCCCATCTGCTGCTCGGTAGCGACGCCGTGCGACTGGTGGACGAAAAGATCAAGTCGCTGCTCGCCGACTTCGACGCATGGAAGAGCGTCTCGCTCTCCACCGATGTTGCTTGAAACAAACCACCCGACTGGCCTGGAAAGTCTCGTTCCGGACGCGCCTCTTTCGATATTTGTGAAACCGTTCACGTAAGCAACCTTAGGATGAGGACTACACTGTCCCGGTGCAGGCTTAACGGAGGCACCGATGTCTTTTGAGCGAAACGGCGTAGTCATTATGGAAGGTTACGATCTCAACGACGAAAACCATCCCGCCAACAAGGCCGTCAGCCAAGTAAAGCTTGGAGATGTACGCTTCCCATATGGCTTTTTTATCAGGGAGACGAACGGCAAGAAATATGTGGAGCCCGCGACCTTTCAGGACAAGCTTGACGTTTATCGGACTGCTTTTCCCGGCTTCGATCCAAACCAAATACCCATGAATTCATGCATTAAAGATTTTGAAGACAGAAATTGCCAAGGTGGGTGTCGCCCACTCCCGATCGAGTGGCGATGCATGAAGGTAACGCAACCGCGCTCAGGTTATTTCGGCTGTTTCTGTGTGAACATGGCCTAGCGCGCGGATTTAATCTCCGCGTCATTTAATCAATGAGAGGTGGTGAACCAGTTCACACCTCGCCCAGGCCAAATTCTGCAAGAATGGGCGAGGAAAGGTCATCCCCTCCCGCATTTTTGCGTCGCAGAGGTTGATTGATAGAGCTCGGAACGCTCACTTGAACTTCAGGAACGTCATACGACTGAAACAAACTTTTTCGCGCATGTCGCCCGAACGGGTGATGCAGAATTTCAAGGACGGCCTTAGCCTCTCTTTATTGTCAGTAGGAAATTTTATTGTCAGCAGGAAATTGCTTTAGCTGCGGGCGCAAAGGGCTGACCCCGGGCTGACCGATAGTCTCCGCTTTCCAACCCCGCCTTGGCGGGGTTGGCCTTTGTACGGCGCTCCACGCCGCCATTTGAGGCGACAGTCATGTTGGACGTAGTCCTGTCCTCGGTATTGCCCGTTCTGTGTACGATTGCGCTCGGGTTCTTATGGGTTCGATATGGACGAGTTCTTGATTCGAAGGTGCTTACCCCCATCGTGGTAGATGTTGGGACACCCTGTCTGATCGTATCAACCTTGCTCAAGGCCGCGATAGCGCCCGAAGCTTTTGCGACGGTCGCGCTAGCCTCATGTGCCGCAATCGGTGCGTTTGCAGGTGTTGGCGCCTTGGTGCTTTGGGCTTTTGGACTGCGGTTGAGAACATACCTGCCGTCAATTGCCTTTCCAAATGCCGGCAATCTAGGTTTGCCTCTTGCGCTCTACGCGTTTGGTCCAGAAGGATTGGGCTATGCAATCGTGTTTTTCGCAATTTCCTCCATCGGAAACCACAGCATTGGGCAAACGCTGGCCGCCGGCACTGTCGATTGGAGGGCGCTTGCGCGAATGCCGATGCTCTACGCGATCACAATCGGCCTTGTTGGTTCTTATTTCCAGATCCATCTGCCAACCTGGTTCGCGAATACGATTGGCCTTGTTGGCGGCCTCACGATTCCGGTCATGCTGCTGATGCTGGGCGGCACGCTCGCCAGGCTGCAGATAGCAACGCTGTCACGTGCAATCGGTCTGTCTGCATTACGGATTGGCGCCGGGACCATTATCGGTGTGATCGTGGCCAATTTGTTCCACCTGCCAGACACGGCAAAATCCGTGCTGATTCTTCAATGTGCGATGCCGGTTGCTGTCTATTGCTATCTCTACGCGGAGCGGTGGGAATGCGATCCGGAAGAGGTGGCCGGACTCGTTTTTCTATCGACGGTGGCCTCAGTTATCACCGTTCCGGCGCTCCTCGGCATCCTCACGCTGCCGGAGGGGATTTGAATGAAATCAGATTTTGTGCATGCAAGCGGCAGCCACAGCTATTTCGCAGCCTCAATTGCGGCGCTCAAACGTCTTTTCCGTCCGGGAAATCACGTGAATTGCGCCAAGGACACTAACGTCCCACCGCCAGCCGTATATTCGACGACGTCGGATCGCCAGAACATCTATCGGGACCCTGATCCGCCGACGCCCCACTGGGGATGCTGACTAAAAGCGCCTTGATCGCGGTCGACGGATTAAGCGCTGCAGAGTTGCATGGGCGTAACGGAAAAAGGCTCGTCAGGAGACTTCTCTTTCTTAGCCCTAAGATAATTTTCGAGCCGCGTACGCCTTGATCGCTTGTTCGCCCAATAGACAACAGAGGCGCCCTGCAGCAATGATGTCAGGATCGAGGCGATGCTTGCGCCTATGCGAAAGCCACTCCTCCATTTTGACCTCCCCTAGGCGCTGCGTGCCTCGTCAATTTCAAGCATGGCGCGGATTTCTCGAACCTGCTCCAGGATGAATTCCAGCACGAGACGTGTGCGCGGCGCCAGATGCCGCCGCGATGGATAGACCAGGCTAACCGGGAAGCCGGGAGTGGGAAAGCCGCTCAGCAGGCGAACCAATTCGCCGCTGTGCAGGCCGTCGAACGCCTCAAGCAAAGGCAGAAAAGCGATGCCGTAACCGATTTCGGCAGCCTGCCGTATCGCGCGAACGTCGTTGGCGAGAAATCCACCACGCACTCGGACCTCCTGGGGTCCTTCCGGCATCACAAATGTCCACACGTCGGAATCCGTTCCGATATCATGGACGATGCACGTGTGGCGCTCGAGATCAGCAGGGACGGAGGGTGTGCCATGCCGCGCGACATAGCTCGGGGCAGCGACCACAATGCGCTCCGCCGTCCAGCTTCGGCGCATGACCAGCGACGAATCCGTGATTTCGCCGAGGCGCAGGGCAAGGTCGAGCCGATCGTCGATCATGTCGCCGAATCGATCGCCGACGACGAGCTCGACCTTCAGCCCCGGGTGACCGGCAAGCAAAGTCGGCAAACGCTGCGCGAGGAAGCGGCTCGCGGTTACCGTGACACCCACGCGAACCAGCCCGACCGCTGAGGCGCTCTGCCGCCCAAGAGCGGCCTCCAATCCCTCCACGCTGTCAAGGATCGGCCGCGCGAGACCCAGCAGCATCTGCCCATCGTCAGTGAGACTGAGCTTTCGGGTCGTGCGGTGAAACAGGCGGACCCCAAAATGCTCTTCCAGCTGTGAAATCTGGCGGGCGACCGCGGCCTGGCTCAATTCGCGCTCTCGGGCGACGGCCGAAAACGACCCCGTTTCCACCACGCGTACCAGGACTCCGAGTGCGCCCAGGAGGTCCATCGATTTCCTCGAAAAACGCAAAAGTCATGCAAAGCAAAGCGGGATTATCCCGCCGGGGCAAGAGGCGTATGTCGAATGCATCGCATACCGGCGTTGCGCCCGAGCATTGATCGCACCCGTCCGAAGCCATTGCGAGAGAGTACGAAAAAGCCCGTGAGGTGTCCGATGTCAAAGCTTCTTGCAGTGATGGCCACGTCGAAGGCCGCTTTGGTCGCAGCGAGCTTCGCCTGTGCACGCGGAGACATGCTGTCGGTCATCCTGATCTCGGTTCTGCTCAATCTGATCGATCTTGGCGCGAGGCCCTCCGGTGAGGCGATGCCGCGCGACAGCGTGGTTGGCTCGCGCAGCCACGATCAGTGAGGGCTTGATCTACTCAACTGAACGAACCGCAAACGCCTCGCCTGGCTGCCCTCGACCGACATGGAGGATCGACGATCATGTTTGAAAACGACGTTCTGGAAAGGGGCGATCTCGGGGCCCAAGAGGCAGAAACCGCCCAATTCCTCCCGGCCTTGCCGCACGAGCCGAACGACCGGTCATCGAACCAAACCGCCACGGTGGGGGATCTCCTGCAACAGGAAAGCCCCGTCGCCAGGCGGTCGATCGCACCGGATGAGCCCAATGAAGGGTCGCCGCCAACGACCAGCAAGCCGCGTCGAAACGGGCTGCTGCATCGTCGCCCCGTTGTCTCCGCCATCGGCGCGATCCTTCTCGCTTCTGTCCTGGGCGGCAGCTATCTCTACCTCGACTACGCCAGGCGCTTCCAGTCCACCGACGACGCCTTTATCGCGGCGCGGCAATTCTCGCTCGCTCCGAAGGTGTCCGGCTATCTCACCGCCGTCCCCGTCACCGATAACGAGCATGTCGCCGCAGGCGAGGTGATTGCCCGCATCGACGATCGCGACTATCGCATTGCTCTCGAACAGGCGGAGGCCCAGGTTGCGGCCGCGCAAGCCAGTATCGAGAACATCGACGCGCAGCTCAATGTGCAGCAGGCGCAGATCAGCGCCAACCAGGCGCAGGTGGATCAGGCGCAGGCGGCACTGGTGTTCGCGCAGCAGCAGGCGGCGCGCTACGAGCACCTCGAGCAAACCGGCTACGGCACCGTTCAGAACGCCCAGCAGTACACCTCGCAACTGCATCAGCAACAGGCTGCGCTGCAGAGTGCGCAAGCGACCTTCAGGCTCGCGCAGCGGCAGATCGAGGCGCTGAAGGCGCAACGCAACAGCGCGGTCGCCAACCTCGCGCAAGCAAAAGCCCAGCGCGACCAGGCGAAACTCAATCTTTCCTATACGACGGTTACGGCCGCCCAGCCGGGACGTGTCGTCAACCTCGGCGCCGCAGTCGGCCAGTTCGCACAGCCGGGCACGAGTCTCACGATGTTTGTGCCTGATGAAATCTGGGTCACGGCCAACTTCAAGGAGATTCAGCTCGATCACATGCGGCGCGGAGATCCGGTGACACTTGAGATCGACGCCTATCCGGAACGCAAGATCCGCGGCCATGTCGACAGCGTTCAACCCGGATCCGGCACCGCGTTCTCGCTACTGCCGGCCGAGAACGCCACCGGCAACTACGTCAAGATCGTCCAACGTGTGCCGGTCAAGCTCGTCATGGACAACCCGCCGACCGACGTCGCACTCGGCCCCGGCATGTCGGTGGTCCCGACCGTGCGGATCAATCCCACGCCGTCGCTGTATGAGCGGTTGAGGAGGTACGTATGAGTGCCGCAGCGATCCAAGCCGGCCCTCCCGCATCCGCGAGCGGCACCGGCGCGGTCAACCCCTGGGTGATCGCCATACTCGTCGCGCTCGCAAGCTTCATGGAGGTGCTCGACACCACCATCGCCAACGTGGCGCTGCCCTACATCGCCGGCGGCATGGGGGTGAGCGAGGACGAGGCGTCCTGGGTGGTCACCACCTATCTGGTCTCCAACGCCATCATCCTGACCGCCTCCAGCTTCCTGGCTCGGAAGCTTGGCCGCAAAACCTTCTTCCTGATCTGTCTCGGACTATTCACCCTCAGCTCGCTGCTGTGCGGTTTTGCGCCGAATCTAAATACGCTACTGTTGTTCCGCATCCTGCAGGGCTTCGGTGGTGGCGGCATGGTGCCGGTCGCACAGTCGATCCTGGCGGATGTATTCCCGTCAGCGAAACGCGGCCAGGCCTTTGCGCTGTTCGGCGTCGCTGTTGTGGTGGCCCCGGTGGTCGGGCCGACGCTCGGGGGCTGGCTGTCCGACAATGTCTCGTGGCAGTGGTGCTTTCTGATCAACGTGCCGGTCGGCGTGATCGCGATGGCGCTGATCGCGATGGTCCTGCCCGAGTCCGCGACCGCACGGGCAGAGGCCCGCGCGCAGCAGCAAGGTGTCAGGTTCGACGTCGTCGGCTTCATGCTGGTCGCGACCTTCCTCGGCGCGCTCGAGGTCGTGTTGGACCGCGGCCTGGAGGATGACTGGTTCGGCTCGTCCTTCATCGTCACGTTCGCGATCATTTGCGCTCTGGCTTTTGTGCTGATGATTCCGTGGGGGTTGACCCGCCCCAATCCGATCATCGACCTGCGCATGGTGGCGACGCGCCAGTTCGGTGCCTGCTTTCTGGTGATGCTGGCGACCGGCGCGATCCTGCTCGCGACCACACAATTCTTGCCGCAGCTGGTGCAGCAGGATTTCGGCTACACCGCCACCTGGGCCGGCCTCGTGCTCTCGCCCGGCGGTGTGGTCACCATGGCGATGATGTTCGTGGTCGGTCGCGTGGCGGCCAAGGTGCAGCCCAAATATCTCATCATCGCCGGCGCCGTGGTCATCGCGCTCTCGATGTACAGCATGACCAACGTGTACGGCGATCTCGGCTTCTGGTTCATGGCGCGGTCGCGAATGCTGCTCGGTGTTGGGCTGCCGCTCGTCTTCGTGCCGATCATGGCCGCATCCTACGATGGCATTCCGCCATCCCTGACCGACCAAGCCTCGGCCCTGATCAACGCAGCGCGCAATACCGGGGGTTCGATCGGCGTCTCCATCGTCTCCAACGTTCTGACGCATCGTGAACAGTTCCACCAGAGCCGGCTCGTCGAGCAGGTGGTCCCGTCGAGCGCGCAATATCAGAACACGCTGCAACAGGTCACGAGCTACTTCGCGGCCCAAGGCAGTTCGCTGGCGCAGGCGCATGATCAGGCCATCCAATGGATCGGGCAGCAGGTGCAGGCTCAGGCGTCGTTCCTGGGCTACATGGATGCGTTCTGGGTGCTGATGCTGATCTCGCTTTCCGCCGTGCCGCTCGCGCTTGCCCTGCGCGAGGTCAAACTCGGCGGTCCTGTCCATATGGGCCATTGAGGCCCGATCAAGCCACAAGGAGGTTGACATGTTTCTGCATCTGCCCATCGCGATCATGGTAACGCTTTCACCCATAGCCGTTTCCGATTCCGTGCCACAGTTCGACATCGTGAGAGAATGCCGTTTCGAGGGCGGCTCGACAGCCGCGTTCGACCACTGCTCGCAAGACGAGACTGCCGCGCTTTCTGAGCTCAAGAAGGAATGGGCGCAGTCCAGCGGCGCCGATCACAAAACCTGCATGGCCATGACGACGACCGGCGGTTTCGCGAGCTACGTCGAGCTATTGACCTGCCTGGAAATGGCACATGATGCTGCGAGCCCGAACACTTACCCGCATGCGAAGTCCTGGTCACGGCCGACGCGATCACGCCAGACTGGCGTAACCGTCGGCGAAGGGCATTGACTTTGAGAGGATGATTCTGCGCACCCCGCTGGGGTGAGGCCAAGAAAGCGGATGGCCGCTTTTTGGCGCGGAGCGGACATTCGACGAAGCGTGAGGTCCGAAAAGTCCCAACGGCGACTTAGCGGCAAGAAAAAACGTTTATGCGGATGTGAACCAGTTCATGTACGGCAAGGCCGCGCGGCCTCAGTGTGAACACAGCACGTTGCAGTTCTCCATTTGGTCGCTCGAAAAGTTGGATTGCCGTGAGGCCCGCAACGCCATGTGCGAATAAAAGAGTGGCCCGGTTGCGAACCGGGGCCCGACCATACTGAAGTCATTGTCTGATTTATATTCAACGCGCACCATAAGCATGCAAGAGAGGTTGCCGTGGGCCGAATTGTTGGCAAGGAAGCCGGCTGCCACGCCAAACCGCATTGTTCGACAGCATGGCACCGTCGCGATGCTCTCATTGTTGCGACACTCTGCACCCCGTGCATCCTTCTGTTCGCGAGTGAAGCCAGAGCTCAATGCACGGCGCGAGATGTCGTGCAGAACCAACTGAGGCTCAAGAAAACTCCCTCAGCCAGTATGCCGCAAATTCCAGTCAGATCCGCTGCCGATGTGCCGGTGTGGAAGACGATTACTGTAGGGACTTTCACAGATACGTTCGCCCTCCTCAACGCATTGGATGCAGCTGGTTGCAGCTTTGGAGATTTGGTTGGGCAAATTTTCGCTCGACCGGCCTTTACCCTCAGCGCCACGAAAACAAACGTGGAGCTTTTTGCAGTGTCTGCGGCCGAACTCGGCTTTCAGACCGATACTGCGTCGCTGACGGACATTTATGCGCGCGCCAAACAGTTGGGTTTTGGACTTGCGGCGGCAGAGATCGGTCCGCAACTAAGGCTTCAGTATATCGACCAGCCCATCGGCGAATTTCTTGTCATTGGAATGGAGCCGATCAGGACGTGGAAGGGCGAGCCCGCAATTTTGAACATCGCTAATGGCGGAGCGGGACTAGTCCTCATCGGCCAGGATGGCAGCGCGGACGCACAGGTGTCGCTGGCATCCCGTTTTCTTTTCGTGCGGTCCAATGAAGCCGCACTGGCGAAGGCGGCCCAAGGGCTCGATAAGGCCGCCGCGCTCGACCCTCCCTGAAATTTCGAGGATCGAAGACGCCCGCCGGATAATTCCCTAACTCAAGGCTCTAGATGCCAGGTGCCGCCGCACGCCACGACGCAAGCGGGAAGAGACAAAAAGAGAGAGCGATCATGAAATCAATTCCGCGCAAGCCACTCGGAGCGGCTTATCATTGCAGCCTGGCGCTTTTGGGTCTGACGTGTTTGCTCGGCACGGCCGACGCTCGTTCGGCGCTCTTGCCATCGGAGCAATTTCCCGGTCCTTGGCAGGAGGTTACGCAAGAGATCAGGGACCTCCTCGCTCTAAACAAAGTCTCAGCCTGCAGTCAGGCAGCGGGAAGGGAATCGTCGCGCAGCCCCGGCGATTATCTGTTGTACTGCACATCAGACGAGAAGATCTGGACAAGCTGGCGCGTCCAACCAGCGGCGCAGACGGTTCGCGGCCCCGACAAGCTTTACGAGGGCATCGCACCGCCGGATGGATACCAAAAGTAAAGTATCAGGCGTCGCCGAGTCGAACCCGAATTGCACTCGCTCAACATTGGGGATTGGACCCAAGTGTCCGTTGTGGGCCAAAGGCGCCGATGGCAGAAGGTCCGGTTTGGCGCAGGGCTGCCATTCGCGGCGATACGACCTCCGTTCACGCTTCGTAAGCAGGTTGCTGATAGCCCATTCGGTTAACAAACCTTGCTGCAGGGGCCAAAAATGGGAATGCTCAGCCGACTGAGAATACGCACCAAGCTTGCGGGCATGGTTGCGTTCGCCGCACTTGCCGTCTTCGCCATCATCGCCGTTTCGGCCTCGCTCAGCCAAAGCCGGATGCAGACCGACCGCATCGAACAGATGCGGGTTGCGGTGGATCTCGTGTATGGCCTGGCGCAGGGGCTGCAGGATGAAGTCGCAGCCGGGAAGATGACCGTGGCCGAGGCGGAGGCGGAATTTCGCAAGCGCGGCAGGAAGATGCAGTTCAACGGCGGCCAGGGCTATCCGGTCGCCTATTTTCCGGACCAGGCCATCCTCCTGAACGGCGCCAATCCGCAGCTCGAAGGCAAGATCACGGGAGCCAAGGATTCCAACGGCGTCCTGATCGCCGAGGCCCAGATCGCGGCCGGCAAGCAGAGCCCGACCGGCGGCATCGCGCCCTATCTCTACCCGCGGCCCGGCCAGACCGTGCCCGTGCGAAAGATGGCGTTTGCCCGCCACTTTGCGCCATGGGACGTCACCGTGAGCTATGGGCTCTATATCGACGACATCGATACCGACGTGAACGCCCTGTGGTGGCGTCTCGGCATGGTTGGCCTCGGCCTCATCCTGGTGACGGGACTGGTGTCATGGCTGATTGCCCATGACATTCTGTCGGCGCTGGAACGGCTGAAGGCACGGATGCAGCATATTGCCGCTGGATCGCTGGACCAGGCGGTGGAGGAAACCGGCCGTGGCGACGAGATCGGGCGGATGGCGGAAACCCTGGAAGTGCTGCGGCAGACCTCGCTGACGGCGCGATCGCTCGAAGCAGAACAGGTCGCCGGCAAGGCGCGCAGCGAACAGGAGAAGCGCGCGGCGCTGATCGCGCTGGCCGACCGGTTCGATGCGTCGGTGGGCCAACTCGTCGGCCTGATGGCGTCGGGTTCGGGCGAACTGGAAGCGACCGCCAAGTCCATGACCGGAACGGCGGAGCACACCAATCAGCGCGCCAGCGTCGTCAGCTCGGCCGCGACCGATGCCAGCGGCCGGGTGCACACCGTCGCCGCCGCCGCGGAAGAATTGTCGTCGTCGATCTCCGAAATCAGCCGTCAGGTCGCGCAATCCGCCGCGGTCACCAATCGCGCCGTGGAAAGCGCGCGCCGCACCAACACCATCGTTCGTGCGCTCTCCGATGGCGCCAAGGAGATCGAGCACGTGGCGGAGCTGATTTCCAGCATCGCGGCCCAGACCAACCTGCTGGCGCTCAACGCCACCATCGAAGCCGCACGCGCCGGCGAAGCCGGCCGCGGCTTTGCCGTGGTCGCCGCCGAGGTCAAGAGCCTTGCAAGCCAGACCGCTGACGCCACCAAGGAGATCGGAAACCGCGTCGCACAGATTCAAGGCGCCACCAACGAAGCCGTCGAGGCGATCCATGGCATCACCGCCACGATCGAGGAGGTCTCCACCATTGCGACCGCGATCGGCGCGGCCATCGAGGAACAAGGCGCGGCCACGGCGGACATCGCCCGCAACGTCAGCCAGACCGCGGAAGCGACGCAGGAGGTCACCAAGAATATCGGTGCGGTCAATGCCGCGGCCAACGAGACCGGCAACGCAGCCGGCATGGTGCTTACCGCCGCCTCCAATCTCTCCCAGCAGGCAGAGCAGCTTTCCGGCGAAGTGAACACGTTCCTGGCCGGTGTGCGCGCCGCCTAGTTTACGTAGAAGGCCCGCACATCATTCGGTTCCGGGACGCGCCTTTTAAGACCCGGGCCGGAATCCATTTCTCCAGACGGGCCGAGCCCGGCCACGACGAGTAGAGCGAAACGAAAGAGGCCGCCAAACGGCGGCCTCCGGTCGTGGCTGGTGCGAAGCGAACTACCACGCCACCCATTTGCCGCCGCGCCAGGTTTTGTGACGGTTTGGACTGGGAAGCGGCACGCTCAAAGCAACGCCAGGAAATGATCCGCGATCTTGCCGCGGGTGGTGACCCAGATATCCCCGCGATTCGAGCATTTCTTCGCGATTTCATCATAGGCCCATGCTCCGGCCGGACGGCCATAGCAATGGGTGTGACAGAGGACATCGAGGACGACGACGTCGTGGGTGGCTGCAAGCAGATGGCTCAGGGCCTCATCGAACATTTCAACGAATTGCCGAGGCGTCCGCCCCCATCGCATCGCATGCGAAAGGTCGTTTATCTCGATCGTCAGGGGTACTGCGACGAGATCACCTTCCGGATATTTCTGCAGATAAGGCAGATCGTCGTCGAGAGCGTCGCCCTGCCACTTGTAGCCGTGCCGAACCAGTCGCCGAAACGTGTCGTCGCCGGCCGTCGCACGCGGACTGATCCATCCCGTCGGTTGCGTGCCAATGACCTTCGTGAGTCCTGCGGTCGCGCGCCGCACGTAATCCTCGTCTTCCTCTGGCGACAGAGAGGCGGGAACGAGGTCCTGGGCATAGCCATGCGTGACAATCTCGTGCCCGGCGCTGGCCACGGCTCGAACCTGATCCGGGTCACGCTCGGAGAGCACGCCCGAAATATAGACATTCGCCGAGATTCCCGCCCCGTCCAGTATCCTCATCAAGCGACCAATACCGGCGTTGGCGCCGTAACGACCATACGAGTCCGCATTCAAGTCGAAGACTCCGGGACGCAACGGATTGCCCATCGGACCAATCGCCGAAGCCCCCTTCTCCGTCCACGCTTCGTAAGCAACATTGAAGACAACCGCGACATGGCGGTCTCCCGGCCAACGCATATCCTGCGGCGCACGACGGATTTCAGGCTTGGTGTCGTTGGGCATGCTTGGCTCCTGCTGGCTTCTTGATCTTCCGGAGTTGAGCAGGCTAGTAAACGGCAGCCATTGTCGTCAAATTCTCCGCCTCGGGTCAAAAAGGCAATCGGGCCCGGACATCCGCTTCTGGCGCCAAGCGACCCGATGCGACGGGTGCAGCCGTTGCCTTTGCGGCAGTCTGGCGCCATACACGCACGCATGAACGAGCCGTTGCTGGGCCGCAGCCTCAACCGCATTGAAGACGAGCGCTTCGTCAGGGGGCGCGGGCACTACGTTGCCGATCTGGCCGTGCCGAACGCCCTTCACGGCATGGTCATTCGCTCGACGCATGCGCACGCGCGCATCATCGCCGTCCATGTCGATGACGCGCGCAAAATGCCAGGCGTTGCGGCCATTCTCACCGGCGAGGATCTGGCCGCCGACACTATAGGCCCGCTGCCCTGCGCGACGACCAACATCCCGATGGCGACGCCGCTTGTCGTCCCGCCCTTTCACGCGCTGGCGCGCGATGTCGTTCGCCATGTCGGCGAGGCGATCGCGTTCGTGGTCGCGGAAAGCGTCGAAAGCGCACGCGACGCCGCCGATGCCGTTGTCGTCGATTACGAGCCGCTGCCGCCGGTGATCTCGATGACGGAAGCCGTGCTGCCGGGAGGTCCGTCGATCTGGGGAGAGGCCGAAAACAACGTCGCCTTCCAGTTCAACCGCGGCGAGATCGACGCGGTGCAAGCAGCGATCCGTTCCGCGCACCATGTCGTCGAATGCGAGCTGGTCAACAACCGCGTCGTGGCCGCGCCACTGGAAACTCGCGGGGCCATCGGCGAATACGATGCTGCGAGCGGCCGGATGCATCTTGCGGCCTCGGCCGCCGGCGCGCACGCGATCCGCAACCTGCTCGCTGAATCCGTTTTCCGCATCCCGCGCGAAAGCTTGCGCGTCAGCATCGGCGATGTTGGCGGCGGCTTCGGGATGAAGAACGTCCTTTACCCGGAATGGGTGCTGGTGCTGTGGGCCGCGCGCCGCCTCGGCCGTCCGGTCAAGTGGATCGGCGATCGCAGCGAAGACTTCGTGGCCTCCGTGCATGGCCGCGACAGCGTGGCCCGAGCCCGCCTTGCGCTCGATCGAGATGGCCGCTTCGTTGCGCTCGAGGCCGGGGTGCTTGCCAACATGGGCGCCTATCTCTCGACGGTGGCGCCGGTGGTGCCGACTCTCGCCATGGGAAGCGCAATCGGCGGGGTCTACGACATCCCGCTGATCGCGTTTCAGGCCCAAGGCGTCTTCACCAACACGACGCCGGTCGATGCCTATCGCGGCGCCGGCAAGCCCGAAGCGAACTACATGATCGAGCGCTGCATCGACATCGCTGCCTCAGAGCTCGGCATGGATGCGCTAAAACTTCGACGCAAAAACATCTTTCGCCATTTTCCGCACCAGAGCGCCATGGGGCTTTCCGTCGAGCAAGGCAGCTTTGCCCACGCGATCGATCTTGCGGTCGGTGCCGCGTCGGGATTCAAGGCGCGGGCGCGTGGCTCGCGCGCGCGGGGCAGGCTGCGCGGCATCGGCTACGCCTGCTTCCTCGAAACCGCCCGCGGCCAGCCCAACGAGGTGGCGGAAGTGCTTGTCGACAAAGACGGCCGGATCGATCTCAAGGTCGGCACGCATTCCAACGGCCAGGGCCACGAGACCACCTACGCGCAAATCGCGGCCGATGCGCTTGGCTTGCCGCTCGAGCGCTTCCACTTTCGACAAGGAGATACCGACGATCTCGACAGCGGCGGCGGGCATGGCGGCGCGCGCTCCATGCACCAGGGCGGCACCGCGCTGTTGCTGGCGGCCGAAGGCGTGATCGAGAATGCCAGGCTTCTTGCCGCGCGCCTGCTGCAAACGAGTGTCGATGCCGTCAGCTACGAAGCGGGCCTGTTGCACGTGGCCGCGACCGGGCAGGAGATGACGCTCGACGAGGTGGCGCGGGCCTCCTACCAGGTGGCCGGCGACGACGTCTCGCCTGGTCTCGCGCACAAGGCCACTCATCTCTGCGACCGCTACACGTTTCCCAATGGATGCCACCTCGCCGAAGTGGAGATCGATCCTGCCACCGGCGGGGTGACGGTCGACCGCTACGTCATTTTCGACGACTATGGCCGGCTTCTCGATCCCCGCCTCACTCTGGGGCAGGTCCATGGCGGCGTGGCGCAAGGCATCGGCCAGGCATTGTTCGAGCACGCGCTGTTCGATGCGGAAACGGGCCAGATCCTCTCAGGCTCGCTGATGGATTATGCATTGCCGCGCGCGGCCGATATTCCCTCCTTCGAGGGCAGCCTGACGGCCGATTTTCCCAGCCGCGCGAACCGCCTGGGCGTCAAGGGCAGCGGCCAGGCCGGTGCGATCGCTTCCCCCGCCACGATCATGAACGCTGTGATGAATGCGCTGGAGCCGCTCGGCGTGCGGCATCTGGACATGCCCGCCACGCCCGCGCGCATCTGGAAGGCGATCGAGGCGGCGCGTTCACGAGCATGATCCGGAAAAGTGCGCAGCGGTTTTCCGAAAAGATCATGC
Source organism: Bradyrhizobium sp. (assembly GCA_035568535.1). GTDB lineage: Bacteria > Pseudomonadota > Alphaproteobacteria > Rhizobiales > Xanthobacteraceae > Bradyrhizobium. The sequence goes on from DATMNV010000001.1 coordinate 24,579, forward strand.
TCCAGGTATCACTGAAACGCAACTTCGGCAAAGCTACGCAGCTTGCGCGAATGCAGCCGCTCCAGTCGCTGCTCCCTCAGCCGTTCGAGCGCCTTCAGGCCGATCGTCAGATGCTGGCCGACGCGCTGCCGGTAGAAGTCGTTCGCCATGCCGGCGAGCTTGATTTCGCCATGCAGCGGCTTGTCCGAGACGCACAGCAACGTGCCGTAGGGAACGCGGAATCGGAAACCGTTGGCGGCAATCGCCGCCGATTCCATGTCGAGCGCGATCGCGCGCGATTGCGACAGACGGCGGATGACCGAGGGATCGCCGATTTCCCAGTTGCGGTTGTCGACGCTCGCCACCGTTCCCGTGCGCATCAACCGCTTCAGCTCGAATCCCTCGAGCCCGGTCACCTCGCCCACCGCCTCCTCGATCGCGACCTGCACCTCGGCCAACGCCGGGATCGGCACCCAGAGCGGCAGCTCCTGGTCCAGCACATGGTCCTCGCGCACATAACCATGGGCGAGCACGTAATCGCCGAGCCGCTGCGAATTCCGCAGGCCCGCGCAGTGCCCGAGCATCAGCCAGGCGTGCGGCCGCAACACCGCGATATGGTCGGTGATGTTGCGCGCGTTGGAAGGACCGATTCCGACATTGACCAGGCTGATGCCGCGATAGCCGGGCTCGACCAGATGATAGGCCGGCATTTGCGGCATGCGTTCGGGCGCAGTTCCTGTGGTGTCGCCGCCAAGGCGGGCGTTTTTGGTGATCACGTTTCCCGGGCCGACAAAGGCCTCGGGGCCGACTTCGCCTGCAGCGAGGCGCTTGCGGGCAAGCTCGGCAAAGGCATCGATGTAGAACTGGTAATTGGTGAAGATCACGAAGTTCTGGAAATGCTCCGGGTCGGTGCCGGTGTAGTGATAGAGCCGGCGCAGCGAGTAATCGACGCGCGCCGCGCGGAACAGGGCCAGCGGTTCGCTCGCGCCTGGCGCAAGCTGCAGCGTGTCGTTGGCGATGGCGTCATCCATGGTGGCGATGTCGGGCACATCGAAATGATCGCGCAGCGATCGCACCACGCTCGACTTGTCGCCGGGAGACGGCGTGGCCTCGATGTTGATATCGCGACGATAGGCAAAATGAACCGGGATCGGCTCGGCCGAGCAGCCTATTTCCACCGGCACACCGTGGTTTTCGATCAGCCGCGCGATCTGGTGGGTGAGATAGGCGCGGAAGATATCCGGCCGCGTCACCGTGGTCTCGTACACGCCGGGTCCCGCGACAAAGCCATAGGCAAGACGTGAATCCAGCCGCACATGGGTCGACGTCGTAACGCGGACGAATGGATAGTTGGCGCGTACCCTCGCCACCAGCGGCGCGCCATTGACATAGGCCTCGAAATGATCGCGCAGGAATTTGGTGTTGCGCTCGTAGATTTCTTCGAGGCGGGCAACGGCTGCAGCGGCGTCGGTGAACCCCTCGGTGACGACAGGCGGCGGGGTTAGCATGGCGGATGCGGGATTCATTCTTGTCCTGGCGGATAATCTGTCGCTAGAGCGCGATGAGATTAAGATGAATCGTCATCGCGCTCTAGATTCTTATTTGCGCATGATCTTTTCGGAAAACCGCTTCACACTTTTCCGGATCATGCGCTAGGCCGCTCCGCCCAGCACAAAGGAGCGCATCGAGATCGAGCCCATATCGATGCTGGCGTTGAAGAAGCTCAGTTCGTCCTTGTCGTCGGCGACGCCGAGCGGGAACAGCACCGGGAGATAATGTTCGAGCGTCGGATGGGCGAGCTGCAGCGTCCGCGCCAGCGAGAGCGGCTTGGCGAGGGCGCCGAAATCGCGCCGGCTGATGGCCTCCGCCGCGCGGGCATCGAAATCCTCGGCCCAGTCATAGGGCTCTCCGCCGCGCGAGAGCGCCATCAGATTGTGGACGATGTTGCCGCTGCCGACGATCAGCACGCCCTTTTCTCGTAACGGTTTCAATTCCTGCGCCAGCGCGTAGTGCTCCGACGGCGGCTTGCCGAGATCGAGCGAAAGCTGGAACACGGGAATGTCGGCCTTCGGGAACATCTTGATCAGCACCGACCAGGCACCGTGATCGAGCCCCCACTCGGTGTCGCCCTTGAGATGGCTCGACCGCACCAGCTCGATCGTGGCCTTGGCGACTTCGGGCGCGCCTGGCGCGGGATACTGCGCATCGAACAAAGCCTGCGGAAATCCGCCGAAGTCGTGGATCGTCTTCGGACGCGAGCCGACATGGACCAGCGTCGTGCCGCGGGTCATCCAGTGCGCGGAGACGCAGAGAATCGCCGCGGGCACGGGCAGGGATTCACCGAGCTTGCGCCATGAGCGGCTATAGGCATTGTCTGATATCGCGTTCATCGGGCTGCCGTGGCCGACGAACAGCGTCGGCATGCGGGGCGATGCCGGCAGGTCCTTGAAGGCCTCGCTGGCCGTGGTCGTGCCGATCGGAGCGGCTTGCGCGCTGGCGCCGGCAGCGGAAAGTGCTGCGGCGAGGCTGATGCCATCATTCATCAATTCGCGCCGCGACATGAATCTTGATCCGATCTTCACTGGACTGTCCGCCCTTCCGCTGGTCTAGCTTAGGCCAAATGAGAATCACACATTCCTTGGGGCCTGCCAAGCGCCACAAGCAAAATGATTGAGACGCTACCATGCGAATAAAGAGACACGTGGCCGCAACGGTGCTGACGCTCGGCCTGATCTTCTTAAGTACCGCCGACGACGCTCGGACGCCGGCCATGGCCCAGGCAGACGCCGCGTACGCCAAGGCCGTCGGCGACTTCAGGTCGGTGCTCGCCCAGCGGCGCGCGCAGATCGATGCGCATCAAGCGCTGCCGAACCTGCCGGGACAGGCGCTCTATCTGGCGCGCAACGCCATGATGAGCAGCTACAAGGACCTCACCGACGCGGTCCCGTCCAGGATCGGCAAGCCCAACAAATTCGGCATCCCGCCGGCCTATTTCGACGCCGCCAACGAGCCGCTGCTCGATGAATATTATGGTCTGTTCGACCTGATGGACGCCCCGCCTGCCAACGCGCAGAAATCGGAGACGCCGTTCAAGGACGTCGTCGATCTCGGCATGGCGATTGCGCGCGCCAAGGGCCTCGATGCCGCGACCAGTGAGGCGGCCGGCCGCATCAGCCTCGGGATGTTCTTTGCCGAGACGGGCGGCAAGCAGAACATCGGCAATGCGCGTTCGAACAATTACAAGGGAAGTTTCCAGACCGGCACGTCCGAAGATCAGGGCGGCCGAAGCAAATGGGCCGCGATCAGAAGCACGATCGCCGGCTTTGACCCCGCGCTGATGGCCCGCGACGACAAGGAAGAGGCGCGCGCGGCCAATCTCGATCATCGCTACAACCACTGGACCGCCGTGCGCGACGGCTTGATGAACGCCCACGCCGAGATTTTCCTGCAGCTGCCGGCGATCCTGAAGACGCTGCCGGATCCGATTGACCAGATGAAGCTGTTCGAGCTGATCCAGATCATTCCCTCGCCGACCAAATCCGCGCTGAGGTCGGGCAACCTGATCAGCTACCGGATTTCCGATCCGAAAATCATGTTCTATCTGCGCAACAACAGCGTGTTCGCCTATGGCCAGGCCGACCGCGCACGGACATCGGCGACCTTCCGCGAGATCATGGATGCAATGTGGCTGTTCAACGACAAGTTCGAACAGGCGCTTGCCCGCTTCAACGAGATCAAGGGCGGGAAGAAGAGCTAGAGCAGAATGTTTTTTGGTTGAATCAAGACATCCGCAGACTCGCTGCACCTCTCCCGCTTGCGGGGGAGGTCGCATCGCATTGAAAGATGCGATGCGGGTGGGGGAAACTATCTCCACACGAACAGTACGACTCGTGGCGACACCCCCACCCCAGCCCTCCCCCGCAAGCGGGAGAGGGAGCGGAGTCCCCGCGTGGTCGCACGGGAACGGCGCGCACCGCTCATTTCCTCAGATCGATTGACGGAGCGGCCGGAACGCCGCGCGCACTTCCGTGCTGAAAATTGCAGGCTGCTCCCAGGCGGCGAAGTGGCCGCCCTTCTCGGCCTGGTGGAAATAGATCAGCTTGTGATAGGCGCGCTCCGCCCAGCTCCGCGGCGCCTGGAAGCTCTCACCGGGAAAGACGGTGATGGCCGCAGGGATCGAGACGTTGGCCGGGAGATAAAGGTTGATCTTGTTCTCCCAATAGAGCCGGCCGGCAGAAACCCCGGTGTTGGTCAGCCAGTAGAGCGTGATGTTGTCGAGCACGTCGTCGCGGGTGAGGTCGCCTGCCTCGTGTCCATTGACCGTATGCCCGGCTACAGCCGATGTCATCGCCGCCGCCGGCTGCGCATAGCCGTCGCCGTGGTCGAGCAGCCAGGCCGCAAGGGCGACGGGCGAATCCGCGAGTCCATACAGCGTCTGCGGCCGCGTCCCCATGATCTGCGCATAGGCGCGCCGCTTCGAAAATTGCAGCTTGAGTTGCTCGAAAGCATGTTGCTCGTCAGCTGTCAGACCTGCCGGAGCCGGATCGCCGGATGCAACCGCCTTCACGATTTCGGGCGGAACGACACCGGGCAGGTTGACGTGGATGCCGAGGAGCTCGGGCGCGCCAAGCTTGGCCATCTCGTTCGAGATCGGCGAACCCCAATCGCCGCCTTGCGCCACGAACTGCTTGTAGCCAAGGCGCTTCATCAGCACGACCCAGGCCTGCGCGATGCGTTTCGGGTCCCAGCCGGTCGTGGTCGGCTTGCCCGAGAAGCCGTAGCCCGGCATCGACGGGATCACGAGATCGAAAGCATCCGACGCGCTGCCGTCGTGGGCGGTGGGATTGGTCAGGGGGTCGATGATCTTGAGCTGCTCGATGATCGAGCCGGGCCAGCCGTGGGTGACGATCATCGGCAACGCCCGGTCGTGTTTCGAACGCACGTGAATGAAGTGGATGTCGACCCCGTCGATCTCGGTGATGAATTGCGGCAAGGCGTTGAGCCGCGCCTCGATCTTGCGCCAGTCGTAATCGGTCTGCCAATGACGCACGAGCTCCTGAATGGTGGCGAGCGGCACGCCCTGGGAGTCATCGGCGACCGTCTCCTTGTCGGGCCACCTGACTGCCGCAAGCCGCCGGCGCAGGTCGACGAGATCCGCTTCGGGAATGTCGATATGGAAGGGCCGGATCGCATCCTCACCCGTCGCCGCCGGCGCGGGCCGCAGGGGAAAGAGGGTCGCGGCGCCAGCTGCCGCAATTCCCATCGCCGCGCCGGTCAGGAGCCGGCGGCGATCCTGGTCGATTACTTCGGAAGCTATTTGCGTACGCATGTGAACCTCCATCATTGAACGTATTGTTTGCGAACGGCCGGACCCACGACTGCGAGGATTGGAGTTACCAACCAGGCCGCTGCTCAATCCGGCAGCTTCTCGCCCTTCTGCTCGCGGACGATGTAGTCGGCGTACCAGTCCGGCCAATTCTCATCGTGGCCGCCGGTCCGCTTCTCGTGCTCGCCATGCGCGGCCGCCGCGCGGCGCAGCGCAGCCGCGAGTTCACTCGACGAGCCGAAGGTCGTATCGCCCTCTACACGTCCAGGCAGCCGCGTGGTGATTTCCTGGAACAGCCAGCCATTGCCGTCGGGGTCGCTGAAGGACGCAAACGAGCTGTAGCTAGCGCGCGCAGGATCCGGACCGCTCACGCGGCGGCTGCCGAAGAGATAGGGCACATCCGTGCCGGTGTGGACGTCCCCCGCACCGTGAAACGCCTCGCTGACTTCAACGCCGCGCGCGCTCAGCTCCTTGCGGGCGGCCTCGATGTCGGAGACAATCAAGTACAGTCCCTGTGCAGAGCCGGGCGCCGCCGCCGTGACGTTCTTGCCGAAGATGACCGAAGATGACGAACCGGGCGGCGTGAACTGGATCACGCGCCAGCCTTCACCGGCGAAGTCGGCGTCGAGCCGCCAGCCCAGCTTGGCGTAAAAGTTCTTCGCACGATCGACGTCCGACACGGGAATGACGACGATCTCGAGTTTCATGTCGACCGCGTGCACTTTTGCGGTCTTTCCGGTTTCGTTGCGTACCTCAATGCTGCTCATGGTGGGGCTCCTGGCTTTTGGTGGAACGGCGTTTGCTCTACCGTGACATGTGACCCAGGGCCCGCGAAATTGCTCGTTATGGCTTGTTAGCTTCTGTTAGCAGGTGCAAGCCCCGGCAATTCCGCTGCAGGGAGAAAGATTTGCCGACCGCGCGAAACGCTTCACGCGGCCGTGAGCGCAACGAGAGCACTGGCTTGCGCGGCGCAAAGTGCGGACACGCATGGCACGAGCCGCGGCCTATTACGCACTTTTGGTAGCGCCCATCACGAACGGCGGATGACGGCACCCGTCGGCGTCGCAAAACCTTCCATGGTCCGGATCCGTTTCTCCAGCCACCAGCCAAATTCCGGCGACCAGTCCTCGAAACGGCTGTTGATGCCGAGATCGTGCGCCCAGTGATGGGCGATGTTGGGGTTGTATTGCGATTGCCGGCCGACCGCGATCAGGTCGGCCTGGCCTTTCTCCAGAACGGTTTCGGCCTGCTGCGCTTCGAGAATGATGCCGACCGCCATGGTGGCGATATCGGCCTCCTTGCGCACCCGCTGGGCGAACGGCACCTGGAAGCCGAGCGCGCGCGTCACCTGCGCCGCCGTCGCCGAGCCGGAGATGCCACCCGAGGAGCAGTCGACCACGTCCACCCCGCGCGCCTTCAGCTCGCGCGCAAAGGCGACGGTGTCATCCATGTTCCAGCCTTCGGCCGTGCCATCGACCGAGGAGACGCGCACGAACAGCGGCATGTTGGCGGGCATCTCCCTGCGCACCGCCTCGACGATTTCGAGCGGCAGCCGCATGCGCCCGGTTCGGTCGCCGCCATATTCGTCGTTGCGCGTGTTCGAGACCGGCGACAGGAACGAGGCCAGCAGATAGCCGTGCGCGGTGTGGATCTCGATGGTGTCGAATCCGGCCTTGACCGCGTTTTTCGCCGCATGCGCCCAGGTGCCGACCATCGCCTTGCACTCGGCGGTGGTGAGCTGGCGCGGCGTCAGCCAGCCTTTTGCGACGGGCTCCGCCGTCGGCCCGACCGGCTGCCACTTTTTGGCGCCGGCCTTCAAATTCTCCTCGGTGAGTGGGCCCATGCCCTGCATCGCGGTCTGCGATGAAGCCTTGCGGCCGCCATGGGCAAGCTGAATGCCGATCGCCGTCCCCTGGCGCTTCATGAAGGCGATCAGCGGCTTGAAGCTTTCGGCCTGGGCGTCGTTCCAGATACCGAGATCGTGCTCATTGATGAGGCCGACCTCCTCCACTGCGGTGGCCTCGACAAAGACCAGGCCGAAACCGCCGAGCGCGTAGCGGCCGAGATGCACGACATGGAAGGTCCCACAGGTGTTGCCGGCCTCGGCGCGGTAATGGACCATCGGCGGCACGACCAGGCGGTTTTTCAGTGTCAGCCCGCGAATGGCGAACGGCTCAAAAAGCTTTGGGCGTGCGGTCTCGCTACCGTTGGTTGGTCCATCACCTCACTGGCGCATCTCCCTGCGACGACGGCAAACATGCCGCGAAAGCAGCAACTGATCAACTGCGCATGACGCGCCCCAATACGATCACATGCCTGCTACACTCTAGTATTAGGTTTGGCGCGCTAGGCGGACCATCAAGCTAGGGCTATAATCCGCCGTACAAACTCAAAAATATCCGAGGAACAACCTCGGCAAGGTTCGGGAGTTAATCAATAATCGTCCAGGGAGAAATCATAATGTCGCTCACTCGCCGTCAGGCGCTGGCGTCTGCTGCCGCCGCCGCACTTGCAAGCACCGTCGCCAGGCCCGCCATTGCCGCGAAAGAACCGATCCGGATCGGTTACCTTCCGGCACTGACCGGCCCCTCCTCCTCCACCGGCATCGGGATCAATCGCGGGACCGAGCTCGCGGTCAAAGAGATCAATGCAGCCGGCGGCATCGACGGGCGCCAGATCGAGTTGATCGTCCGCGACACCCAAAGCGAACCGACCAAGGCCGTCAACGGAGCTGCCGAGCTCACGCACTCAGAGAAAGTGAGTGCCGTGTTTGGTCCGCTCAATTCCGGCGAGTCGCTCGCGGTCGTACCCTTGCTCGCACGCGCCAACATGCCGCAAATCCATCCTTGCTGGGTCGACAGCCTGACCGATCCGAAGAAATATCCGATGTGCTTCCGCAATGCGCCCACAAACCAGCAGATCGGCGCCGCTGCCAACCGCTATGTGCTGGAGGTGCTCAAACAAAAGAAGGTCGCCGTCATCAGCGACACCACCGGCTATGGCACCGCCTCCGTCAACGCCTATGTGCCGATGCTCAAGGCCAAGGGGGCCGAAGTCGTCTACCAGGGCAATGTCGACGCCGCCAATCCGGATCTCACGGCCGAGATCCTGCGCATGCGCAATGCCGGCGCGGAAGCGATCATGCCCTGGAGCGTCAATCCCGGCTTCCTGTCGCGCATCATCAATACGCGCGGGCAGATGGGATGGGACGTGCCGATCGTCGGCCAGACCACGCTCGGAAGCGGCCAGACCGCCGCCTTGCTGGAAAAGCCGGAATACTGGGCCAAGGTCTATCCCAACAATTTCCGCCCGGTTTGCTTCAACGCCGACGGCAAGCTGACCGATCGCACCGCTGGCTTCCTTGACCGTTTGAAGGGCGCGAAGATCGAGGTCAGTGACACGCTGTTGTGGTGGGTCGGGGTCGGCTATGACACGCCGTATATGATCGCGGAAGCTATGAAGAGTGTCGGCACCGAACCGGAAAAGCTCGTCGGCTATCTCAACCAGCTCAAGCATTTCCCCGGCGTCTACGGCGACATCGCGTTTTCGCCCGAGCAACACAACGGCTATCCGGACGAAGAAGTCATCATGGTCGAGGCCAACTCGCTCAAGAACGGCGCGTTCCGGCTGGCACCGGGGTACGGGGCTTAAGGGCAAGCGCCTCCACCAAAATTCGCCATGCCCGGCCTCGTGCCGGGCATCCACGTCCTGGTTTCCGCGTGAAACGACGTGGATGGCCGCAACAACTCAAGCTGTCCTCATCATGCTCCCGGCCGGCAGGCGCCGGCTGGAGCATGCCTATCTGGCAGGCGCCAGTCATCGCACGCAATACGCAAGACGGAGGCCCATCTTGTCCGCCCCAATCGAAATTGGCAGCACCACGATTCACCGCATCATCGAGCAGGAGGGTCCATTCTTCGAGGCGATGCAATTTTTCCCGACCGTGACGAGAGAGATTCTCGACGAGAACCTGGGCTGGCTGCAGCCCAGGTTCCTCGATGCCGGGGATCAGCTGATGCTCTGCATCCAGAGCTACATCGTGCAGACACCTCATCACACGATCATGATCGATAGCTGCGTGGGAAACCACAAGCCGCGACCGACGCGGAGCTTCTGGCACATGATGAATTCCGATCGTTACGAGAAGAACCTCGCGGCAAGCGGATTTGGCGTGAACGATATCGATTTTGTCATGTGCACGCATTTGCATACCGACCACGTCGGGTGGAATACGCGGCTTGAGAACGGCCAGTGGGTGCCGACCTTTCCAAAAGCGCGCTACGTATTCGCCGACCGCGAACTTGCATACTGGACCAAGCGCCACAACGACGATCCTGCAGCGTGTCCATGGATCACCGATTCCGTGCTTCCGATCGTCGCCGCCAATCGTGTCGACATCGTCAAGAGCGCGCATGCGTTCGACGACCTCGTGACCCTGATCCCGACGCCGGGCCACACCATCGACCACTATTCAGTGCAGGTCGGCAAGAGAGGCGCCGATGCCGTCATCACCGGCGACATGATCCACTCGCCGCTGCAAGCTCGATATCCGGAACTCGGCATGATGTCGGATTACGATTCCGCGCAGGCGGGAGCGTCGAGGCGGCAATTGTTCGGCCGCTTCTGCGATACGTCCACGCTAATGTGCACGGCACACTTTCCGTCGCCCTCTACCGCTCGCGTGGTGCGCTGGAAGGATGCGTTCGACTTGATCGACGCGTAGCTCAGCTTGGGTGCCGCGACGAAGACCACCCTCCCTTCCAGGGGAGGTGGTCTTCGCGATGCCTCACTGCATCATCGCGTCCGCGATCTTCTCGGCCGACATCAGTGTCGGGAAATTGGTGTTGGCGCAGGGCACCACCGGGAAGAGCGAGGCGTCGACCACGCGCAGGCCCTGCAATCCCTTGACGCGGCCCTGGGTGTCGGTGACCGACATCGGATCGTCAGGGCGGCCCATGCGGCAGGTACATGAGGCGTGCCACACGCCGATCGTCGCCTTGCGGACGAAGGCTTCCAGAGCCTCGTCGTCGTTCATCACCTGGTCGAAGGTGAAGCCCTCGACGACAAAATTGTCGATGATGTAGTGGCGCAGCGCCGCCGGTCCGTCCATCATCGCGGCGGCGAGCGTGGTGAGGATCTTGTTCCTGGTGTTGACGACGCCGATCTTGCGCACGCGGTCGGTGTAGGAGGCCGGGAACGGCTTGTCGGTCACCGCCTGCAGCGGCGCGCTCATCTGCAAGGCAGCCGCCTTGCGAAAGCCGCTCATCAGACGATCGAGATCGCGCCGGTCGGACAACAGGTTGAACTCGACGATCGGCTCCGCGCTGGAATCGCGCGAGGCGAGCTTCACCTGCCCGGTCTCCGAATAGGTCTTGTTGACGAAGGTGAGCAGCGAGCCGATCTGCTCGCCGACCGCATGCCAGGCCGACTTGGTCATCGCGGCGATGAACATGTCGCCCCTGGGCACGCCTGATAGCCCCGAGGAGTAACGGAAGCCCATCTGGATGTGGCGCCGTGTGTGCGCGTTCATGCGCGCGCCGCGGCGCACGTAGGACGACAGCGAGATCGAGGGATGATCCATCAACCGCTGGCCGACGCCTTCGAGTCCCATCAGGACGGGGATGCCTAAGTCCCGGAGGTGCCCGACCGGACCGATGCCGGCGCGCAGGAGATGCGCCGGCGAATGGATCGCGCCGCAGGAGAGAATGATCTCGCGGCCGCGGAACTCCTGCTCATTGCCATCGACCAGCGCCTTCACGCCGACGCAGCGCGTGCCCTCGAACAGCAGCTCCTTGACCCGCGTATGGGTCGAGATCGTCAGATTGGGACGCTTGCGCGTCTCGCGATCGAGATAGCCCATCGCGGCGGAGACGCGGTGCTCGTCCTGGTTGGAATGTGTGATCGGGAAATAGCCTTCGACGAACTCGCCGTTCTGGTCTGGGACGAACGGCATGCCTGCGAGCTCGCAGGCCTTGGCGACCGCCTGCGAGTGCCCGGTCCAATGCTCCCTGGGGATGCGACAGACGGGAATGCGGCCGTCCTTGCCGTGATACGGCCCGTCGAAATCAAGATCGTGCTCGACCTTGCGGAAAAAAGGCAGCTCGTCCTTCCAGCTCCAGCCAGCGGCGCCGCGCGCCTCCCACTCGTCGTAGTCGGTCGGCGCGCCGCGATTGGCCAATTGCCCGTTGATCGAAGAGCCGCCGCCGAGCACGCGCGCCTGCTCGTATTTGCGCAGCGGCGGGCGCTCCTCGGGATTGTTGTGGCTGACAATCTGCGTCGTGACTTTCAGATCGGTCCAGTGGAAGCGCGGATCGAAATAGGCCTTGCCCGAATAGCTGTCCAGAATTTCGGCCGGCTCGTTGCCGGGCGGGGTGTCCTGGCCGGCTTCGCAAACCAGGATCTTGTTGGCGCTTTTGGCGGAAAGGCGGTGGGCGAGCACGGATCCCGCCGAGCCGCCGCCGACAATGATGTAGTCGTACACTTTGGCGTTTCCCTTTTTGTTTTTTGTCCGGGGAACGTAGCGTACCTTTGTCGGGTCGCGCCAGTGCAGCTAACGCCGTGCAGCGCCCGAAAATGCAGAGTAGAGGAGCGGTCTATGACAGTGTTGAACCTGGGTTTTATCGGAATCCGAACTGATCGGCTGGATGAAACTGTTGCGCTCTTCCGTGATGTCCTTGGCGTGTCCATCAATAAACAGACCGACGACCTGGTAGCGTTCAAGCTCGCCGACGGCACGGTTTTGGAGCAGTATAGTCCTGCCAACGAATTTCATAGCTTCTCTTCACGACAGGCCCGGTGGTCGCATTCAGAGTCGACAATTTTGATGTCGCTCGCCGGGCAATGCTTGCGGCTGGCGTCACATTCATAGGTGACGTTCAACATGCCGACGGCGTCAGCTGGCAGCATTTCTACGGTCCAGACGGCACGGTCCTGGAGATCATCGGTACCGGCCAAGGAGTAAACCGCTAGAGCATGATCCGGAAAAGTGTGTAGCGGTTTTCCCTCGCGACAAACGCGTAGCGTTTGCGCGGAGATCAGGCTCAATCAAAAAGCTAAAGCGCGATGACGATTCAACCTGATCTCATCGCGCTTTAGTGCATCGGCTGGGCCGGCGCGGGCGGGCCGTAGACCTCTTGCCGCCTGACCTTCTCCCCCGAAAAGAACCGCAGCACGCTGACGAAGAACACCGGCACCATCAACAGCGCCAGGACCACGACCGCGATCATGCCGCCCATGACGCCGGTGCCGAGCGCCTGCTGGCTGGCGCCGCCGGCGCCGTGCGCCACCACCATCGGCAGCACGCCGCAGACGAAGGCGAGGCCCGTCATCACGATCGGGCGGAAGCGCAAGGTGCAGGCCTCGATCGTCGCCTCGACCAGCGACTTGCCCTGCGCATGCAGATCCTTGGCGAACTCGATGATGAGGATGGCGTCCTTGGCGGCGAGACCGATAATGGTGATCAGGCCGACGGTGAAATAGACGTCGTTCGGCAGGCCGCGCAGCGTCGCGGCTACGACCGCACCGAGGATGCCGAGCGGCACCGTGAGCAGCACCGCGAGTGGAATAGTCCAGCTTTCATAGAGCGCAGCCAGACACAGGAACACGACCAGCACCGAGAGGGCGAGCAGGAACGGCGCCTGCGAGCCCGACAGTTTTTCCTGCAGCGATTGCCCAGCCCATTCGTAGCCGAAGCCGCGCGGCAATTTGTCCGCCAACCGCTCCATCTCGCCGATCGCATCGCCCGAGGTGTAGCCAGGTTTTGCTTCGCCCGAGATGCGCACGGCGGGATAGTAATTGAAGCCGGCGATCTGGGTCGGGCCCTTCGCCCACTCGACGGTCGCAAAAGCGGAGAACGGCACGAGCTGCCCGGTGCGATTCTTGACGTTGTAATTGAGGATATCGTCGGCGTTCATGCGGCTGAAGCGATCGACCTGCACGATCACGCGCTGCATGCGGCCGCGGTTCGGGAAGTCGTTGATGTAGTTCGAACCGAGATTGGTCGAGATCGTGTTGTTGATGTCCTCGAAGGTGACGCCGAAGGCGCCCGCCTTCTCGCGGTCGATGACGAGATTGACCTGCGGCGCCGGCGGCAGGCCTTCGATGTAGACCTTCTGCAGCACGGGGCTCGCATTCGCTTCAGCAATGAGCTGATCCGCCGCTGATGTCAGCGCAGCATAGCCTTTCTGCGCGCGGTCCTGCAGGCGGAAGCTGAAGCCGGAGGAGTTGCCGAGGTTGTCGATCGGCGGCGGCTGCAGCGCGGAAATCTTCGCATCGCGAATGGAGGAAAGATCGCGGTTGATGTCGGCAACGATGGCGGCGGCGGAGTCCTTTGGCCCGCGCTCCGACCAGTCCTTCAGCGTGATGAAGGCCTGCGCCGTGTTGATACCCTGCCCCGAGAAGCTGAAGCCGGTCAGGAACGTGATGTTCTCGACGCCCGCGCGCTGCGCCAGATATTTTTCCACCTTCTCGACCGCGGCCTCGGTGCGCGCATAGGACGAGTCCGACGGCGTCTGGACGTCGGTGGTGATAAAACCCTGGTCGTCGATGGGCAGGAAGCCGCCGGGCAGGCGGACGAAAGCCCAGGAAAGCCCGATCAGCAGCGCGGCGTAGATGAGCATCAAGCGACCGGTGCGCTTGAGCGCGCCCTGCACGATCCATGAATAGCGATCGCGGCCGGCGCCCAGCATACGGTTGAACCAGCCGAACACGCCCTTGCGCGCATGGCCGTGCCCGGCCTGCACGGGTTTCAGCAGCGTCGCACACAAAGCCGGCGTCAGCGACAGCGCCAGCAGCGCGGAGAAGCCGATCGCGGCGACCATGGTGACCGAGAACTGGCGGTAGATGATGCCGACCGAGCCGGGGAAGAATGCCATCGGCACGAACACCGCCATCAGCACCAGCGTGATGCCGATGATCGCGCCCGTGATCTGCGACATCGCCTTGCGCGTTGCCTCCTTCGGCGGCAGGCCCTCTTCGGCCATGATGCGCTCGACATTCTCGACCACGACAATGGCGTCGTCGACGAGGATGCCGACCGCGAGCACCATGCCAAACATGGTCAGCATGTTGATGGAATAGCCGGCCAGCATCAGCGTGGCGCAGGCACCCAACAGCGCCACCGGCACCACGATGGTGGGAATCAGCGTGTAGCGGATGTTCTGTAGGAACAGGAACATCACGATGAACACCAGCACCACGGCTTCCACCAGCGTCAACAGCACCTTCTCGATCGAGGCTTTCACCACGGGCGTGATGTTGTAGGGAATGTCGTAGGCGATATTGGCCGGGAAGAAGCGCGACAGCTCCTTCATCTTGGCTTCCACCGCGCTTGCGGTTGCGAGCGCATTGCCGGTCGGCGACAGCAGCACCGAGAGGCCCGCGGTCGATTTGCCGTTCGAGCGCGTGTTGAACTGGTAGCTCAGCCCGCCGATCTCGATGCGCGCGACGTCGCGCAACCGAACCGTCGAGCCGTCGGCATTGGCGCGCAGGATGATCGACCCGAATTCATCGGGAGATTCCAGCTGGCCCTTGACCAGCACCAGCGCCGAGATGCGCTGGTCGGCCGTGGACGGCTCGGCGCCGATGCTGCCCGAGGCGACCTGCGCGTTCTGCGCCGTGATCGCCTTGTTGACGTCATCGGCGGTGAGGCCATAGCCGACGAGCTTCGCCGGATCGACCCAGATGCGCAAGCTGCGCTCGGTCGAATAGAGCGTAGCGCGGCCAACGCCGGGGATACGCCGGATCTCGCCCAGCACGTTGCGGATCATGAAATCGCCGAGCCCGATCTCGTCAAGGCTGCCATCGGTCGAGCGCAGCGTGATGATCTGCAGCACCGCGCTGGAGGCTTCCTCTACCAAAATGCCCTGCTGGATCACCGCACGCGGCAGCCGCGCTTCGACGCGCTTCAGGCGGTTCTGCACCTCGACCGAGGCCGCGCCGGTCTCGGTGCCCGGCACGAAGTTGGCGGTGATCTCGACCTGGCCGAGTGAGTCGCTGGTCGATTCGAAATTGAGGATGCCGGAGGCGCCGTTCAGCTCCTCCTCGATCAGGCGCGTGACGCTGTTGTAGAGGTTTTCCGGCGAGGCGCCGGGATAGCTGGTCGAGATCGAGATCGAGGGCGGCGCAATGATCGGATATTGCGCGACCGCGAGCAGCGGAATTGAGATCGCGCCGGCAAGACAGATGAACAACGCGACGACCCAGGCCAAGATCGGCCTGTCGATGAAGAAGCTCGGCATGTTTCGTTACCGCTGGATCGAACTGGTTTGCTGCGCGGCGGTGTCGATCGAGGCGTCGGCTTCGGTGTAGGAAAGCGGCCTGACCTTGTCGCCGGGCGCGAATTTCTGGAATCCCTCGACCACCACGCGGTCGCCGGCTTTCAGGCCTTCGGTCACGAACCACTGGCCGTCCTGCGCAGGACCAGTTCGGATCGGCTGGGCTACGACATGGCCATCATCCCTGACGACGAAGACTTCGCTGCCGCCGCCGACATTGCGCTGCACCGCCTGCTGCGGCACGGCAATGGCATCGCTGTCGATGCCCTGCTCGATGCGGACACGGACATACATGCCCGGCAGCAGCTCGCGGTTGGGATTGGCGAACTCGCCGCGCAGCGTCACCTGGCCGGTGTTGGCGTCGACCTTGGCTTCAGAGAAAAGCAGTTTTCCGGCGATCGGATAGAGCGAGCCGTCGTCGAGCACGAGGCGGACCTTGATCGCATCGGGCGCGATGCGCTCGAGATCGCCGCTCTCGAAAGCGCGGCGCAAACGCGTGAGCTCGCTGACCGACTGGATGAAGTCGGCATAGATGGGATCGAGCTGCTGGATGCTGGCAAGCACGGCGCTGTCGTTCTGCACCACCAGCGCGCCTTCGCTCAAGTACGCGGCGCCGACAACGCCGTCGATCGGCGCGCGGATCGTGGCGTAGTCGAGGCTGAGCCTGGCGCGCGTCAGATCGGCTTTGCGGCCCTCGACATCGGCCCCCGCCTCCTTCTCGGCCGCGATCGCCTTCTCGTTCTCGATCTCGGGCGCCGCACGCTCCTTGGCGAGGAAGCTGATGCGGCGCGCCTGCTGCACCGCGCGCTCATACGTCGCCTGCGCCTTGGTCAGCGCCGCTTCAGCCGCCTGCACTTCGACCTCAAACGGCCGCGGATCGATCCGGTACAAGGGATCGCCGGCCTTGACCTCGCTGCCCTGGCGGAACAGCCGCTCGACCACGATGCCGGAGACGCGCGGGCGCACTTCAGACACGCGCGTCGGCGCCATGCGGCCGGGCAGTTCGCGCACGATCGCGCGCGGCTGCGGCTTCACGCTGACGACGCTGACATCGGGTTCGGCTGTCTTACTGCCGACAGCGGCCACCGCCGCGTCGGGTTGATCGCAGCCGGCAAGCAGCGGCGCTGTCGCAGCGAGCACGAGCAAGATGCCGGCCTGCGCGCGAAGTCCTGACATGGAATGGGTATCCCCAGGGTCTGAGTTGGCCTGCGGACGCATAGGACCGCAGTCGCGCGAGCGAGTCGCGCTGATGATGCCGGGAAAATAAAAATGACCTGCTGCGCCGCAATATGGCCCAATGTCACACGCTGCTAGCGCATTGGAACCATAGCAGTTTCCCGGCAGTCACCGGATCGTGACGACAGGTTCCATGCTGTGGAACAAAGCGGAACCCGAATCTAGGCCGCCTTCATGCGGTAGTGGCTGACGCCCCACTCGCTGCCACCGGCAGTGCCGAATAGCCCTGCGGTGGCGAGGAAGAACCAGCGCCAGCGACGCATCCACAAGGATGTGTCCTTGCCGTAGACCTGCCGGAGCACGGCCTCCATCTCGCCCGCGTGCGCATCGAAATTGGCGAGCCAGTCCATCGCCGTGCGCCGGTAATGCGCACCGCTCCAGCGCCACTCCTTCTCGACCTCGAAGAGGTCGGCATATTGCCGGATCAGATGGTGGCTCGGCATCACCCCGCCGGTGAAGAAATGCTGTGCGATCCAGTCATCGCGGTCGGCGCGGTCGAACAGATAGGTGCCGGAGCGATGGGTGAAGATATGCATGAAGAAGCGCCCGTCCGGCTTCAGCCATGATCTCACGCGCGTCAGCAGCTCGCGCCAGTTCATCATGTGCCCGAACATCTCGACCGAGACGATGCGGTCGAACTGCTCGTTCGCATCGAACACGTTCATATCGGATGTGACGACGCGCAGATTGGCGAGGCCGCGCTTTGCAGCCTCGGCCTCGATATACTCGCGCTGCGAATTCGAGTTCGACACCGCGACGATCCGCGAATGCGGAAACTGCCGCGCCATGAACAGCGACAGCGAGCCCCAGCCGCAGCCGAGCTCGAGGATCGATTGCCCGTCGGCGAGATCGGCATGCTCTTCGGTCTGGCGCAGCGCCTCTTCCTCGGCCTCCTGCAAGGTGGAGGCTTCGTCCTTGTAGAAACACGAGGAATATTTCCGGTTCGGGCCGAGCACATGCGCGAAGAATGCCGACGGCACCTCGTAATGCTGGATGTTCGCGGCATCGGTGTGCTCGGCAATGGGGCGATCGGCCATTGCGCGGGCAAAGGCGGCGTCCTGTTCCCTGCTGCCGCTCGCGAGCCTGGTCGCGGTGCGCGAACAGAAGCGATGGATCGCGGCACGGATGATGACATCCGGCAGCGGCACCCGTTCGGCGGTGTCGATGATGGTGGAGACGAAGCTCATGCGGCCACTCCCTTTCTCCTAGGCATGGATTTTCGGGGTCATGCCTGCGGTGGCAATGGGAAGAACTTGCTGGTCCGCAACTGATACGCGCGATAATTCTCGCCCCGGGAACGTAACATCTGCGCTTCAAGCGGAGGTATGCCGGTGACGTATACCAGTATCCAGTACATGAAGACCGGAGCGAGCAGGCCGGCGAGGCCCCAGGGGTAAGAGAGCGACAGCGCGATCATGGGATAGGCCAGCCAGCCGAACCATTCGAAGAAATAGTTCGGATGGCGCGACCAGCGCCACAGCCCGATATCGCAGACGCGGCCCTTGTTGGCGATTGCTGCGGAAGCGTTTGAGCTGCGCATCTGCCAGCGCTTCGCCGGCGATGCCCCCAAACAAGATCGCCGCGCCCAGATAATCCTGCCAGCGCAACGCCTCCTCCGGAAACCGCGGCAACGAAGATCGCGAACGCCAGCGGGATCGATCCGAACGCCTGATTTTGCAGAAACCAAAACATCCGCCGCGCCGAGTCGACGCCCCACTCTTTGGCGAAGGCGGCATAACGGGGATCGTCGGCAATGCCGGCGGCGCGGATCGCGATATGCATGCCCAGCCGCAGCGACCAGATCACCACCAGAGCCGCGACCAGCCATTGCCTCGCATTGGGGGCGGCCCCCCCAATCGGCCAGAGCGCGCCGCCGGCGCCGACCAGCCCGACCGCAAAGGTCCAGATCGTATCCACCCAGCCGGAATTGCCGGTGCGCTGCTGCACCACCCAGGCAAAGGTCATCAGGATCGACAGCGACAGCGCGATCGCGACGAGGGCTTCGAGATAAAAAACAGTCATACGGAATCCAGACCAATCCCGGTAGGTTTTGGGGTTCCTCTCAACTACGTGGCGTGCAACGGCTGGTTTCAGACTAAGGTTCCGCGGCAACGCCGCATTTGTGGACTAGTTGAGCTTTTTTCCCGCCGCCGCTGTGCCATAGTGAGGCTCAAGATCGGTTCCTGTAACGGATGACAGAATGCCCGCCGGACCTGCTACCCGCTCCGCGATGGAGATCGAACTGAACAAACTGTCCTCGCCCCGCATCTTTCTGGTGCGGATGCTGGTGTTTCTGGTCGCCTGCGGCCTGGTGGCGGTCGTGCTGTACAAGCAGATCCAGCTGGCCTTCTTTGCCAATCCCGGCCTCAATGCGCTGATCGGCATGGTGCTGGCCATCGGCATCCTCCTGTCCTTCCGCCAGGTGATCCGGCTCTATCCGGAAGTGAGTTGGGTCAACAATTTCCGCGTCGCCGACCCCGGGCTGGCGATCGAACGCCACCCGACCTTGCTGGCGCCAATGGCCGCCATTCTCGGCGGCGAGCGCAGCGGGCGGATGAGCATCTCGCAGCAGACGATGCGGCACCTGCTCGACTCGATCGCAACGCGTCTCGACGAAGCCCGCGACATTTCCCGTTACATGACCGGGCTCTTGGTGTTCCTCGGCCTGCTCGGCACCTTCTGGGGCCTGATCGAAACCGTCGGCTCGGTCGGCAAGGTGATCGACGGGTTGAAGGTCGGCAGCGACGCCGGCGCGCTGTTCGATACGCTGAAGGAAGGCCTTGCCGCCCCGCTCGGCGGCATGGGCATTTCGTTTTCGTCCTCGCTGTTCGGCCTTGCCGGCTCCCTGATCCTGGGCTTCCTCGATCTGCAGTCGAGCCAGGCGCAGAACCGTTTCTACACGGACCTTGAAGACTGGCTCGCCACCACCGTGCGCCATTATGGCGACGACGCGGGGCCTTCGGGCGACCTTTCAGCGGCGCTCGACAAGCTGCGCGCGGTCGTGGAAGAAGGCGGCGGCCGCAGCACCACGACGGCGATGGCCAATCTTGCCGAAGCCATTCAGGGGCTGGTCGCGCATATGCGCACCGAGCAGCAGATGATCCGCGAATGGGCCGACGGCCAGGGCGAGCAGAACCGCGAGATCAAGCGGTTCCTGGAGCGGCTCGCCAAGCAGCCCGAGAAGAGCTGAGCTACGGAGGTCGGCATGCTGGATCACGTCACCATCGGCGTGAGCGACATCGAGCGGTCGAAGAAGTTCTATGATCAGTCCCTGCTCCCCCTCGAGATCACGCGCCTGTACGGCGAAGGCGAGCGCTTCGCCGGCTACGGGATTCGTCCAAAAGCCTTCTTCTGGATTGGATGGCGTGACAACCCGCAGACCGGTGCCCATATTGCTTTTGCCGCCAGGGACCGCGGAACCGTCGAGCGCTTTTACGAGGCGGCGATCAAGGCCGGCGGTAGGGACAACGGGCGCCCAGGCATTCGCAGGCACTATCATCCGAACTATTATGGCGCGTTCGTCCTCGATCCCGACGGCCACAACATTGAAGCGGTTTGCCACGCGCCCGCGTAACGGGCGACACCTTGCAACAGAGGATATCGAATGGCCCTCGCCCGTTCCCGCCGCAGCGAATCCGGCTTCAACTACTGGCCCGGCTTTGTCGATGCGCTGTCGACACTGGTGCTGTCGATCGTGTTCCTGCTGTCGGTGTTCCTGGTGGTGCAGTTCTTCCTGTCGCAGGAAGTCACCGGCAAGGACAAGGCGCTGGAAGAATTGAATGCCAAGATCGCGCAGCTCAACGACCTGTTGTCGGTCGAAAAACTCGGCAAGCTCAATCTCGAGGATCAGCTGGCGCAGTTCAAGGCGGGGCTGGCCTCGGCCGAAAGTGAGCGCGACCGCGTCAAAGGACTTTACGAGGGCCTCGCGAGCGCCGGCAATGACGCCGCCGGCCGCGCCAATGAACTGAACAAGGCGCTGGAATCCGAGAAGAGCGTCACCGCGCGGGCGCTGGCGCAGATCGAGGTGCTGAACCAGCAGATCTCCGCGCTGCGCCGTCAGCTCGCTGCCCTCGAAGACGCGCTCAACGCCTCCGAGAAGCGCGACAAGGAATCGCAGACCCGGATCGCCGACCTCGGCTCCCGCCTGAACGTCGCGCTGGCGCAGCGCGTGCAGGAATTGTCGCGCTATCGCTCGGAATTCTTCGGCCGCCTGCGCGCCATCCTCGGCAACCGGCCCGACATCCGCATCGTCGGCGACCGCTTCGTGTTCCAGTCCGAAGTGTTCTTCGACACCGGCCAGGCCACGCTGCTGCCGGAGGGCATCGCCGAGCTCGACTCCGTCGCCGGCGCGCTGACCGATCTCGACAAGAAAATCCCGGCCGAAATAGCCTGGGTGCTCCGGGTCGACGGCCATACCGACGTGCGGCCGGTGAACGGCCCGACCTTCAAATCGAACTGGGAATTGTCCTCGGCGCGCGCGATCTCGGTAGTGCAGTACCTGATTTCGCGCGGCATTCCGGCGCAGCGGCTGGTCGCGGCCGGCTTCGCCGAGTTTCAGCCGCTCGATACCGGCAACACCGAAGAAGCCTACAAGCGCAACCGCCGCATCGAGCTGAAGCTGACCGAGCGCTAGAGCATGATCCGGAAAAGTGTAGCGGTTTTCCCTCGCGACAAACGCGTAGCGTTTGCGCGGAGATCATGCTCAATCAAAAACCTAAAGCGCGATGACGATTCAACCTAATCTCATCGCGCTTTAGACGCGGCGGAAGAGCACGCCGATGGTGAGCACGACATAGGCGATCGCCAGCAGATCGAACACATGTGACGTGTTGATGATCGGCACCGGCGCGTGCATGTAGCGCACCAGCATGGCGACCAGCGCCAATGCCAGCGAGATCAAGAAGATGAAAAGCGATGGCGGCGTGAGCGCGAAACCGCCGCGGCGATAGGGCATGCGTCGTCTCCCGTTGCTGGCATACGGTGATACATATTTTCCGGCAGGCAACGTGCGAGCGTCGACAAAGGTTGCACCCGCAATGCAACATTTGTTGGGTGCGAATCAGGTGCCCTGGAATTGCAGCCGCGCCAGCCGCGCGTAGAGGCCGTTGGCGGCAACGAGCGAGGCATGGGTGCCCTGCTCGACAATGCGGCCCTGGTCCAGCACCAGGATGCGGTCGCAGGACAAGACCGTCGCAAGGCGATGCGCGATCACCAGCGTGGTGCGATGGCGCATCAATTCTTCCAGCGCGGTCTGCACCAGCGTCTCGGATTCCGCATCGAGCGACGAGGTCGCTTCGTCGAGCAACAGCAGCGGCGCGTCGCGCAGGATCGCGCGCGCGATCGCAATGCGCTGGCGCTGGCCGCCCGACAGCATCACGCCGCGCTCGCCGAGCGGGGTGGCAAAACCTTCCGGCAGGCGGCCGATGAATTCGGTGGCGTGCGCGAGCTCCGCCGCGTGCTCGACTTCGGCGTCGGTGGCGTCGGGCCGGCCGAAGCGGATGTTTTCCCGCGCGCTGGTCGCAAACACCACCGAATCCTGCGGCACCAGCGCGATATGGCTGCGCACGCCTTGCGGATCGGCCTGCTTCACCGGCACGCCGTCGAAGGAGATGGTGCCGGACGACGGATCGTAGAAGCGCAACAGCAGATGAAACAGCGTGCTCTTGCCGGCGCCGGACGGGCCGACAATCGCGACCTTCTCGCCGGCCTTCACCGCAAACGACACGCGATCGATCGCCGGCACCTCGGGACGCGCGGGATAGACGAAGCTGACCTCTTCGAAACTGACATCGCCGCGCGAGGGCTGCGGCAACGCGCGCGGCGAAGCGGGCGCCGATATGTCCGGCATGACGTGCAACAGCTCGAGCAGCCGTTCGGCGGCGCCGGACGCCGCCGAAACCTCGCCCCAGACTTCACTGAGCTGGCCAAGGCCGGCGGCGGCGAACGCCGCATAAAGCACGAACTGGCCGAGCCGACCCGGCGTGATCGCGCCGGTCAGCACGTCATGCGAGCCGACCCAGAGGATCGCGACCACGCTGCTGAAAACGATGAAGATGATGATCGCGGTCAGCACCGCGCGCGCCTGGGTCGAGACGCGCGCCGCCTCATAGGCCTGCTCCACGTCCTTGCCGAAGCGTTCGTTCGCGAGCCGCTCGCCGGTATAGGCCTGCACGGTCCTGACGGCGCCGATCAGCTCGGAGGCGTAGGCGGAGGCATCCGCAAGCGTATCCTGGGCGCTGCGCGACAGCCGCCGCACCCAGCGCCCGAACGCGACCAGCGGGATCACGATCAGGGGAATGGCGAGCAGCACGAAACCGGACAGTTTCGGGCTCGTCACCACCATCATCGCGGCAGCGCCGAAGAACAGCATCAAATTGCGCAGCGCGATCGACACGGAGGCCCCGACCGCGGATTTGATCTGGGTGGTGTCGGCGGTGAGCCGCGAGATCAGTTCGCCCGAGCGCGCGGAATCGAAGAAGGACGGCGACAGCGAGATCAGATGCGAGAACACGTCGCGGCGAAGATCGGCGACGATGCGCTCGCCGATGGTCATCACGAGGTAGTAGCGCGAGGCGCTCGCCAAGGCGAGCACGGCCACGACCGCGATCATCACGCTGAAATAGCTGTTGATCAGCTCGATGCCCTTCGGCGTCAGGCCGAAATCGATCATACGCCGCACCGCGACCGGCACCAGAAGCGTGGTCAGCGCGGCAACGGTCAGCGCGATCAGCGAGAGAAAAGCGCGGCCACGGTAGCGCGCGACATACGGCGACAGTGCGAGCAGCGGCCGCAGCCGCGCCCGGCCTTTCGCCGGCGCCGCCACCGCTTCGCCGGCCGATGCCGCCGCGGCAATCGGGTCCGGCCGCGGCGCGCCGCCGCCTTCGTCGTCCAGCCGTTCCACTGCGCTCATGAGACCCACCAATCTATCACCCACCTCCAGATAGGGCGGGCAAAGGGGGCTGGCAAATCGGGTGAGATACCAAGGGATCGCGGCTTGTTTTGGGGGGGCGCATACGTTATAGAGCGCCCCAAATCCGTCATCGCAGCGTTACATCGACCGGCGCGGGCCGGCCAAGGAATATGCCATGAAAGCCGAAATTCACCCGAATTATCATACGATTACGGTCGTGATGACCGACGGCACCGAGTACCAGACGCGCTCGACCTGGGGCAAGGAAGGCGACAAGCTGAACCTCGACATCGACCCCAGATCGCACCCGGCCTGGACCGGCGGCTCCCAGCAGCTCCTCGATCGCGGCGGCCGCGTCTCGCGCTTCCAGAAGAAGTTTTCGGGCTTTCTGAAAAAGGAATAGGCCTGCACGAAAATGGCCGGATAGCCAAATGCCCCCGTTTCCGGGGGCGTTTTTGTTTTGCGGTGGGCAAAGCGACCACGTCCGCGCGGGTTCAACGAGCGGAGGTGCAAGCGTGCCCACCGCCGCGATCACAGAATCTGGCGTGAAATGGTGGGCACGGCGCGTTCGCGCCTTTGCCCACCCCACACAAGCCTGACGCGCGCCCGGAATGACGGAAGAGGCTTACTGCTCGAACGCGGCCTTGAGGCGGTTGAGCTGCGGCACCAGCGGATTGCCGATCGCAGCGGGGCGCTCCGGCGGCGGCGAGTGAATGGTGATGTCGAGGCGGCGAACGCGCGACTGCAGGCTCATCGAGCGGGCGATCAGGTCCTGCAATTGCTGCGGCAGTTTCTCGATCATGTCGGTCGGGCCGGGATCGGCGGCCGACAATTTCACCTTGGTCTTCTCGCGGTTGGCCTGGGTCAGCGTCATCTCGCCTTCCTTGACCGCGCGATGGAGAAGCAGACAGGACGCGAGTTGCATCAGCCGCGTGGTGAGCCGCATGCTCTCGGTCGCGTAAGTGAGACTGACGGCGCGATCGAGCGCCTTGGCCTCGGAGCGGCCGACGCCGTCGAGATAAGCCGCGGTCTCCTCGACCAGATCCATGCCTTCACGGAAAAGATTGCCAAACTGCGCCGAATTGGTGAGCCGCTCGCTGAACTGGACCAGCGCGCCATCACTTTGCAAACGGTCCGTCATGGTTAAACGCCTCTTACGCAACGGTTACGCCAACCGGCCTTGCACCGGCTTATGATGAACAAATCATTGCGCGAGCCGGTCCAAGAGTCCAGCGACAACCGTTAATATGGTTTCCGACCGGTGCGGTGAATTACATAAGGCGGCAGCTCGGCCAATGACCGACATGGATAATACTCTTTAAAAAAATTCGCTCATTTACGATCGATTAAGCTTTCGCCTTTATGACTATCACTGTCCTCGTTTGGACACCGAGTGGCTCCTGTCCACTCTGTTTGACGCCTCCCTGTTATCAACTTTCAAAGCCGCCGGTTCTCCGGCGGCTCTTTTTTTGCGCTCGCGGCATCGCGCGTCACGTCTTGAAGAAAGCGCTCGCCGCGTCCTTCGAGGCGCGCTTCTTCGTCGCCGCTTCCTGCAAGCGCGCGATCTCGGAAGTGAGCAGCGCGATGCGCCCGTTCAACTCCTCGACCGAGAGCAGCGACAGATCCTGCCCGATCTCGTGCGTGATCTTCTTCCGCGGCCGGTCGTCGTCTTCCATGGGCATGCCTGATCCTCCCTCTTTCACCGCCCCGAGCCGGGTTGCCAGCCTCGCTGCAGCTGGCTAAATGCCGCCTCAAATCCGCCCGCCGCAAGGACAAATCATGGAAAAGCTGCCTTCGCAAATGACCGTCATCGGCATCAGCAAGCCCGGTGGTCCGGAAGTGCTGCTGCCCGAAACGCGTGCGGTGCCGCAGCCCGGTCCGGACGAAATCCTGATCAAGGTGATGGCCGCGGGCGTCAACCGACCTGATGTGGCGCAGCGCATGGGCCACTACCCGCCGCCTTCCGGCGCAAGCGACCTGCCCGGCCTCGAAGTTGCCGGCGAAGTCGTGGCCGTCGGGAAGAATGCGAAGAAGCACAAACTTGGCGACAAGGTGATGTCGCTGGTCGCCGGCGGCGGCTACGCCCAATATTGCATCGCGCAGGATGCGCAGGCCATGGCGGTGCCGCCCTCGCTCACCATGCAGGAAGCCGGCGCCCTGCCGGAATCGCTGATGACGGTCTGGCACAATGTGTTCGAGCGCGGCGCGCTCAAGCCCGGCGAGACGCTGCTGGTCCATGGCGGCTCTTCCGGCATCGGCACCATGGCGATCATGATGGCGAAGGCGCTGGGCTCGAAGGTGATCGTCACCGTCGGCTCGAAGGAGAAGGCGGATGCCTGCATAAAACTCGGCGCCGACCATGCCATCAATTACAAGACCGAAGATTTTGTCGAGGCGACGAAGAAGGCGACCGGCGGAACCGGGGCCAATGTCATCCTCGACATGGTCGGCGGCGACTATGTCGATCGCAATTACGACGCCGCCGCCGTCGACGGCCGCATCGTCCAGATCGCGTTCCTGTCCAACTCGCCCAAGGCAACCGCCAATTTCACCAAGCTGATGGTGAAGCGCCTCACCCATACCGGCTCGACGCTGCGTCCCCGTAGTAATGCGGATAAGGCGGCGATGGTCGCGGCGATCGAGGCCAAGGTGATGCCGTTGCTGCGCGAGGGACGCATAAAACCGCTGATGGACAGCTCTTTCCCGCTGGAAAAAGCTTCAGAAGCGCACCGGCGGATGGAGACCTCCGAACATATTGGCAAAATTGTGTTGGCGCTTTAACGCTCGCAAACAAAGAGGGCCGGGAAACCCTTTGATTTCCCTTATATTCGTGGCAATGATCGGCTGACGACCGAACGCGGTTGCGGTCGAATGCGGAGAACTGACATTGCGTCCGATCAGGTGCCTGGCACTCTTGCTGGGCCTCGTGATTACTGTCGTCGCTTCGTCGGCAGATGCGCTTGACGCCGTCAGCGTCCGCAGTGACGCGCCCGCAATCGACCTCACCGGCGTGCTGGAACATCAGCACAGCGACACCGATCGCATCCAGGTTTCCACCGCGCCCGGCACCGACGGCATCGTTCGCCGCATCGAGGTGCGTGCGCGTGAAGGCGGGCAATACTGGGTGGTGTTTGCGCTTGCCAACAACACCGACGACCAGCTCGACCGCCTGATCGTGGCGCCGCATTACCGCATCGTATCTTCGGGCCTGCTCTGGCCCGATCTTGGTCTCTCGCGCATCGCGACCATCACGCCCTCGACCGGCGACCGGCCGGATCGGCAGGAGAGCCCGACCGCCGACGTGTTCCGCATCACGCTCGATCCCGGCGCCGTCATCACCTTTGTCGCGGAGCTGCGCACCGACAAACTGCCGCAGCTCTATCTGTGGGAGCCCGACGCCTACAAGGACAAGGTCAACTCCTTCACGCTGTACCAGGGCATCGTGATCGGCATCTCGGGTTTGCTCGCGCTGGTGCTGACGATCCTGTTCGTGGTGAAGGGCAGCATCATGTTCCCCGCCGCCGCCGCGCTCGCCTGGGCGGTGCTGGTCTATATCGGCGTCGACTTCGGCTTCTGGGGCAAGGTGCTTGACATGTCGAACAACGCCGAGCGCGTCTGGCGCGCCTCCGGCGAAGCGATCCTTGCGGCGACATTGCTGGTGTTCCTGTTCGCCTATCTCAATCTCAGCCGCTGGCATGTGCGTTATTCCCACATCACTGTCGGCTGGCTCGTGTTCCTCGGCTCGCTGGTCGCGCTCGCGCTGTTCGATCCGGCCGTGGCCTCCGGCATCGCGCGCATGTCGCTCGTGCTGATCGCCTTCGCCGGATTTACGCTGATCGTCTATCTCTCGACCCATGGCTTCGACCGCGCGGTGCTGTTGATCCCGACCTGGTTCCTGCTGGTGGTCTGGGTGATCGCAGCCGGCATGACCGTCGGCGGCACCGTTACCAACGACATCGTCGGCCCCGCGCTGCTTGGCGGCCTCGTGCTGATCGTGATGCTGATCGGCTTCACCGTCATGCAGCACGCCTTTGCGGGCGGCGGCGCCTCGACCGGCATCGTCTCCGACGTCGAGCGCCGCGCGCTGGCGCTCGCCGGCTCCGGCGACCTGATCTGGGACTGGGACGTTTCCGCCGACAAGGTGTTCACAAGCCCCGAGACCGAGAGCCTGTTGGGATTGAAGCGCGGCGCGCTGGAAGGCCCCGCCGCGAAATGGCTGGAAGTGCTGCACCCGCTCGACCAGGATCGTTTCCGCGCAGCCCTCGACAGTGTGCTCGATCAGCGCCGCGGCCGCCTGGTGCAGGATTTCCGCCTGCGCACGCCCGACGGTCACTTCATGTGGTTCGCGCTGAAGGCGCGGCCCGTGGTCGGCTCCGACGGTGAAGTCGCGCGCGTGATCGGCACGCTCACCGACGTCACCGATGCCAAGAATTCCGAGGAGCGCATGCTCCACGATTCCGTGCACGACAACCTCACGGGATTGCCGAACCGGAAGTTGTTCATGGACCGGCTCGGCGCGGTCGCGAATTTCGCCAAGACCATGCCGAACCTGCGGCCGACCCTGATGGTCATCGATCTCGACCGCTTCAAGCAGGTGAACGACTCCGTCGGGATCGCGGTCGGGGATTCCATCCTGTTGACGCTGGCGCGGCGGCTGACCCGTATCCTCAAACCACAGGACACGCTGGCCCGCCTGGCCGGCGACCAGTTCGGCCTGATCCTGCTCTCCGAACAGGATCCCGCGCGCATCACCAATTTCGCCGAGACCATCCGCAAGACCATCCGTGCGCCGATCGCCTTCAACGACCGCGAAATCTTCCTGACCGCTTCGATCGGCCTCGCGTTGTCCGATCCGCAGACGCAGATCTCCGACGAAATCATCAAGGACGCCGAGCTTGCGATGTATCACTCCAAGCGGATCGGCGGCGACCGCATCGATGTCTACAAGCCGGCGATGCGCGCGAGAAAGACCGACCGACTGACACTGGAGAGCGAGCTGCGCCGCGCCATCGAGCGCGAGGAGATCACGATCATGTACCAGCCGATCGTGCGGCTGGAAGACCGCTCGATCGCCGGCTTCGAGGCGCTGTCGCGCTGGGATCATCCAAAACTCGGGCGGATGTCGCCGTTGGAGTTCATCTCGATCGCCGAAGAGATCGGGCTCATCGTCGACCTCGGCACCTTCGTGATGGACCAGACCGCGCGCCAGCTCGCGGTGTGGCAGCGCGCGATGCGTTCGCGCGAGCCGATCTTCGCTTCCGTCAACGTCTCCTCGCGGCAATTGCTGCGGCACGACCTCCTGCACGACATCCGCACCGTGCTGTCGCGCTCCTCTGTCGCGCGCGGCACGCTGAAGCTGGAGCTGACGGAATCGCTGGTGATGGAAAATCCGGAGCATGCCGCGCAGATGCTGACGCGGATCCGCGAGCTCGGCGTCGGCCTCTCGATCGACGATTTCGGCACCGGCCATTCCTCGCTGTCCTACCTTCAGCGCTTCCCGTTCGACACCCTGAAGATCGATCAGTCCTTCGTGCGCACCACCAGCCGCGGCACGCGCCCGGTGATCCTGAAATCGATCATCGCACTGGCGCACGACCTCGGCATGGACGTCGTGGCCGAAGGCGCGGAAACCGACTCCGATGCCGTCGAACTGTACCAGCTCGGCTGCGAATACGCGCAAGGCTTTGCCTTCGGCGAGCCGATGGACGCCGACGCCGCGATGCGGCTCTTGACCGAAGAGCGGCTGGAGGCGGCGAGCTGACGCCACAGACGTCATTGCGATCGGAGCGAAGCAATCCACGATCTCGGCGACATCCCCGCATCCAATACGGAGGCTCCCGCGAGCTGCTCCCGGCACAGCTACGAATACTGGCTCGGGGCCAAGCAACTGAAATACAGCACCGGTGGCGTCGAGCGCTCGGTCAGGCCGAGCGCCACGATCCGCCGCGCACGCGCCGCGCTTGCTGCCGTCGGGGTGACCAAGGTGGCCGACCTGACGGATTTCGACCGCGTCGGCATTCCGAATTTTCTGACCGTGCGGCCGTATGACCTCGGACCCGGGCTGTCCTACTACAACGGCAAGGGGACAACGCGAGCTGACGCGTATGCGGGCGCCTTGATGGAGGCGATAGAGCGACATGCGGGCGAGCGGCACGCCGGTCCGATCGTTGCGGCATCGCATTACAATCTGCGGCATCAGCACGCCTGCGTGGATCCCGCGGAAATCGTCGCGCCGATGGTTTGCGGCTATCACGAACACTTGCGGCTCGAATGGGTGTCCGGTTTCGATCTCTTGAGCGGGCGGGAAACCTTTGCACCGCTGAACTGCGTTATAGCGCCCTATGATTCCTACACCAGCACGACGCTGTTCCTGTCGAGCACCAACGGTCTCGCTTCGGGAAACACCCGGTGCGAGGCGCTCTGCCACGCGCTGTGCGAGGTGATCGAGCGGGATGCGATGGGGCTTTCCCTGGCAAGGACCCATGTCAGACCTGCCGTCGCCAGACTGCTGTCGAACATTGGATTTCGCCTGGCGCTGCCGGAACGAAAGGATGCACCGCCGATCTCGCTTCGGGGCTTGCCGAAACGGGCGGCCGCGCTCGTCGGCAAGCTGCAGCGCGCCGGGCTCGAAGTGCAACTTCGAAACCTGACGTCGGAGACCGGCATCCCCACGATCGGCTGCACCATCGCCGAACCGCACGGGCCGCAGCTCTTCGTCAATGCTCACAGCGGATGCGGGACGCATCCGGATGCGCGGATCGCCCTCACCCGTGCCTTGACCGAAGCGGCGCAGACCCGCCTCGCCTGCATCCAGGGCGGCAGGGAGGATTTGCCGGACTTCGTTGGTCCTCCAGGGACGCCGCGCGCGCCCAGGTCGCACGCCGACGGGCCAACCATCAACTTCAGCGATATCGCATCGTATCAACATCCCTCCATCAACGAGGATGTCGAATTCATCCTCGATCGACTGCGCCAGTCGGGTTTCGCGCAAGCCGTCGTCTTCGACATCACCAGAGCCGAAGTCGGAATTCCGGTCGTACGGGTCCTCGTGCCGCACGCCGAAGCCTGGACACTCTTCTTCGTACATAGCGGTCGCGCGGCCCTGGGACCGCGGGCACTGGCGCAAATTCGCGATGAATAGCGGGATGACCGTGGCACCCGAGATTTCCGGTTCGGCGGCCGAGGCGCAGCCTCCGCGGCGGACGATCGTGTTCTCCGGACCATCGATCGCCGAAGCGCAGCTGCGTCGGCTTGCAGCCGTCACCTATGCCCCTCCGATCAGGCGCGGTGACCTCGGCAGCATCGATGAGCACGAGGTGATCGTGATCCTCGACGGGGAGTTCGGGCAGAACATGGCCGTCTCGCCCAAGGAGATCCTGGCGGTGCTGGATCGGGGAAAGACCGTCATTGGCGCATCGAGCATGGGAGCGCTGCGCGCTTCCGAGCTCGACGGCAGCGGCATGATCGGGGTGGGATGGGTCTACGATCACTTCCGCCGCTCCGCCGTCCGGCGCGACGCGGACGTCGCGCTCGTCTATTCACCCCTCGACTTCAGCCCGATGACGGTGCCGATGGTCGACGTCGAATATTGGCTGGAACAGGTTTCAGCGGCGGGATTGATCGGTGACAGGGAACGAGCCCTCCTGCTCAAGTCTGCGCGCAAGATCTTTTTTGCCGAGCGAACCACCGAGCGGCTGCTGAGTGCCTTGCGCAGCACCATCGGCAACCCTTCCCTTCAGTCGCTCTTGACCCATTCCGGCGGGGAAATACCGAGCGTGAAGTATCTTGATGCAGCAGAGGCAATTCGCCTGAGCGTTTCGCTGGCCGCGCATCGACCGCCAGTTTAAGCAGAGGCAAGCTGGATTGACGACATCACCGAGCCGCCAGTTGACCGAATTGCTCGGCAAAGCGCTGTTGAACGAGGACCTGCGTGCAAGACTCCTGGCGGAGCCCGACGCGGTCGCTCGGGAATTCGCCCTTGACGCCATGGAGATCGAGGCGATCAAGCGCCTCGATCGCCGGACCTTCGAGCAGGCGGTCGCCGAGCTGCGATGGGGCTAGGATTCCGCCTTGTCGGACCCCTTGCCGGGTCCACCGGGCCCCGATTTGATAAAGGGGCAGAACATGGTCAGCTTGAGAAGCGTCGGAACCTGGTTCGGACCATTGCCGTACTCCCAGACCAGTTCAATATGATGCTGATCCGGATCAGGGGCATCATGCGGCTTGTCCTGGATATCGACGCGCATGGGTATGGGCGGCTCTGAATTGAAGCACTTGCGAATGCATGCGTCCAAAAGCCCACACCTTGTGAGCGGGACGACATCGGGCTCGTCATTGGACAAAGGGGTTCTGTTGAGCTGCTCGGACAGCTGCACGCGGGCCCACCCCATCTCACGCATCCAGAATTTTCCGCGTCCGTTCGGCCACACGTCGCGCGGCGACAGGACGGGTTGATACTGGCCATACGTCATGGTCTGGATGTCGATGTCGGGGGAGGCTTTGAGTATTGCAACACTCTTCTTCATATTATCCAAAGGGTAGTACAGGTTATTCATATGACTCTTGAAAGAAGGGTTGTTGAATACACCGCCACCAAAGATGCTTATCTGCGTCATGATCGAGCCTCCCTCAAACAATAATCCGGTGATGCCGAAATCCGTTGGCACCAGATCCGTGCCCGGTCGCCTCAGCGGCATCGTCGCCTGCAAAACACGCGCTCAAAGGGTAGCACCCACATCTGCACAGCGTCCAGAGGCCGTCCAGATCTGGACGGCTTGTCGGGGAAGGTCGGCTGCGTCACAATTCGGATGGAAAGTTGTCCAGGGCGTTTCACACGTCTGTCATTGAGAGCGTAGAATGCCCTTCATGCCTTCAGGACATGACCCCAGCCGCCTGCCGCGGAACTCCGCGTCGGACGATCCGGGCAGCGAACGCAAGTTCGTTACAATCCTGCGGGCGGATGTGGTCCATTCGACGAATCTCATAGCCGAGCTTGACCCCGAGCAGGCCATCTCGCGCCTCGAGCCTGCACTCGCGGCGATGCGCTCCGCTGTGCGGCAGTTCGGCGGCATCGTGAGCAAGGAGATGGGCGACGGGCTGTCGGCGGTGTTTGGTGCGCCCGTGGCGGACGACAATCACGCACCGCTTGCCTGCCATGCCGCGCTCGAACTGGTTCGGCGTGTCGCAGGCCTGGGCGATCCCGAGTTGCAGGTGCGCGTCGGCCTGCACTCGGGCTTCGTTGTCGCTTACGTGGTCGCCGGCGATTATTCCAAGGTCTACGAGATCGGCGGCGCAGCGCAGCATCTGGCCGCGCGGCTGGAAACGGCCGCCGGGGCTGGCCAGATCTTTGCATCCGAGGCCTGTCAAAAGCTCGCCGAAGGCGACGTGCGATTTGAATTCGTCGGCCCCCGGATGCTCAGAGGGTTTGCCGAGGCGGTGCCGATCTATCGCGTCGTGAGCGCGAACGATCTTTCGAGTTGGCGGGTGCGCAAGGCGCGCAGCGTTTCGCAATTCGTCAATCGGTCCGTGGAGCACGCGCAGCTGTGGCGTGCAGCCGAGGCCGCGCGCGCGAGCAGCCGCGGCGTGCTGCTGACCGGCGCGCCGGGGATCGGCAAATCGCGACTGGTCCACGAATTTGTCCAGGGACTGGAGAGCAAAGGCTGGCGGCTGATCGAAGTTGAATGCAGCCCGAATCTGCAGAGCTCGCCCTTCGCCGCGCTCAAGGGATTGCTGCTCGCCATTCTCAACTCACCGCCGGCAGACGACCGGCCGGGCGATACGGCAGACCCGCGGGCGAGCCTGCCGCCGATCCTGCGCGCGGCGGTCCACGCGGTGCTCGATCTGCCGATTGTGGACGAGCAGTGGGACGGGCTGGAGCCGCAGGCACGCGGCCGCGCCATCAGAGAGGCAGGCTGCGCGCTGGTCGAGAACCTCGCCAAGCGGCAGCCCACCCTGCTTCTGATCGAGGACCTGCACTGGATCGATCGCGCCAGCGATCCCATCGTGGCTGCAGTGGCCGCGCTGAAAACTCCCGACCTGCTGATGCTTTTCACGGGCCGGCCCAATGGCGCACCGGATTGGGCGAGCCGGGAAGGCATCGAGAACCTCACCTTGCGGCCGCTCGACGAGAGTTCGGGCCGGGCGATGCTGGACGCGATCCTGGGATCGTCGGCAACGACGGTGGAACTGAAAAGCCGGATTATTCGCCACACGGCCAACGTGCCGCTGTTCGTCGAGGAAGTCTGCCGCCGTCTCAAGGAGACTGGCGTGCTTCAGGGCCAGTGGGGCGATCTGACCGTCATGGATCCGGTCGAGGAATTGGGGATTCCAAACAGCATTCAGGGCGTGATCGCGGCGCGCCTTGATCGACTTGCGAAACAGGAATACGCGCTGATCCAGACCGCGGCCGCACTCGGCCCTCGCGCCAGCCTGGCCACGCTGCGCGAGGTCTCTGCGCTTGACGAAAGCGCGCTGCAGAGCGCGCTCGCCGCGCTCGACCGTGCCGAAATGCTGGTCAAGGCCGACGGGCCGCTCGACGACACGTTCGAATTTCCGCATGAGATGGTGCGCCAGGTGGCCTACGACTCGCTGATCGCGCGGGCGCGCGAAAGCGTGCACGCATCGATCCTCTCCGCCCTGGAGAAGGACGAACGCTGGAGCGAGGAGGCCGACACGCTTTGCTACCACGCGACGCGCGCCAAGAACTGGCCCAAGGCGTTCACCTACGCAAGAAACGTGGCGCGCAAATGCGTCGAGCGCTCGGCCTTTGCCGACGCGACCTCCTATTTCGAGATCGCCATGGACGCGCTCGACAAGACGCCGATCTGCGACGCACGCGAGGCCGACGCCATCGACCTGCGCATCGAGGCGCGCATGGGATTCATGGGATTTGGCAAGGTCGCCGAATGGCTGGAGCTCGGCAACGAAGCCGAACGGCGCGCCAACGCCATCAACGACATCGGGCGGAAAGTTGCCGCCATGACAATCAGGGCGGCTGCGCAAAACTTCTACGATACGCCCGTCGAGGCCATCGCGACCGGCGAACGGGTTATTCGCCTTGCGCAGCAATGGGGCAATATCGGCTGGTTGAACCTCGCAGCCTACGGCCTCGGACAGGCCTATCACATCGCGGGCCGCTATCGCGAGGCCGAAGAGATGCTGGGGCACGCCTGTACCCAACTGATGGGACCGGATGCCGCGGCACCGATCGGCACCAGGCCACAATACTTGCTGTTGATGTGCTGCATGATGAAGTCCCTCGCCCATGTGACACTGGGAGAAATCGAAACGGCTGACCAATTTCAGCGCCGCGCCGACGAAATCGCCGCGGAGACCAACCGGCCGTTCGATCGCGTCGCGGCGGCCTGCAGTGCCGGCAATCTGGCGCTCGGTCGCGGCGATGCGCGATCTGCCGCCGACATTCTCGATGAGGCTTTCGCCCTCGCGCAAGAGCATGGGCTCAGGCTGTTTGCGCCGATCGTCGCATGCCACCGCGGCATGGCCTATCTGGAATTGGGCCACATCGAGCTCGCGCGCGAAATCCTCGCCTGGTCGCAATTGGCGGCCGAAACGGTCGTCTACAAGTCGACGGAGCTGCGCGCCTCGATCTATCTCGCGCTCGCGATCGGTCGGGCCGGCGAGGTCGATAACGCGCGCGACCGGTTACGCGTTGCACGAAATAGGGCCCGGCAACAGGGATTTGGCGGACTGGAAGCCGAGGCCCTGCTGTGCGAAGCCATGCTCACGCCAGCCGCGGATGACGACAGCAAGGCCGATATTGTCCGCAATTTGCAAGCATGCATCGCGATCGCGGCGCAGAACGGCGCCTACCCGCTTCAGCTCAAAGCAGAGGCGCTGCTGAAGGAGATCGGTCGCTGAGGCGCCGACGGTTCCCGCACAACGTAATCCCACATCGTCATGCCGAGGGTAACGCGTAAGCGTCGCGGTTTTGGTGCGACGTTTTTCGTGCATTTTGAACACCGCGAGCGAGGCGACATCACCACATAAGGGTGACGGAGGTCACGCTCGTGACATGGCACGGCGTGGCAAGCTTCGCGGGGCCGAACTTGGAGGCGATCGGTACCGACTGAAGTTCAGGTCCCTGCACCATTGGAGAAGGAACATGCCAGCGATCAACCACATACGCGCCGCACGCTACCGCGCGCTGGCTCTGGTCGAAAAGGATCAAGCCCGCGCCGCCCTGCTCGGCCGGCTTGCCGACGAAGCCGATCACGGTGTGCTTTGCACCGTCAGGCACCTTCATCTGGTCTTCAACATCGAGGCAAGCACACCGGCCCCATTCCTCGAGGCCGGCAGCACACCGGCGCTGGCGAACCTTTCCTGACCACTGAAACAGGCGTCCGTCGGTCGAGACCGCGTAGAAGCAGTTCGCCGGCGAGTTCTTCAAGCTCAAGACCGGCACCGACATAGATCGCGCGGCCCTCATCGCGCTTTAGGCTTTTGATCGAGCATGATCTTTTCGGAAAACCGCTACACACTTTTCCGGATCATGCTCTAGGATTTCTCCGGCAGCTTGCGGATCCAGGCCACGATTGCGTCAACCACCACGGCGGGCTGTTCCGGGATCAGCGCGTGGCTCGCATTCGGGATCACGGCGATCGTGACGCGTTCGCCGAACTCGTCCTTCATCTCGTTCGACATCGAGGCCGGCTTGAACGGATCACTTGCCGCCTGCAGGTCGAGCATGGGGACGTTACCGCCGGACCACCACTCGACCTGCCTGGTCGCGCGGCCCGCGGCGGATTGCGATTCGTCGACCTCGCCGTACCAGCCTTGCAGCCAGCCGCTCGCATCGTGACCCGGTGCGAAGAACGCCATGCGCAGATATTTCAGCCGCTCCTCGTCGGGCAGCTTTGCGTCGCCCGCCAGTCGCACCGCCTCGGATAGCTCTTTCGCGCCGGCAAAGCCGTTCGGATAGGCTTTGGCGGCGGCGGCGACGATCACCACGCCGCGCACGAGCTGCGGATAATCGACGGCGGTCATTCGCGCCACCCAATTGCCGAAGGCATGTCCGACCATGACAGCCGGACCGCCGCCTTCGTGCTTGATCAACTCCGCCATGTCGCGCGCGAAATCATGCAGCGTGAGGGCCTTCATCGGCCCGGTGCTGAGGCCTGCGCCGCGCGGCTGCGGCCGCATCGAAATCCTCCGAGCCACGGCCGCGCGACGGAAGCAGAATAACAAGCGGCCCGCCGCCTTCGGCGATCACGTCGAGGCAGACGTCGTCATAGGCGACGATGCCGCGCGTGCGCTGCGCCTCGGCGCTGGCCGTGCTGAACACGAGCAGCCACGCCGAGGCGATTGTAAGGAGCAGGCGAACCAACATGAACCCTCGTAAGCTGGATAGCCTGACTATTAGGCTTGGCTCGCGTGTTGTTGCAAGGGCGCGGCGGGCAAGGCCTTCAGGGCGCGCCGCCGGCAAGCGCCGCTTTAGCGCGCGTTGGCGACGATCTGGCGGCGCGGCGTCAGCACGGCGATCTGGACCGGCGAGGCAGGCATGCCCGCTCGCGTCAGGTTGGTGGCCGGCGCCCGCTCTCCAACGTCCGCGGCGCCCAGCATCTGGATTTGCGCCGGCGAAATCGGAAACGATTTCACCTCGTAGGAGGGCAGCTCCGCCGCAATCGCGATGGCGCTGCTCGCCATGACCAGGCCCGCGGCTGCCGCGACAACGCCGCCCGCGACGACCGAGCCCACGGCCGCAACCGTCAAAACAACCCTCATTTCAAATCTCCTTAACAAGAAGTGAACTGCAGGGTTTGTCGTTGGGGGGCGGGAACAGGTTCTGGCAAAAAAGCGCGATTTTCGGGCCCAAAGCCGTCGGCCGAGAGGTTTCAGGCGCGCCAATGGGTCAGGGCGCGTTCACGTTACCGGCGCGGGGTTGAACAGCGTGAGATCGTTGTGAATACCCCAGCGGTCCGACCACGGTTTTGTCCGTCCGCTGGCGACGTCGAGGATCAGGCGGAACAATTCCCAGCCGGTTTCCTCGATGGTCATCTCGCCGGTCGCGATACGGCCGGCGTCGAAATCGATCAGATCCTTCCAGCGCCGCGCGAGCTCGCTGCGGGTCGCGACCTTGATGACGGGCGCGGCCGCAAGCCCGTAGGGCGTACCGCGGCCGGTGCTGAAGACCTGCAGCGTCATGCCCGACGCGAGCTGCAGCGTGCCACAGATGAAGTCGCTCGCCGGTGTCGCCGCGAACAGCATGCCCTTCTGCCGCGCCTTCTCGCCGGGCGCGAGCACGCCGGCGATCGGGCTCGAGCCGGATTTCACGATCGAGCCGAGCGACTTCTCCACGATGTTGGCGAGCCCGCCCTTCTTGTTGCCCGGCGTGGTGTTGGCGCTGCGGTCGGCGCCGCCGCGAGCGAGATAAGCGTCGTACCAGGCCATTTCGCGGATCAGCGCGCGGCCGACCTCCTCGTTGACGGCGCGGCGCGTCAGCAGCTGGATGGCATCGCGCACTTCGGTGACCTCGGAGAACATCACCGTCGCGCCCGCGCGAACCAGGAGATCAGCCGCGAAGCCGAGCGCGGGATTGGCGGTGACGCCGGAGAAGGCATCGCTGCCGCCGCATTGCAGGCCGATCACGAGGTCGGAGGCCGGACAGGTCTCGCGCCGGCGCTTGTCGAGAATTTTGAGGCGCACTTCGGCCTGGGTCATGATGGCGTCGATGATCGCGCCAAAACCGTCAAAGGCCTCGTCCTGCATGCGCACGATGGTATCGGCCAGACCTGTATTACCAAACCCTTCAGGCACGAGGCGCTCGGGCGCGAGCTTCTCGCAGCCGAGGCCGACCACCAGAATCTCGCCGCCGAAATTCGGATTGAGCGCCAGGTTCTGCAGCGTGCGGATCGGCACGACCGCGTCTGGCGCGGTGATGGCAACACCGCAGCCATAGGCATGGGTGATCGGCACCACGTCGTCGACATTGGGATATTTGGGCAAGAGCTCGCTGCGGATCTTCTTCACGGCATAATCGAGTGTGCCGCGGACGCATTGCACCGAGGTCGAGATGCCAAGAATGTTCTTGGTGCCGACGGAGCCGTCCGCGTTGCGGAAGCCCTCGAAGGTGTAGCCTTCGAGCGGGGCGAGCTGCGCCGGCACCGCGGTCGAGATCTCGAGCTTGTCCAGCGGCGGCGCCTCGGGCATGCGGATGCGCGCTTCGTCCACCCATTCGCCGGCGCGGATCGGCGACAGCGCATGGCCGATCACCTCGCCATAGCGGATGATCGGCGCACCTTCATCGATGTCGACAAGCGCGGTCTTGTGGCCCTGCGGCACGAAGGCGCGCAGCTCAAGACCGCAAGGAAAGCGCGAGCCCGACGGCAGGCCGAAGTCGTTGACGACGATCGCCACATTGTCGCGTTCGTTGAGCTTGATGTAGCGCGGCTTTTCCGTAACCACTTCCCTCTTGCCCATCGTCGCAACTCCTTCGGATGATTTAACCGGGGTTCGTATAAGCCGTCTTCACCGTCGTATAGAACTCGCGCGCGTAGGCGCCCTGCTCGCGCGCGCCATAGCTCGAGCCTTTACGGCCGCCGAACGGCACGTGATAGTCGACACCCGCGGTCGGCAGGTTGACCATCACCATGCCCGCTTCGCTGTTGCGCTTGAAATGTGAGGCGTATTTCAGGCTGGGGGTGCAGACGCCGGCGGCCAAACCGAAATCGGTGTCGTTGGCGATCGCCAGCGCTTCGTCGTAGTTCTTGGCGCGGATCACGCAGGCGACGGGCCCGAAGATCTCCTCGCGCGCGATGCGCATGTTGTTGTTGGCCTCGGTGAACAGCGCCGGCTGCAGATAGAAGCCGGGTGTCTCGCGGTTCAGCAATTCGCCGCCCCAATGCAGCCTGGCGCCCTCGTCCTTGCCGATCTTGAGATAGCGCAGGTCCTGATCGAGCTGGCCTTGATCGACCACCGGACCGATCTGCACGCCGGGTTTCAGCGCATCATCGACCGAGAGGCCCTTCAGCCGCTCGGTCATGGCGTCGACGAAACGGTCATGGATGCCTGCGGTGACGATCAGCCGCGAGGACGCCGTGCAGCGCTGGCCGGTCGAGAAATAGGCGCCATTGACGGCGACTTCGACCGCGACCTTGATGTCGGCGTCGTCGAGCACGACCAGCGGATTCTTGCCGCCCATCTCGAGCTGGAATTTCTTCATCGGCTCCGACATCACGCAGGCCTGCGCTAGCTTGCGGCCCGTCGCAACAGAGCCCGTAAACGAGATCGCGGCGACGTCGGGGCTTTCGATCATGGTCTGGCCCACCACCGAGCCCGGGCCGACCACGAGATTGAACACGCCGGCAGGGATGCCGGAGCGGGTGATGATCTCGGACAGCGCATGCGCCGAGCCCGGCACCAGCTCGGCGGGCTTGAACACCACCGTATTGCCGTAGCAGAGCGCGGGCGCGATCTTCCAGGCGGGAATCGCGATCGGGAAATTCCAGGGCGTGATCAAGCCGACGACGCCGATCGGCTCGCGCGTGATCTCGACCTCGAGACCGGGACGCACCGACGCGCCCTTCTCGCCCATCATCCGCAGCGCCTCGCCGGCAAAGAACGCAAAAATCTGCCCCGCACGCGCGACCTCGCCGATGCCTTCGGGGAGCGTCTTGCCTTCCTCGCGCGCCAGCAGGCGGCCGAGCTCGTCCTTGCGCGAGAGAATTTCGGCGGAAATCCTGTTCAGCGCGTCATAGCGCTCCTGCGGCGTCGAGCGCGACCAGGCGGGGAAGGCCGCCTTGGCGGCTGATATCGCCTTCTCGGTCTGCGTCTTGTCGGCCTTGGCGTATTCGCCGACGACGTCGGTGGTGTTGGAGGGGTTGATGTTCCTGGTGATGCCGGAGCCGTCGACCCATTCGCCGCCGATGAAGTTTTTCAGAGCCACGGTCATGTTGTCCTCCCAGTGTTTTGTCAGCGCACGAGACTTTCTTACCGCACGAGACTTTTTTAGCGAACAAGACTTTTTTAGCGAACAAGACTTGGACGTTTATCATCAAACGTCCAACCGGGGATCAGGAATTGCATGGCCATCGCATCGTCGCGGGCCCCCAGCCCGTGCTGCCGGTACAGCGCATAGGCCTCGTCGATCGCCTTGCGGTCGATCTCGATGCCGAGGCCAGGCCGATCGGGAACCGCGATCTTGCCGCCCTTGATCTGCAGCGGCTCCCTGGTCAAGGACTGGCCGTCCTGCCAGATCCAGTGCGTGTCGATTGCGGTAACCCTGCCGGGCGCGGCGGCACCGACATGGGTGAACATGGCCAATGAGATATCGAAATGGTTGTTGGAATGCGAGCCCCAGGTCAACCCATTGTCGCGGCAGGTCTGCGCGACGCGGACGGAGCCCTGCATGGTCCAGAAATGCGGATCGGCCAGCGGAATGTCGACCGCACCGAGCCGCAGCGCGTGGGAGAGCTGGCGCCAGTCGGTCGCGATCATGTTGGTCGCGGTCGGCAGCCCCGTGGCGCGGCGGAACTCCGCCATGATCTCGCGGCCGGAGAAGCCTGCTTCGGCGCCGCAGGGGTCCTCGGCATAAGCGAGAATGCCATGCATGTCCTTGCAGAGCCGGATCGCGTCTTCCAGTAGCCAGCCGCCATTGGGATCGAGCGTCACGCGCGCATCCGGAAAGCGTTTGGCGATCGCGGTGACGGCCTCGATCTCCTCTTCGCCGCGCAGCACGCCGCCCTTCAACTTGAAATCGGCAAAGCCATAGTGATCCTGCGTCGCTTCCGCGAGCCGCACGATCGACTCCGGCGTCATCGCCTCCTGATGGCGCAGATTGAACCAGGCGGGCTTGCCGGTCTCGCCTTCGACATAGGATAGATTCGTTTTGCGGCGGTCGCCGACGAAAAAGAGATAGCCCAGCGTCTCGACGCTCGGCCGCTGCTGGCCTTCGCCGAGCAGCGCGGCGACGGGAAGGGACAGATGCTGGCCGAGCAGATCGAGCAGCGCCGATTCAACGGCAGTCACTGCATGGATCATTACGCGCAGGTCAAAGGTCTGCTTGCCGCGGCCGCCGGAGTCGCGGTCGGCGAATTTTTCGCGCATCGAGGCGAGGATGTTGTTGCACCCTCCGATGGTCTGGCCGACGACCAGCGGCCGCGCGTCCTCCAGCGTCTGCCGGATCTTCTCGCCGCCCGGCACTTCGCCGACGCCGGTATGGCCAGAATTGTCCGACAGAATAACGAGGTTGCGGGTGAAGAACGGCGCATGCGCGCCGCTCAGATTGAGGAGCATGCTGTCACGGCCGGCGACCGGGATCACCTCCATGGAAGTGACAAGAGGCGCGCCGGAGAAGCCGGCGCGGACCGCTTCCTGGATCATGAACTCCTCCCCTTTATTATGCCGGCTTGTTTATTCCGCGGCCTGCATCGCCGATGTCGTCGACGGCAGCTTTGCGACCAGCGCGGTCAGCTCCGCCATCTCGACCTCGGTGAGATCGGTCAGCGGTGGCCGCACTGGACCGGAATTGCGGCCGATCACCTTCATGCCGGCCTTGATGATCGACACCGCATAACCCTTCTTGCGGTTGCGGATCGCGATCAGCGGCAGGATGAAATCCTTCAGCCCGGCGTGGATCACCTTGTGATCCCTGCGGCGCACCGCGGCAAAGAACCTGGTCGCGAACTCCGGCACGAAATTGAACACGGCCGACGAATAGGTCGTCACGCCCATGTCGAGATAGGGCAGCGCAAAGGTTTCAGCGGTGGGCAGGCCACCGACATAGGTGAGGCGATCGCCGAGTTTCGTGTAGACACGCGTCATCAGCTCGATGTCGCCGATGCCGTCCTTGTAGCCGACCAGATTCGGACAGCGCTCGCAGAGGCGCGCCAGCGTATCGGGCTGCAGGATGGCATTGTCGCGGTTATAGACGATGACACCAATCTTGACCGAGGCGCAAACCGCCTCGACATGGGCCGCGAGCCCGTCCTGTTCGGAATGGGTGAGATAGGGCGGCAGCAGCAGCAGGCCATCCGCGCCCGCCTTCTCGGCACCAACCGCGATCTCGCGCGCGATGGCGGTGCCGTAGCCGGTGCCGGCGAGCACGGGCACGCGGCCCCTGGTCTCGTCGACCGCGACCTTCACCACCTCAGGCACTTCCGAAGGTGTCAGCGAGAAGAACTCGCCGGTGCCGCCGGCCGCGAACAGGCCCGCGACGTCATAGCCGCAGAGCCAGTCCATGTTGGAACGGTAAGTCGCCTCGTCGAAGGAATAATCCGTCTTGAACGGCGTCACGGGAAACGACAGGAGGCCGGAGCCGATCTTGTTGGCCATCTCCTGCGGGGTCATCTTGCTCATCGCGCCACTCCCTGAAATTTCGGCTTCACTTTGTTTGAGCATGATCTTTTCGGAAAACCGGTTTCCACTTTCCGGATCATGCTCTAAGACGCGCGGAAAGCGCGCATCCATGGCTGTCTTTGTAGGAGCGCGCTCGATGCGCGTCCAAGCCAAACGCGGTATCGACTGATGCACAATCAGCATCAATGCTCGCGCGCGCCGGAAAGCTCGCCCGCGATGTCGACCAGCGCCGGCACCAGCGGGTTCTCGTCGTCGCGCCGCCAGACCATGAACAATTCGACCGGCGTGGGTGCACGCAGCTTCAGTGGCCGCAGCTTCACTTCTGC
Organism: Bradyrhizobium sp.; assembly: GCA_035568535.1. Lineage (GTDB taxonomy): Bacteria > Pseudomonadota > Alphaproteobacteria > Rhizobiales > Xanthobacteraceae > Bradyrhizobium. Next base: position 67,941 of record DATMNV010000001.1, read on the forward strand.
GATCTTCAGGTTTGCGGCGGCCGCCGGCACGATCGACACGCCAAGGCCGGCGCGCACAATCGCGAGAATGGAATGGATCTGGCCGACATGCTGGACATAGCGCGGCAGGATGTCGGCCTGCGTGAACAGCGCCACGAGGAGGTCGTGAAAATATCGGGACTCGTAGGGCGAATACATCACGAAGGGCTGGCCGTCGAAATCCTTGATCGCAAGGTTTTCGCGCGAAGCGAGCGGATGCTTGCGCGGGATCGCAGCCAGCAGCGGCTCGGCCAGCACACGCTTCGTCGCCAGCTCCGGACGCGCGATCGGCGGCCGCAGCAGGCCGGCATCGATCTGACCCGAGGCGAGCGCCTCGAGCTGATCGCCGGACACCATCTCCTTCAGCGAGAAGTCGACTTCCGGCAGCCGCGCCCGGCACGCCGCGAGCAGCTCGGGGAGGAAGCCGTAAGCGGCCGCCGCCGTGTATCCGATCTTGAGCGACCCGGTCTTGCCCATCGCAATGCGGCGCGCGACCTGCGAGGCGCTCTCGGCGAGTTTCAGGATGCGCCGCGCCTCGGGCAAGAAGCTGCGGCCCGCCGGCGTCAGGCGCACCGAGCGGCTGGTGCGCTCCAAAAGCGGCGCGTCGATGATGTGTTCCAGGACCTGGATCTGCCGGCTCAGCGGCGGCTGGGTCATGTTGAGCCGCGCCGCCGCGCGACCGAAATGCAGCTCTTCCGCGACCGTGACAAAACAGCGGAGCTGGTTCAGGTCGAACATCGATGCATGCCCGGAATAGACGAGGCGTTTATTTGCGGTTTCTAGCATCGATCTCCCCCAAAACAAAGGCGGCGGTTTGTGAGCCGCCGCCTTGATCTCGCGAACGCGAACACGCCTCGCTCAGGCCGTCTTGAGCTGCACGCGCTCGATGTTGCCCACGATGAAGAGATAGGCGACGGCCGCCATCAGCGCGTTGAGGCCGACGAACACCAGGGCACCGTTGAACGATCCGGTCGCAGCCAGGATGTAGCCGATGATGATCGGCGTGCTGATGCTGGAGAGATTGCCGAACATGTTGAACAGGCCACCCGAGACGCCGCCGGCCTGTTTCGGCGAGGTGTCGGAGACGACAGCCCAGCCGAGTGCGCCGATGCCCTTGCCGAAGAAGGCGAGCGCCATGAAGCCGACCACCAGCGCCTGGCCGTCGACATAGTTGCAGGCGATGATCGACATCGACAGCAGCATGCCGCCGACGATCGGGATCTTGCGGGCCGCGGTCAGCGAGCCCGTCTTCTGCAGGATATAGTCCGAGATGACGCCGCCAAGCACGCCGCCGAAGAAGCCGCACAGCGCCGGTAGAGACGCAACGAAGCCTGCCTGCAGGATCGACAGCCCGCGCTCCTTGACGAGATAGACCGGGAACCAGGTCAGGAAGAAATAGGTCAGCGTGTTGATGCAGTACTGGCCGATATAGACGCCGACCATCATGCGGTTAGAGAGCAACTGGCGGATGTGATCCCATTTCGGCCCGCCGTCTGAAACCTTCGCATCCTTCGCCGCGTCCATGTCGACCAGCGCGCCGCCGCGGCTGATATAATCGAACTCGGCTTCGTTGATGGAGGGATGTTCCTTCGGCCCGTACATGGTCTTGATCCAGAGCAAGCCCACCAGGACGCCAAGTCCGCCCATGACAAAGAACACATAGCGCCAACCGAAATCATGCGCGATCCAGCCCATCAGCGGCGCGAAAATCACGGTCGCGAAATACTGCCCGGAATTGAAGAAGGCGGACGCCGTGCCGCGCTCATTGCCGGGAAACCAGGCCGCGACAATGCGGGCGTTGGCCGGAAAGGACGGCGCTTCGGCAAAGCCCACCATCAGGCGCAGCGCGAACAGCACGCCAACGGCGGCAAATCCGCCGAGGAAGCCGACCCAGCCCTGCATCAGCGTGAACAGCGACCAGATCATGATGCTGAAGGCATAGACCCAGCGCGAGCCGAAGCGGTCGAGCAGCCAGCCGCCCGGCACTTGCGCCACCACATAGGACCAGCCGAAGGTCGAGAAGATATAGCCCATGGCGATCGGATCGAGATGAAGCTCTTTCGATAACGCGGGACCGGCGATCGACAGCGTGGCGCGGTCGGCATAATTGACGGTCGTGACGAGGAACAGCATCGCCACGATGAACAGGCGCACGCGGGACCTTCTCGCCTCCGCAGCGGACACGACAGCGCTCATGAGCGCACCTCCTTGGAACTAATTTGTTTCCTCGGAGCCTTTCTTAATGAGAGGTGAAGATACCGTCCAAGCCGAAGGGGGTATGGATCGATGCTGTTTTTGTATTGATCGACACGGCGTCATCCGGCGATCGCGATCCCTTTCAGGCTATTCCCGCCTCACGGCACCCGCGTCCAGTTCATCGACCTGCAGAACACGCCGCTGATGATGCAGCCGGAGGTGCTGAGGCTTACCCCTTCGATCGACACCTTGCTGACATAGACGGACCCGTTGGCGGCGGCCTTGCCGTTCCAGGAATTTTTTCCATCGGGCCGCAGGTCGTAGAAGAGGCGCTGCCCGACCTTGGCCGTGCTTTCCGTATCGGGCTTGAGCCACACGATAACGCCGCAAATGGCGTTGCCGCACGGCTCGAACTTGATCCGCACGTCGCCATTTTCGCGCAACCAGGTGCCCGCAAGCTCGTCTGCAAGGCATGGAGTCGCGATCGATAGCAATGCCATCGCCAGGAACACACGCATCAGGCTCATCAAAGTCTCCGGGTTGACTAACGAAGGTGCATGTCGCTGAGCGTGACTGGAAGGCTCTGGTCGATAAGGTCAACAATCGCCTTGCGCAGGCTGTCGTCCGGGCCGCTGTCGCTAGGCCGCGAGAGGCTTTCGTCGGTCAGCCGGCTGGGGCCGCCAAGCCTGACCTCCGCCGCATTGTCGAGAGGATCGGCGGCCATCTTCTCGATGACGTCGAATGTCTTGCCGTCGATCACCCTGATTTCGTAGAGCGCATAGACAAAGCTGTAGGACTCCATCACTGTGGCGTAGGTGATGAGGCCGACGCCTTCGATTTTCCGGTTGCCTCCGCCGAAATTCGCCTTGGCCTTGGTGATGACGATATAGGCGTCCAACCCTTGCGGGGAGACTTGGCTCTCGACGAGCTTCTTGAAGGGATCGCCGCGAACCAGAGCGACCGGCTTGATCGGGGACTCCTTGATCGCCGCGAATGCAGCCCGGTCGTAGGTAACGCGCTGCACCTGAAAACGTCCGCTCAGCGTGGCGGTCGCTTGCTGGACGATCATGTCATCGAGGTCCCAGGACGGGATCGGCAAGCTTCGACCGCCGTTATCCGGACCCGTGAGCCCTCCCCTTGCAAAGGTGAATTGATCGCCGACTGCCGAAATGATGCCGACAGTCCTGACCGCCTGCAACCTTGCATCGCGGGTCTCGAATATCGCGTCTGCACTGCTGCACAAAGCGAGGAGAACAACCGCGGCGAAGCTCGCGCATCGCATGACGTAATGCATGGCGTTCCTACCTTATCCTGACGTCGAACGAATACGAGGCGCCGACACCGACCGTGGTCTGGTTGACCGAGCCTCTGAGGGTCACAAGCGGGCTGTTCGCCGCATCGCCAAGCAGCCGGTCATATTCGACATAGGAGTGCACCTCCCATTGCGGATTGATCCGGTACTTGACCTGAACGCCGGCGCCGGCCGAATGCGCGCCACCCTTGGCGTCAAATTGCGGGAGGCCCGACGCCATCGCCTGCACGGCATCGATACCAAAATAGGGCGCGGTCGCTTTCGTGCTCTCCCAGGTGAAGCGCGGGCCGGCGGAAATCGTCAGCGCCCGGGTCACCGGCACGATAAAGTCCGCCGAAAAATCGGAAACGACGCCATGATGGCCGCCAAAGCCCTGGCGCGTCTCGTTGCGCAGGCGAAACCAGTCGAGGGGAAAATATTCGATGAAGCCGCCGAGCTCGAAGGCGGCGTTGACATCGCCGAGGCCGTTAAGCCCGGAATAGTTGTCGGCCTTTCGCGACGAGACGAACTTGCCGGCGGGGCCAGCACGAAAATCTCCGAAATCGATCAGTGCGATGCTTGCGCTGTCTCGCGGACTGCGAAATTGATCCGCTGAGCCGGCGCGCCGGATCGAAAAAATCGGGACCGGTGAGAACCTGCTGCCTTTTGCCCCTTCGAAATCCGGCGTGGATGTCCCCTCCGCGCCGATCATCACGGTCCAGCCGCCCGATACCGGCGGCAGAAAGGGCAGCTCAAGAGGCGGCGCCGGCAAGCTGAATGCCGTTTGCGCCGATGCGCGGTCGCAGACCACCGCGATCGCGCTCGATGCGGCGAGCCACGCGGCCAAGAAGATTCGGGACGCGCCGCGCCCGCAACAGCGGAGACGGGCTTCGGCGGCAAGATTCATTTGACGGGCCTCTGACCCCAGACCTGTTCGGCTGATGTGGTTCGCCGCATCAAGATGCCGGCCAGCATTGCCCGAAGATTGCCGCTTCCCGCGCCTTCGCAGATGAGGTGCGCGCTCCGCGGCAGCAGTCAAACATTGCCCGAACATTGCCCGTGCCACGGTCGCGTCCCTTAACCCTTCCGCGACTCCGTGCGCTGCCTGGTCAGCTGCTGCTTGCGTTCGCCGGGCCGACTGCCGTAAGGGGGAAGCAGAGCCCGATGCGCCACAATCGCGCCAAATGCGGAGTGTCACGATCCCGGGGTCTCTCGGAAGATCCAACAGGGAAGACCAGTGCGTTCTCTCGTGATCGAAGATGAACCGCAGATCGGGGCTTATCTCAGCCGCCTGCTCGCGCAGTTGCACGGCATTGTCGACACCGTCACCTCCGTTTCGGATGCGGAGCAGGCGCTGAGCAATTTCAAATATGACCTCGCGATCGTCGACCGGATGCTGCCCGATGGCGATGCACTGGCGATCGTCGCCGCGCTGAGCCAATTGCCGGAGCGGCCGGCCATCATCATGCTGACCGCAAAGGACACCAAGGAAGACGTGATCGAGGGCTTGAACGGCGGGGCGGACGACTATCTCGGCAAGCCGTTCGAGCCGGGCGAATTCATCGCTCGCGTGCGGGCCGTGCTGCGGCGGCCGCGGCTGCTTGTTCCGCCGGTGCTGTCGTTCGGAAACGTCGAGCTGCACCTCGGCAGCAATGAGGCCATCGTCGCCGACAACAAACTGCTGTTGCGGCGGCGCGAAGCCCTTATCCTCGGCGCGCTCTTGATGCGGCGGGACCGCGTCGTCACCCGCGCCGCTCTGATCGAGGAAATCTACGGGTTCGACGACGAGATCGAATCCAACACCCTCGAGGCCCAGGTATCGAGGCTGCGCAAGAAGCTGTGCGAGCTTGGCGGCAACGTCGAGATCCGCAGCATGCGGGGCATCGGTTATATCCTCCGGATGGCGCAGAGAAGATGAAGTCGATCGCCAGGACGTTCGCGCTTTCGCTCGGCCTTGCTGCGACGGTCATCTTCCTCGCCACGATCAGCCTCGCCGTCTGGCAGTCTCAGGCGCGTGAGTCCGAGCCGGTGGTTTGCCGCGTCGCCGCAACCATTCTCTACGACGCCGCCGTCGTCGACCCCGGCCGCTCGCTGACGATTCGCTCCACGCACCGTCTCGACGAGCTGAAATCCAACAGCCCAAACCTGTGGTACGTCGTGTCCCACGAGAAGCTGATCAACGAGTTCGACCGCGAGCGCAGGCCCGCCCTGCCCTTCCCGCTTCCCTATAACGGACCGATCGGTTTCTCTGTCCTCAACACGCTTGACCAGAACAGCACATTCTGCCTGGCCGTCATCCCCTGGGGTCCTTCCAACCTGGTGATGATGATCGGAGAGGCACAAGTGCGCCTCGGCCAGATCGTGCGCACATTTGTTGCCCGCAACTTCTTCCCTCTCGCTCTGGTGGCCTTCGCCTTCGCGTCAACGGTGGCGATCGGCGCCGTGTTGTCGGGGCGCTTCGTGGCCCGCGGCATCGAACGGGTCACGCGGCGTGCGCTCGCCATCGATCCAGCCTCGCCGCAGGGATCGATCTCGCTCGATGAGGTGCCCGTCGAACTCAAGCCGCTGGTCGAGGCGCTGAACCGCGCGTTCGACGAGATCAACGCCTATATCCAGATGCAGCGCCGCTTTCTCGGCAATGCGGCCCATCAGCTGCGGACGCCGCTGACCCTGTTGCGTGCCAAGATCGAGGATATCACGAAGCCCGAATTGAAGGTCGAGCTGGTTCGCGACGTCAGGCGGCTCGCCTCGCTGGTCTCGGCCATGCTGGATCTTGCGCGGCTGCAGAATCGCACCATCGAAAGGCAGCCGATCGATCTCGCGGTTGTGACGCTGGACGTGCTTGCGGATTTCAGCCCCTCGACGCTGGACGCCGGAATCGAACTATCGCTGGAGCAGGTCGAAGGGGACGCCGCAATCGTGCAGGGTGTCGAAGCCACCATTCGCAGCGCGCTCGCCAATCTGGTCGGCAATGCCCTGATCCACGCCCGCGGCGCGCGACGCATCACGGCCACTGTCGATCGCGGCAGCGTGTCGATCAGCGATGACGGGGCCGGAATTTCCCCCGGCTCCGAGCGCAAGCTCATCGAGCCATTCCGAACCGGCGACACCGCAAGCGAGGGCGCCGGGTTCGGCCTGTCGATCGTCCAGGAGATCATGGCCGCGCACGGCGGCGAACTGATCATCACCTCGGTGCCGGGACACGGGACCACGGCCTGCCTGCGCTTTGCGGAGGCGCCAACGGGGACGCCGGGCGAAGCAAAACTCCTCAGCGTGCAATCAAGCTAGCTAAGCAGCTTCATCTAACGGCGCAGCTCCTTGGAAAGCGCGGGACCGGCGATCGACGGCGTGGCGCGGTTCAAGCCGAAGGGTACGGATCGATGCTGTTTTTGTATTGATCGGGCCCGCGCAAACCCTTTTTGTGCATCCGCCATGGCCCGCAATCACCCCGGCGTGAACGACCACGCAATTGGCTGCGCAGGGATGCCAAAGCAGGGATACCAAATTCGCATTTGTCCGGCGCGCCGGCCAACGATATACACCCACAGCTTCTTCTCTCATTCGAAGAGGCTGAAATGAACGACCTTTATACGTGGTTTTCGCACCAGCATCATGGGCTGCGAGCCTTCCGGAACTTCCAGCAAAAGCTTGAGACTCTGAGCAGGGATGAGCCCGAACAACGCGGCTTGTACCGGTTGCTGAGCCACCTCGTCGGCGGTTACATCGAGGCTTTCGATGAAGAGCCGCTGCCGGTGACGGTCGCAGACCGCGCCCACCATCGCCTGCTCGAGCTGTTGGCAAGTCTCGATCCGCAAGCGACGGCGGACCGGCGTCTGGCCGACATCAATCGTGTTGCAGCGAGCAATCTGTTGCATTGATCGGCCGCAAACGCGTGGGCCGTCCAGGATCAGCCGGGAAATTCAGCCGCGATCCCAAACCGGCTCGCCGCCGAAGCGGGCGACGAGGAAGTCGACAAAGCTGCGCACCTTTGCCGAGAGATGCCGGCCGGGCGGATACAGCGCATGCAGCGCCTGCTCCGGCGGCGGATAATCAGGAAGCAGGCGGACGAGGCGGCCAGCGCGTAGATCCTCGCCGAGCAGGAAAGTCGGGGCCAGGATGATGCCGCCGCCGGCAAGCGCGGTGGAGCGCAACACGTCGGCGTTGTTGGCGAGATATCGCCCCGAAACCGGCACGGCGATCTCACTGCCAGCGGGATCGAGCAGGCGCCATTCGCCGCGGCTTTCGAAATAGGTGTATTCGAGGCAGTTGTGGTTCGCGAGATCGTCGGGCGTCTTTGGCGCGCCATGCCGCGCGAGATAGGCAGGCGCCGCGCAGATCGCCAGGCGGATCGGCGCGATGCGCCGGGCGATCAGACTCGAGTCGCGCAGGCGTCCGATACGCACTCCGACGTCAAACTCCCCTTCGAGCAGATCCACCACCCGGTCGTTCACCAGCATTTCGATTGAAACGTCGGGATAGGTTTCGAGAAACTCTGTCACGGCCGGCGCAAGATGGAGCAGGCCGAACGAAACCGGCGCGTTGATCCGCAGTCGCCCACGCGGCACAGTCTGCAGCGCGCCGGCGGCGCTCCTCGCCTCCTCGATTGCATCAAGGATGCGCATGCACCGGTCGTAAAAACCGCTGCCGACCTCGGTGAGGCTCAACCGCCGTGTCGTGCGGTTGAGCAGCCGCGCGCCGAGCCAGCTTTCCAGTTCCTGGATCTGCTTGGTGACATAGGCCTGGGAAAGATTCATTCCGCGCGCCGCCGCCGAGAAACTTCCGGCCCCGACCACCTTGGTGAAAACCGCCATGCCCGCCATACGATCCATAGGCGCCTCCCGCGATTAATCACGCTCCGTGATCAATCATATACCGAACCACGGGCTTATTGCAGCCGGTCATCGACAACACCTCCGCGTCATCACGAACCCATCCCGAGCGACCGAACCGTCGCTCCTGAAGACAAGGAGACAAGTCGATGACCACCACCGTGAACACCGTCATCGTGGGCGGAGGGCAGGCCGGCCTTTCCGTGAGCCACTATCTGTCAAAGCTGTCCGTGGACCATGTGGTCCTTGAAGCCGAGCGGCCCGGCGAGGCCTGGCGCAATCACCGCTGGGATTCCTTCACCCTCAATACACCGCGCTGGCAATCGCGGTTGCCGGTCGTGCGCTACGGCGAGGACGATCCGGACGGCTTCATGCCAAAAGAGGAAATCGTCGCTTGTCTGGAACAGTTGGCGCATCGGCTCCCGGTGCGCAGCGGCACGCGGGTCGGCCGGGTCGAGCGCGACAGCGCAAGCGGCGACTATGTCGTCGAGATTTCCGGCGGCGAACGGATCAAGGCGCGCAACGTCGTCATGGCGACGGGCCTTTACCAATCGCCGAAGATCCCCGCCGTCGGCCGCGAACTTCCCGCCGACATCAGGCAGGTTCACTCCGACCTCTATCGCAACCCGCAACAGCTGCAGCCTGGCGCCGTGCTGGTGGTCGGCAGCGCGCAGTCCGGCGCGCAGATCGCCGAGGAGCTGTATGAATCGGGACGCAAGGTCTATCTCGCCGTCGGCCGCGCCGGCCGCACGCCGCGGCGCTATCGCGGACGTGATGCGAACTGGTGGTCCGCGCGCCTCGGCCTTTACGACCGCAAAGTGAGCGAGTTGCCGTCGCCGAAAGCGAAGTTCTCCGGCAAGCCGCATATCTCGGGCACCAAGGGCGGCCACACGCTTAACCTGCACCAATTTGCGCGCGATGGCGTCGTGCTGCTCGGGCGGCTTGAACGCGCCAAGGGTACCGTCCTCGAGCTCGCAAGCGATCTGCACGACAATCTCGCCGCCGCCGATCGGGCTGAAGCGGAGTTCGTCAGGGCGGTGGACGCCTATGTCACAGCCACCGGGATGACTGCGCCGGAAGAGACGCTGCCGGTGCTGCATGACGGTTTCGTCCAGCCAATTCTCACCGAACTCGACCTGAAGACGGCAGGCATCACCAATGTGATCTGGGCCACCGGCTACGCGTTCGATTTCTCGATGATCAAGTTGCCGGTCGTCGATGGCGATGGATTTCCGCTGCAGGCGCGCGGGGTGACCGCCTGTCCCGGCCTGTTCTTCGTCGGACTGCCCTGGCTTCATACCGCCAAGTCGGGGCTCCTTTACGGCGTCGGTGAGGATGCCTGCTACATCGCCGAGCGCATTGCCCAGCGGCAGGAGCTTGGCAAGGCGACGCCTGCCCCGGTGGGCATGCCTCGGCAGCCAGATCAGGCCGGCGCAAGCATGCCATCGCTGATGTCGTGGCTGGCAGGTGCCGTGATGACCGCGATCTGGTCGGCGGCGCTCTCGCTGCTGCTGGAAGGCTATGCGCCCAATGCCGCCGGCATCTCACCGGCGGCGGTTCACGAGCCATCGCATGCCGAGAATCCGGCCTCGCAACAGGAGACGGCGTCGCCGCGCGGATAGCGGCGCCAGCCAACCTCACGGAGTCCCCATGAAACGGAAACTCACCTTAATGTTGGCAGCCGCCACCATCGCCCTGCTGCTGAGCGCGCCACGCGCCTTCGGCGACACCATCGCGCCGCAGCCACCGCATGTCGGCCTTGTCGCCACGCCCCTGAGCCAGTTGCATCTGGGAATGAGCGCGCAGCAAGTGGCGCGCATCATGGGCGAGCCTGCGAAGACTTCGCGTTTCCCGATGGCCCGCGCCGAGACTTGCAAGCTCGAATTCTCGGGGCCGATTCCGGGCAAGGTCATGCTCACGGATGGAAAGGTGTCGCGCGTCGCACTCGACGTGTTTCAGCCCGACAAAGGCAAAGGCGATCTCCCCGCCTTCGTCCGCCCGGCGTGGCCGGGGATGGCCGAGAGCGCCGTGCGGCGCGTGCTCGGAGAAGCCCTCGACATTCGCCATCATGTTTTCTCCGGCATCGACGTCGATCAATGGCTATATTCGCGCGGCGATCAGAGCGACGTCAGCGTATTTTTCCGGGCCGGTCATGTGATCGCGCGGGCGATCGGACAAAGCGTTCCGCCGGATCTCTTCCGCGTTGATCTACCGGCGCCGCCCGAGGCTGAGGGCGAAGACCCGGTCTCAGCCGCGCGCGCCGGCATGACGACGGACGACATCGAGGCGTTCTATGGCCCGATAAAATTCCGCGTCGACACGATCATCAATGGCGAGCCCGTTTCGCGCATCGTCTTTCAGGTGCCCAACGCTGGCACCTTCGCCGGCTTCACCTTCGTAGATGGCGTCGTGACCGAGTTCGAGGATCTTGGACGGATGCCCGTCGATCCGGCCTTCCAGGGCCGGTGACACAGCGCATCCGTCTCGCGCCATCAGCTTGTCGAGCGTGATTGGCAAATCGCGGACGCGTGTTGGCGTTCATGATGCGGCCGAAGCGATGGTCGAACACCGTCTCCTCATGCAGCGCCATTCCGATGCCCCAGACGATGCCGCCCATGATCTGGCTGTGGCCGGTCTTGGTGTTGAGGATGCGGCCGGCGGCGATCGCGCTGACCACCCGCGTCACGCGAGCGACATCAAGTCGCATCTCCATTTCAGACACACTTCATTGTGAACCGCGGGACCCTGCATGCGCGTAACGCGCGTGCGCGGCACATTCGTAGTGACTGTCAAGAACGCGCCACCTCAACAATCAAGAACAGAAGTGAGCCGGATGAAACTGTCTTTCAACGTCGCCGAACAAGGCGGCGGCTCTTATTGGTCGCTGGCCATCCTCCGCTGGGTCATGGTCGTCATCTTCGTGTCGTTCGGCATGCAGAAATTCACGCTGCAGTCGGCGCAGGGCATCGCGCAATTCATCACCAACAGCCCGTTCATTTCGTGGCTGTCGGTATTCGGCCTCAGGGGCGAAGCCTATTTCCTCGGCGTGGCCGAGCTCGGCATAGCCGCGCTTCTGGCCGCCGGCGCGTTCAGCCCGCTCCTGTCAGCCGTCGGCTCGTTCATGGGCGTCGTCACCTTCGCCATCACCTGGTCGTTCTTCTTCACGACGCCGGGCGTGGTGAAATGGAGCTGGTCGACCGATCCGATGGCCTGGAATCTGACCGGCGAGTTCATTTTCAAGGACATCGTGCTGCTTTGCGTCTGCGTCGTGCTGCTGCTGGCTTCCCTGCCGCAATCGGTCGCGCGGTCACGCAACGCCTAGCGGAGAACTTCCCTCACTTCATCCGCCTGAAGCGGACGCCGTTGCCGTCCGGCAGGCGGGTCGCGACATAGCCGCCGGCAAGGCAGGCCTCGCGTTGCGGCATCTTCTCCTGCGGGCTGCGCAGGCTGTCCCACCAGGACGCACGCTGTGCCGCGCGCGGCAGCGCTGCGTCGATGATCTCCTCGATCTGTTCGAAGCTCAGCACGAACTCCGGCAGGCTTTGCTTCTTCAGGTAATCGCGCAGGGCGTCGTAGTCGTTCACAATGGTCTTGCTCCGCAATCTTCCCGCGACATTACACCCCATCCGGAACGGCGCGCGCGGAAACGAAGCGTTAACCGATTAACGCATCGTTGTCCTCACTTAAGCCGGCGGCAACGTTTCCGTCGCATGCATAGGGATTGGGAGCAGATGCATGCGGTTTGGACGGCGCAACAGCGGGGCCGAGAGGCCGTGGCGGCTATCGGCAAAACTGCTGATCGCCTCCTCCGTCGTTACCGTGCTCGGCTTTTCCGCGATCTGCGCCAGCGTGATGCTCGACATGCGGCGCGGCGAGGAGACGCTGGCCCACCAGTCGCTGGAGAACATCGCCGCCAGCATCGACGCGGACATCAGCCGCAACATCGAGGTTTACGACCTGTCGCTGCGCGCGGTCGCCAGCAACATGGTCATGCCGGAACTCAAGGACGTCGCCCGGCCGCTCCTGCATCTGATCCTGTTCGATCACGCCGCGACCGCCAATCATTTCGGCGCCATCGAGGTGCTCGATGCCGACGGGCGGGTCACCGTGGACGCATCCACGCTCGATCCCATGCCGGTCAGCCGCGCCGAGGAGGAATATTTCCTGGTCCATCGCGACCATCCGGATGCCGGCCTCTATATCAGCCGCCCGAAGCTGCATCGTGGCGCCTTTGCGATCGTGCTGAGCCGGCGCATCAGCGGCGACGACGGACGTTTTCTCGGCGTGGTCGCGGGCTCGATCCGTTTCACCTATTTCCACGAGCTGTTCGGGCGCCTCAGTCTCGGCGAGGGCGACACCATCTGCGTGCTGCGCCACGACCGCACCATCATCATGCGTCGTCCGTTCGATCTCGACATCATCGGCAAGCAGCTGAGCGACCTGCCGCGCGGCAAGAAGCCGGGAATGGAAGGCAGCACGTTCTCCGGGGTGGGTCCCATCGACGATGTCCCGCGCCTTTATGTGCGCAGCCCGGGCGTGAGCCCGCTCACGGTGATCGTCGGCAAGCCGCTGAGCGACGTCTTCGGCCTGTGGCGCACCGAGGCTATCCGGATCGGCGCGACCATGCTGGCGCTGATCGTGTTCGTGCTGGCGGTGACGATGTTCCTGGCGCGCGAGATCCGCCGCCGCGCGGAAGCCGAGGACAAGCTCGAGGAGTTGGCGACCACGGACTCGCTGACGGGCCTGAAAAACCGCCGCAAGTTCGACCAGGAGATCGACACCGAGTGGCGCCGCGCGCTGCGCCACAAGAGCCCGTTGTCGCTGCTCATGATCGATGCCGACCATTTCAAGGCCTTTAACGACACCTATGGCCACCAGGCCGGCGATCAGGTGCTGGTCGGGATTGCGATCTGCATTTCGGATTCGGTCAAGCGGGCCGGCGATTGCGCGGCGCGCTATGGTGGCGAGGAATTTGCCGTGCTGCTGCCGGATACATCCGCGATGGATGCGATGACGATCGCCGAAACCATCCGCCGCAAGGTCCAGGGCTGGTCGGACGACCCCGTGATCTCGACCGTGAGCGTCGGCATCGCCAGCGTCACGCCGACGCAGGCGATGGACTGGACCACCTTCGTTCATGCTGCCGACAAGGCGCTCTATGCCGCCAAGGCCGCGGGCCGCAATTGCTGCGTAATGGCTCCGATGCCGGCGCTGTCGCTGGTGGCTTAGGCGGATTTCGCCAGCGCGCGCATTACCGCCTCCGGCTCCTTTTCAACGACCTTGAGCAAGATCCGGGCGCTTCGTTCCGGCTGGCGTCGCCCCTGTTCCCAATCGCGTACCGCCGAGAGTGCAAAACCATATGTCTGAGCGAAGCTCTCTTGCGAGAGCCCAAGTCGCGTACGAATCTTTTTTACGTTCACCCGGTTGGGAACATGAATTCCGTAGCGGGATTTGTCGCCCGATCCATCGAGATAGGCTTTGGCCTCGTCCAATCCCGCCTTGATTTTATCGAATGCGGCTTTGGTCATTTTTGACTCCTATAATTCTTGATCAAGATATCGACCATCTTGCCCAATGCATTTCGCTCGGACGCTGAAAGGTTAGCTTTCTCGTTCTTGGCAAAGACGGCAAGAATGAACACCGGCAGGCTTTCGCCACCGAATAGATAGATGATCCTCGCCCCACCGCTCTTTCCGCGTGCTCCGAACGCGAAGCGAACTTTGCGGATGCCATTTCCGCCAGGAACTACGACGCCACACTTAGGGTCAGCGGCCAAGCGGTCCACGATGGCCGCACGCTCAACCGACGAGAATAACCTCTCCGCTTCGGCAAGATAGGATGGCATCTCCACGACCGTGTGCATTTGAATCAATACTACGGCAATGCCGTAGTACAATCAAGCTCGCTAGCCCTGTTGCGCGGCCCGAGATTCCCGGTTCGCCGCTTCGCGGCGCGCTGGAATGACGGCAAAAGCGCCAAGCGCGCCTGCCGTCATTTCTCCAGATATTTCTTCATCTCGACGCGCAGGCCCTCGCGCAGGTCCGCGCGCGCCATGCCGTAGGCGATGTTGGCGCGGAGGAAACCGGCCTTCGAACCGCAATCATGCCGCTCGCCTTCGAACTCCACGGCATAGAAGCTCTGACTCTTGCTGAGGCCGATCATGGCGTCGGTGAGCTGGATCTCGCCGCCGGCGCCGCGCTCCTGCGTTTCCAGGATCTTGAAAATCTCCGGCTGCAGAATGTAACGGCCGGTGATGGAGAAGTTCGACGGCGCGGTGCCCTTCGCAGGCTTCTCGACCATGCCGTCGACCTCGAACATGCTGCCGTGGGCGTGGCGCGGGCCCACGCCGCAGATGCCGTATTGATGGGTGAGATGCTCGGGCACGGCCTCGACCGCGATCAGGTTGGACTTGTCGCCAAGCTTGCTTGCGGCTTCCATCATCTGCGCGAGGCAGCCCGGCGTATTGAGCACCAGCTCATCCGGCAGCACCACCGCGAACGGCTCGTCGCCGACGATGTCGCGTGCGCACCACACCGCGTGCCCCAGGCCGAGCGGTGCCTGCTGCCGGGTAAAGCTCATGGCGCCAGCCTCGGGCTGGTCGCGCGCCAGGATGTCCTGCTCGGCCTTCTTGCCGCGCTGCGCCAGTGTAGTGTCGAGCTCGAACATGCGGTCGAAATGATCCTCGATCACGCCCTTGTTGCGCCCGGTGACGAAAACGAAATGCTCGATGCCGGCTTCCTTGGCCTCGTCGACCACGTACTGGATCAGGGGCTTGTCGACGATGGTCAGCATCTCCTTCGGCATTGCCTTGGTGGCGGGAAGGACGCGGGTGCCGAGACCGGCAACGGGAAAGACGGCTTTGCGGATTTTCATGGGAATTTTGGGGGTTACCTAGGGGGAAATGCGGGACTTCTTGGTAGCGCCTTTGCGGTTGCGAACAAACAACAAAGGTAAGTACAGGATTAACGCGCCAGACCCGGTTTTGTTAAACGATTGGAAAGCGTGAGCAGGCCTCCTGAAAGCCTGATTTGTCCGGCAGCGGGTGGGACATGACGGCTCGGATGGAACCATTCAAAATACTGGCTTCGGCGCTGGTCGCGGCTGGCCTGCTGGCGGGGCCGGCCTATGCCCAATCGTCGGGCGGCGGGCTGTCGAACCTGTTTGGCGGCATCTTTTCGGGTCAGAAGTCCGATGCGACAGCGCAAGCCCCGACCGCGCCCGGCTCGATCCCCTGGAGCGGCGAGGACGGCGCCTCCGGCCATCCCCTGATGACGGCCGACGCGATCCGCCAGGCCGCCGCCAATTTCAACAATTGCGTTGCCGGCATGTGGCCGGATGCCGCCCGGCGCAATATTTCACGCGAAAACTTTGACCGCTTCACCGCGGGGCTGACGCCCGACCTGCGGATCATGGACCTGATGGATGCCCAGCCCGAATTCACCAAGTCGATCTGGGACTATCTCGACATCCTGGTGAACGACGACCGGCTGGCCAAGGGCAAGGGGATCCTTGCCAAATACAAGGCGCAGTTCGACGCGACCGAAGCCGCCTATGGCGTCGACCGCAATATCATCGCGGCGATCTGGGGCATCGAGTCGAACTACTCGACCCAGATCGGCGACCGCAGCGTGCTGAACTCGACCGCGACGCTCGCCTGCGTCGGCCGCCGCCAGGCCTATTTCAAGGATGAATTCCTCTCGGCGCTGGAGATCCTGCATCACGGCGATCTGAACCCCGAGCAGTTGCACGGCTCCTGGGCCGGCGCGTTCGGTGCAACGCAGTTCATGCCGACCGCATTCAAGCGCTACGCCGTGGATGCCGATGGCGACGGTCGCCGCGACGTCGTCGACGATCCCGCCGACCTGATCGCGTCCACCGCCAACAATTTGAAGAAGGACGGCTGGCAGACCGGCCAGAGCTGGGGCTACGAGGTGTCGGTGCCCAAGGACTTCAACTACTTGCTGGCCGACCGCGCCAAGACGATGACCATGGCACAATGGGAGCATCTCGGCCTCAAGCGGGCCAACAACCAGCCGTTCCCGCATCCAAACGACAAGGCCTATCTGCTGGCGCCGGCCGGTGCCGCGGGCCCGGGTTTCCTGATGATGCAGAATTTCCGCGTGATCATGAAATACAACCCGGCCGAGGCCTATGCGCTGGCGATCGGTCATTTCGCCGACCGGCTGCGCGGCGGCCAGCCCTTCGTGCAGCCCTGGCCGCGGCAGGAGCGCGAATTGTCGAAGGCCGAACGGCTGGAGCTACAACAGCTTCTGGCCCAGCGCGGCTTCTACAAGGGCACGCCGGACGGCCAGTTCGGCGGCGAAACGCGGCAGGCGCTGCGCAACTTCCAGGCCTCGGTCGGGGCGCCCGCGGACGGATTTGCCACCGCCGGCATGCTGGAACAGCTGCGCGGGCGGTAAACGCTCAGCTTTAGGGTCAAAACGACGCTGAAAACCACGTTTTGATCGCGGCCTTGACGGGTGCGCCGTCGCTTACTTTATGGCAAGGAAATCTGCCCGCTTGCGGCCCGATTCCGCTATTATGCCGGGGACCGCTTTTCACCGACGCGACCGAGCCGCATGATCAAGCCGCCGTCATTCCTGAAGATTTTCTCCGAGACCGGCCCCTTGGTCGTGCTCGCGGTGACGATTGCGTTGCTCGTCGGCATCGTCGGACCTGCCTCAGCGCAGTTCTTCAATTTCGGCGGACCGCCGCAACGCCCATCGCCGCGTAGCCAGGGCGGATTTGGCGGCGGCGGCTGGTTCGGCGGCGACTTCTTTGCGCCGTTCCAGCAGCAGGCGCCGCGCCAACGCGTCTACCAGGATTTCTCCAAGGCGCCGCCGCCGGAGAAGCGCGAGACCGTAGCCGAGCGCAATGTCATGGTGATGGGCGACGGCATGGCCGACTGGCTCGCCTCCGGCCTCGAGGACGCCTACACCGATCAGCCCGACATGGGCGTGATCCGGAAAGCGAAAAACATTTCCGGCCTGATCAAATACCAGCCCAAGGGCGATCCGGCCGACTGGGCCGCCGCGGCAAAGGGCATCCTGGCGACCGAGAAGCCCGACGTCATCGTCGTGATGCTCGGCATCAATGACCGCATCGCGATCCGCGAGCCCGTGAGCGAAAAGTCCGACAAGGATAAGGACAAGGATAAGTCCGCCGACAAGAAGGGCGACAAGAAGGACGCGCGCGCCAAAGGGGACGCCAAGGGCGATGCCAAGCCGCAGGCCGACGGCAAGACCGACAATGCGGCCAAACCGGACGACAAGGCAGTAGTGGATACCGAGCTGCCGCAGGACGACGCCGACAATGACGCGCCGCCCACCGTCGCTCCGGAGAAGACCGCGCGCTCGCCGAACGGTCTTTATGAGTTTCGCGCGGACCGCTGGGTCGAACTCTATTCGAAGAAGATCGAGGAGATGATCGCGGTGGTGAAGTCGAAGGGCGTGCCCGTGATCTGGGTCGGCCTTCCCGCCATTCGCGGGCCGAAGGGCCCCTCCGACATGCTGTTTCTGGATTCGCTCTACCGCGAAGCCGCGGGCAAGGCCGGTATCACCTATGTCGACGTCTGGGACGGCTTTGTCGACGAGCGCGGCCTCCTGATGCAAAAGGGCCCCGACTTCGAGGGCCAGCCCCGCCAACTCCGCTCCTATGACGGCGTCTATTTCACCAAATACGGCGCCCGCAAACTTGCGCATTATGTCGAGCGCGAGATCACGCGCCTGCTCGCGGCGCGCTCGGGTCCGATCGCGCTGCCGACCGAGCCTGCAACGCCCGACGTCAACGCCGTGCCCGGTCAGCCGACGCCGCGGCCGCTGGCGGGACCGATCATGCCGCTGGTGGCGGCGAGCGTCAGCTCCGATCAGCTCCTCGGCGGCCCCGGCACGCGGCCGGCCTCGGTCGATGCGCTGGCCGCGCGCACGCTGGTGAAGGGCGAACCGCTCAATCCGCCCGCCGGCCGCGCCGACGATTATTCCTGGCCGCGCCGCGAGGTCGGGCGCGAACCGGCCAAGGCTGATGCGCCGGTTGCGAGCGCGACGCCTGGCGATCGCACCAACCCCGCCGCTCCCGCTGCCGCCGCGCCGGGAGCACCGGGCGTCGCGTTGGCGCCGCCCAGGCCGTCGGCGCCAAAGAAGCCGCAGCAACCCGCCCAGGCGCCGTTCGGTAATTTCTTCGGCTTTGGCAATAACGCCGCGCCGCCGCCGCGCCAGGCCCCGCCGCCGCGGCAGTTCACGCCGGGCGTGCCGCGTCCTCCGGCCGCCGTCGGCCGCTCGGCCGAGGTGGCGCAGTAGTCCTCGCAAGACCGCAAAAATGTGGGGTGGGCAAAGCGAAGCGTGCCCCACCAACGATCTCGCCTGAGAAAATAGTGGGCACGGCGCTTTCGCGCCTTCGCCCACCCTACAATCCGTCACAAAATCAGCCCGCCGTCGACCACGATGGTCTGGCCGACGATGTAGGACGACAGCGGCGAAGCCAGGAAAAGCGCCGCGCCCGCCATGTCGGCGGGTGTGCCGAGCCGCTTCAACGGGATCCGCGACAATGCGCCTTCGAGCCGCTTCGGATTTGACGTTGTGACCTTGGTCATCTTGGTATCGACCAACCCCGGCGCGATGCCGTTGACGCGAATGCCGTCTTCCGCCCAGGCCTCGCCCAGTGTCCGCGTCAGCCCGACTGCGCCGGTCTTGGAGGCGTTGTAGGCGGGATTGCCCATGGTGGAATGATAGGCCGCGGTCGAGCTCACGATGATCAGCGCGCCTTTGGCCGCGCGCAGCATCGGATGAAACCGCGTCGCGCAGGCCATCAGGCTCATCAGGTTGACTTCGAGCACGGCGCGAAAGCCCTGCATCTCGAACTCGCCGCGCTGATAGATCACCGCGCCCTGCGCCAGCACCAATATGTCCAACCGCTCGAAAAGCGGCGAGAATCTCTCGATCGAGCCGGCGTCGCTGACGTCGAGCTGGAAATAGTCGAGGCCATCGAGATGCGAGCCTTCATCCACGGAATAGTCGGAGGCCTTCGCCCGTGTGCCGCACACTGCGACGCGCGCACCCCTGGCGCGGAACGCCTGCGCGATGCCGTTGCCGATGCCGCTGGAGCCGCCGACCACGAGAGCCTGCTTGCCTGAGAAATCGAGCTCGTTCATTTCCATCCCTTCCCATGCTTGTTTGTCTCGTCTTAGAGCATGATCCGGAAAAGTGGACACCGGTTTTCCGAAAGGATCATGCTCAAACAGGAATCTAAAGCGCGATAGCGCTTCACTTGGCGCTATCGCGCTTTAGGATGGCTGAAAAGCTTGTCAATCAGTCGCAGGAAACGTCCAAGGAACGCTCATGTCCGAATTCAAGCAGCTCAGCCGCTCGGTGAAGGGATTGACCGCGCTCATCACGGGCGCGGCCAGCGGCATGGGCCGCGCCACCGCGTGCCTGTTCGCGGCCGAAGGCGCCAATGTCGCGGTAACGGATGTGAGCGCCGATGGCGCGAAAGCGGTCGCGGATGAAATCGCAACACACGGCGGGAGCGCAAAAGCCTGGACGCTCGACGTCGGCAATCGCGAGGCGATCGAACGGGCGGTCGGCGAGATATCAGCACATTTCGGCGGCCTCGACATCATCGTCAACAATGCCGGCATCTCCGTGCGCGTGGCAATCGACGATCCCGGCTATGACGAAGCCTGGGCGAAGGGCATCGCGGTGATGCTGACGGCGCATCCGCGCGTCATCCGGGCTGCGCTGCCGCACCTGCGGAAATCGAAGTCGCCGCGCATCGTCAATATTGCGTCCACCGAAGCGTTGGGAGCCACCGCGCTGCACAGCCCCTACTCCGCGGCGAAAGCCGGCGTGGCCGGCTTGACGCGCTCGCTCGCGGTCGAGCTCGGCCGCGAAGGCATTACGGTCAATTGCATCTGCCCGGGACCGATCCGCACCGCAATCACCGATCGCATTCCCGAGGAGCACAAGACCATCTACGCCAAGCGCCGCACCGCGCTCGGCCGCTATGGCGACCCGGAAGAGGTCGCGCACATGACCTTGAGCCTGTGCCTGCCGGCCGCCTCGTTCCTGACCGGCGCCGTCATTCCCGTGGATGGCGGGCTGATGGCGCGGAATGCGTAAGCCAGCCATGCGGGCGCGGCGTTGACATCGGTTGCGTCCGGAGTAGCCTTTCGCGCAAATCGAGCGGGACAACCGCCCCTTTTCTTCAGGAGAAACGGCTCAGGAGTAACGTGATGGCGATGGCGATCCGGCAGCTGCACAAGCATTTTGTCGGCGAGGTTTCCGGCGTCGACCTGCGCAAGCCGCTGACCAAGGACGAAGCGGCCCAGGTCGAAGCCGGCATGGACAAATATGCCGTGCTGGTATTCCACGGCCAGGACATCACCGACGACCAGCAGATGGCGTTCGCGCTGAATTTCGGCGAGCGCGAGAACCCGCGCGGCGGCAACATCACCAAGAAGGAAGACTACCGCCTGGGCTCCGCCGGACTCAATGACGTCTCGAACCTCGGCAAGGACGGCAAGCCGCTGCCCAGGGATCATCGCGCGCATTTATTCAATCTCGGCAATTGCCTCTGGCATTCCGACAGCTCCTTCCGCCCGATCCCGGCCAAATTCTCGCTGTTGTCGGCGCGCGTGCTGAACCCGAAAGGCGGCAATACGGAATTCGCCGACATGCGCGCGGCCTATGACGCGCTAGACGACGAGACCAAGGCCGAGATCGAGGACCTGATCTGCGAGCATTCGCTGATGTATTCGCGGGGATCGCTCGGCTTCGTCGACTACACCGACGAGGAGAAGAAGCTGTTCAAGCCGGTGCTGCAGCGGCTGGTGCGCACGCACCCCGTGCATGGCCGCAAGTCGCTGTACCTGTCGTCGCATGCCGGAAAGGTGCGGGGCATGAGCGTGCCGGAGGGACGGCTGCTGTTGCGCGATCTCAACGAGCACGCCACCCAGCCGGAATTCGTCTACGTCCACAAATGGACGCTCCATGACCTCGTGATGTGGGACAATCGCCAGACCATGCACCGCGTCCGCCGCTACGATCAGTCGCAGCCGCGCGACATGCGCCGCGCGACGGTGGCGGGCACCGTGCCCACGGTGGCGCAGGAGGCAGCGGAATAGTGCTGGCTGTCGTCCCCGCGAAAGCGGGGACCCATAACCACTGGGCGTGGTTGTTGATCGAGCTGGCCGCCCCAGCCTTCCAAAGAACATCGGCCTGTGGTTGTGGGTCCCGGCTCGGCAGGGACGACGAGCTAGGCGTGTCCCGCCTCGTTGGACAGCATGCCGGGATCGATGCCGATCTTGCGCAGCGCGCGGGCATATTTGTCGTCGACATCATCGCCGAAAATCAGATCGGCGTCGGCGTCGCAATGCAGCCAGCCATTGCCCTGGATCTCGTTCTCCAGCTGCCCCGGCGCCCAGCCGGCATAGCCGAGCGCGAGGATCGCATGCTTCGGCCCGCCTCCCTTGGCGATCGCCTTGAGGATATCGACCGTCGCGGTCAGGCAGATATTGCCGTCGATCGGCAACGTCGCATTGGCGATGAAGAAGTCGCTCGAATGCAGCACAAAGCCGCGGCCGGTATCGACCGGGCCGCCGCTCATCACCTTCATCGCCTCGGCGTTTTCCGGCAGCTTGATCTGCTCGGCCTTGTTGATGATGTTGAGCTGCACCAGCAATTCCGGGAAATCGATGCTGCCCGCCGGACGATTGACCATGATGCCCATGGCGCCGTCGGCGGAATGCGCGCACATGTAGATCACCGAGCGCTCGAAGCGCGGGTCGCCCATGACGGGCATGGCGATCAGGAGCTGGCCGTCGAGATAGCCGCGATTCGACGAATTGTCGCCGATAGCGGCAGGCTTGATGTTGCCGAGGCCGGCAGGCTTTTTGTCGCCCGCAGGACTGCGACTGATATCGCCAGGCTTCTTGCCTTGAGGGTCCATCCGCAAAGCACTCTCATGTTCACCCACATCCTGATATTGGGTGGCGGTCCTGTCAATCAAGCTTG
This sequence comes from Bradyrhizobium sp., assembly GCA_035568535.1. Taxonomy (GTDB): domain Bacteria; phylum Pseudomonadota; class Alphaproteobacteria; order Rhizobiales; family Xanthobacteraceae; genus Bradyrhizobium. The sequence goes on from DATMNV010000001.1 coordinate 90,281, forward strand.
GGTCCAAGCTTGCGCCCAAGTGCTCACAAGCAATTCAATGGTTTGTACCCATTCCAGACTGTAAAGACGTCTTATGACCGCTATAGTTCCCCTCCGCGCCGCACTTGGCTTCGCCGTAACCCTGTTTGCGTCATCGCTCTTGACCGAAGCGTACGCCCAGGATGCCTCTCCATGGCAAAAAGACGGACATTCCGCGGTGCGGCTGCTCGCGGGTTCGCGCAGCGGCGCGGTGCTGCTCGGCGGCGTCGCCTTTCAGTTGCAGCCGGGATGGAAGACATATTGGCGCAGCCCCGGCGATTCCGGCGTGCCGCCGCGGTTCGATTTCTCGAAATCGGACAATGTCGAGGCGGTGACGGTATTGTGGCCCGCGCCGCAAAAATTCGACGACGGCGCCGGCGGTGTTTCGTTGGGATACCACGACCAGCTCGTGCTGCCGCTTCGGATCGTCGCGAAAAATGTCGACAAGCCGGTGACGCTGCGCGCCGAGATCAACTATGCCGTCTGCGAAAAGCTCTGCATTCCCGTCGAGGCCAATGCCGAGCTTGCCTTCAACAGCGTGGCCAGCACCGAGGACAGCGCCCTGTTCGCAGCCCTCGATACGGTCCCAAAGCCCGCCAATGTCGGCGATCCCAATCCGCTGACCATCCGCGACGTCAAGCGCGAAGGCAAATCCGAGGTACTGGTTGACGTGGTCACGCCCGATGACCGCGTCGTCAATCTCTTTGTCGAGGGACCGACGCCGGATTGGGGCCTGCCGGTGCCGAAACTCGTCGAGCACTCGCCGCCGGGCGTCAAACGCTTCTCGTTCCAGCTCGACGGTGTGCCGCCCGGCGTCAACCCGGACGGCGCCGCGCTGAAACTGACGCTGGTCGGCGGCGACCGGAGTTATGAATTCAATATCAATTTGAATTGACGCGTTCTGTCGTCCCGCCGCAGCACGAAGAGCGAAGGCGGGCGACAGAACGTGTCATTCCGGGGCGCGAGCGGAGCGAGCGAACCCGGAATCTCGAGGTTCCCCGATGCGCGATTGCGCATCTGAGGTTCGCGCCGCGCGGGCCCCGGAATGACGGCGCCCACCCAACCAAATCTTAACGAAGGGTTGATAGACGGGGACCATCGCCGCTCTTGCGCGGCATCCGCTATCGGATTCCACCGTGGCCGTGATGGACACCCAACCCGCAACCGCCCTGCAAAACGGCCTGTTCGCACGGCTGAAGGCGAAGCTCGCCGGCGGCTCGAGCGAGGCATCGGTGACGCGGCGGCTTGCGGGCACCATCTTCATCATCCGCGCGCTCAGCGCGGGCCTTGCCTATCTCTCCCAGATCCTGCTGGCGCGCTGGATGGGCGGCTCGGATTACGGCATCTATGTCTATGTCTGGACCTGGGTACTGCTGCTCGGCAGCATGATGGATTTCGGCATTTCGGCCTCCGCGCAGAAGATCATTCCGGAATACCGCACGCGCGGCGAGCACGCGCTGCTGCGCGGCTTTCTTTCCGGCAGCCGCTGGATGACCTTTGCGGTCTCCGCCCTGGTCTCGCTCCTGCTCGCCGGCATTGTGAAACTGCTGTCACCCTGGATCAACAGCGCCGAGATCGTGCCGCTCTATATCGGCTGCCTGACGCTCCCACCCTTCGTCGTCGCCAACACGCAGGACGGCATCGCGCGCTCGCATGACTGGATGCGGCTCGGGCTTATGCCGCAATTCATCGTGCGCCAGGCGCTGATCATCGGCCTCACCGCCGGCGCACTTGTGCTGGGTTTCAATCTCGGCGCGACCGCCGCGATGGGCGCGAGTGCGGCTGCGGTGTGGATTGCCATGATCGGGCAGATGATCGTGCTCAACCGCCGCCTCGCCGCCCATGTCGAGGTCGGACCCAAAGCTTACGATCTCCGCGGCTGGCTTGCGATCTCGCTGCCGATCCTGCTGGTCGAAAGCTTCTACCTCCTGCTTTCCTACACCGACGTGCTGGTGCTGCAGCAATTCCGCAGCTCCGAGGAGGTCGGCGTCTACTTTGCGGTGGTGAAGACGCTGGCGCTGATATCCTTCATCCACTACGCGATGTCGGCGACGACGGCGCATCGCTTTGCCGAATATAACGCGCTCGGCGACAGGGCGGGGCTGTCGGCCTATGTCGCGCATGCGATCAACTGGACGTTCTGGCCCTCGCTCGCCGCGACCATCGTGCTGCTCGCCTTCGGCAGGCCGCTGCTCTGGCTGTTCGGCCCGCAATTCGTGGTCGGCTACGACATCATGTTCGTCGCCGCGATCGGACTTGTGGTACGCTCTGCGATCGGACCGGTCGAGCGGTTGCTCAACATGCTCGGCCACCAGCACATCTGCGCCCTCGCCTATGCGCTAGCTTTTGTCATGAACGTCGTGCTCTGCGTCGCGCTGGTGCCGCGCTTCGGCGGCCATGGCGCCGCGGCCGCGACCTCGCTGTCGCTGACCTTCGAGACCGTGCTCTTGTTCTGGATCGTCCGCCGCCGCCTCGGCCTGCACGTGCTGGCGTTCGGGAAATAGCTGCAAGCAGCTCGCCACCCGTCCCGCCCGACCGACGAATCATGCCTATTTCGCAGCCAACGGTCGCAGAACACCGATTGCCCCTGGCCCTGATTGATGGGTGAAAATCACCGCCCAATCACATTGCGCGGATGAAAACTTCTTATTTCCCAAAGTTCGTTGCCGGATGTGCCTTTTCGCCATTAGATAGCCTCAAGCTTAACCTCAGATCGCAGGGAAATGATCGATCCGCTCTATGTTGCCTCTGGCTTCGGCGTTGGCCTGCTGGTCGGGATGACCGGCGTCGGCGGCGGTTCGCTGATGACGCCGCTGCTGATCCTGCTGTTCGGCATTCACCCTTCGACCGCTGTCGGCACCGACCTGCTTTATGCCGCGGCTACCAAGACCGGCGGCAGCCTGGTGCATGGTCTGGCCCGCAGCGTTCATTGGCGGGCCGTGATCCGGCTTGCCTGCGGCAGCATTCCCGCGAGCATCTTGACGCTGCTGGCGATGTGGCAACTCGGCCTCAACAGCGCCTCCCAGCGCAGCCTGGTCAACCTGGTGCTGTGCTTTGCGCTGCTGCTGACCGCGACCTCACTGATCTTCCGCAAATCGATCATGGATCGCTATCGGGCGCGCATGGAGCGCGTCGACGACAGAACGGTCACCATCGCGACCGTGCTGACGGGCGCGGTGCTTGGCGCGCTGGTCTCGATTTCGTCCGTGGGTGCCGGCGCCGTCGGCGTCGCCGCATTGCTGCTGCTCTATCCGCGCCTGCCGATGGCGACCATTGTCGGCTCCGACATCGCCCATGCGGTGCCGCTGACGCTGGTCGCCGGCGCCGGCCACTGGGCGCTCGGTGTGGTCGATTGGCACCTGATGGGCGTGCTGCTGTTGGGCTCGCTTCCCGGAATCATGATCGGCAGCTATGGCGCGGTGCGCGTGCCGCAGGGCGTGCTCCGCGTCGCGCTTGCCGCGATCCTGATCGTGATCGCCGGCAAGATCGGGTCTGAAGAACTGAATTTGTCGGCCTCACCGGTCCTGGCATTCACCCGCAGCGCGGGCCACTGAGGCGCAGGATGGGTTGAGCGACGCGGAACCCATCATCTCAACAAGAAACAGGAAAGGTGGGTTTCGCTTCGCTCAACCCACCCTGTGAGACCATCACCACCCGCGAAAGCAATCACCCGGATGCACGCTTTCGCGGGGCATGACAGACCAGCTCTTACTCCGCGGTCCAGCCGCCGTCGATCGAGTAGTTGGATCCGGTGATCTGCGCGGCATCGTCGCCGCACAGGAACAGCGCGAGGGCTGCGACCTGGTCCGCGGTCACGAACTCCTTGGTCGGCTGCGCCGCAAGCAGCACGTCCTTGATGACCTGCTCCTTGGTCATGTTGCGCGCCTTCATGGTCTCCGGGATCTGGTGCTCGACCAGCGGCGTCCAGACATAGCCGGGCGAGATGCAATTCACGGTAATCTTGAACTGGGCGAGCTCGAGCGCCGCGGTTTTGGTCAGGCCGTTGATGCCGTGCTTGGCCGAGACATAGGCCGACTTGAAGGGCGAAGCCACCAGCGAGTGCGCGGAGGCCGTGTTGATGATGCGGCCCCAGCCGCGCTTCTTCATGCCGGGGATGGCGGCGCGGATGCCGTGGAATGCCGACGACAGGTTGATTGCGATGATCGCGTCCCACTTCTCGATCGGGAATTCCTCGATCGGCGAGACGAACTGGATGCCCGCATTGTTGACGAGGATATCGACCGAGCCAAAACTCTTCTCGCCGGTCGCGACCATGTCCGCTATCTCGGCGGGCTTGGTCATGTCGGCCGAAGAATAAACCGCCTTGACCTTGTAGTCGGTCTCGATGGCGGAACGCTCCTTCTCGATGTCGGCGGGCGCGCCAAAACCGTTGATTACGACATTGGCGCCGGCGCCTGCAAATGCGCGTGCGATCGCCAAGCCGATGCCGCTGGTCGAGCCGGTCACAACTGCATTCTTGCCTGTCAGCGTACCCATATCTCTTCACTCCTTTTTTTCGACGGGGGCATCGGTACCTTCCCCTGTCATGTCGTAAGTCACCATGGTTTCCCCGGACTGCGGCCGTTCTAGCCACTCTTTGTGACGCATCGACAAATGCACGTCACGAACGCCCGCGTTCCAGTGTTCGACCATGCCGACATGGGAAAAGTCGTAATCCTTGGACGAGGTCTCGTAATTCTTGCTCTTGTAGATCAGGTGCACCACGGTGACCGTGTTTTCCTTGGCGGCGTCGCGCAGGAAGGCCACGGACGGATCGTCCTTCAGGTTCTCCGGCAGCTTGCTGATAAGGTCGCGCACCGCCTTGCGGGCGTTGTGGATCTGCCGGTTCTTGTCGGTGTTCATCCGGGTGCGGCTGGAAAAGCGGATGTCCTTTTCCCGCTCCGCCGCTTCCAGCAGCGTCTCCGGCAGCCGGCCTCTCGCGCTGAACAGGTCGACCTGGAAAATAAGGAGATCGCGGTCGGTCTCGGCATCCAGCACATAGTCGAGCGGGGTGTTGGAAGAGATGCCGCCATCCCAGTAATATTCGCCGTCGATCAGGACCGCGGAGAAGCCCGGCGGCAGCGCGCCGGACGCCATGATGTGCTCAGGTCCGATCTGCTTGCCGAGTCGCTTGAATTCAACATTATCGAAATAGCGGAAATTTCCCGAGGTCACGCCGACTGCGCCAACCGAGAGCCGGCACCTCAGGTCGTTGATGCGATC
>DATMNV010000002.1:0-34774 GCA_035568535.1 Bradyrhizobium sp.
AGTTCTCTAGCGATCCGTCGTCCTCCCCATTGTGGATGGGTCGCACGGATGGAGGACACATCCCTCTCCACACGGTCAGGGGTTTTCGACGGGCTGTTGAGAGGACGTCGTGAAACATCCTGAAGCCCCTGGTCCCCTCTCGCCCGAAAGCGCTTCAGCAGCTTGTAAGCTGTCTTTGGACTCACATTGAACTTTCGACAGAGAGCCCTGACGTTTGCACCAGGCACTTCGGCCAGCGTAACGAACTCTCGTCTCGCTTCGACGACGGTATTTGTGGCCCACGGCATTGCCCTTCCTCCGGACACCAAGATCTCCATAGAGCTTGCGCTGCTAAGGCCGCGTTCTTCGGTACAAGAATCTGCCCAGCGATTTGAGCACCGCAGCACCTACCGAATTTGCGACATGGTCCGCCGGGCCTTTGTGGCTGGGGATTGATTTGTTCCCACCCCCCTGATCGTAGGAAACCGGCAACAAAACCAAAGTGGCTTTTTGTATTTAATTCCAACCTTTTGCGTGTGAACCAGGGATACCGGTCAGCAGGAATCAGCTTCCAGACTTTTGACCACCCCCAGCCCCGCCGTGCTCTCGCTGAAAGCGGTCCAGTCCGTCCTTGCGCAGCGCCGCTTATTAAAAAAATAATTTCCGAGAATTCTGCGGCAAAAAATGTGGGGCTAGGGTGCCGGTCCCGGCCGCAGATATTCAAAGTTTTGATGCCCCTCTGACCTGAAAGCCGTCGGCCCTTAACGAGAACCGCGTTAGCTGGTGGCATCCCCATCCCAAGGCCCGTAGTTTCGATGCAGTGTTCCCATTTCTATCGCCTTCGCTCGAGTGTATCGAGCGCGAACTCTGGCTTTATATTTCGTAGAGTAGCGGTTCTGCTGAAGGTTCTATTGATTGTTCTCCTGAAGGATTAGGCCGCATAGCTGTGCGGCCTCTGGCCCGACCAGGCGACAGAGCGCGAGGCCGGCGGCCAACCTTCGCAAATTGCGAACATTGCAAAGCTTCTACCTGTGCTCACTCGGAACAAATAGAGGTCAGCCCGTGGTGCCAATTCGGAACAGCGGCACCACCTACGGCTCAGCCGTAGGTGGCTAACCTGTAGCTGGATCGCCGGTGTTAGACCGCTTACCATCCCCCAGTCAGCCAGGGGTGGCTGACTGGGGGGGGTACCACGAGTTACTGGGGGGTGGTTGCTCATTACCGAGGTCCGCCGGTGTATCAAGGATGACTAGGATCGCGCGGTGAGCCGTCCGCGAAGCAACCCTTGACGATTAGCTTGCCGCCCTTTCGGCGGCCTGCCGTCAGACATCTCCTTGATCGAGCGATCATGTTCGCCGCAAAGCGAGCGCGTGTTCTGGATCGTATCAGCGCCGCCGCCGCGTCCGCCGCTTGATGTGATCGATCGTCGTCGCTCTCTGGCCGCAACCAGGCACAACGCACGTGTGGCCATCCAGCGCGAGGCGACGCTCTCTCAACCGGCGCGAATGAGACGATTTGTAGTAGAAATCAGATGACATTTCTTGATCCTCCACGGGCGAGCCCCCCATGGGGTGGGGGGCTGTCGCGGCGAGTACCACCTCGGAAAGCCCCTTCTATCCGCGGACGCTGATGCTTTATTGAATCCGTATTTGTTATATCTGTGCTCTTTAAGGTGCTCGCTTTTTTGGCTAAAACTGACATTTTGGACCCTATCCGATGCGCCGCCGACGGCGCGCGTTTGATCCAATCGCGCCATTCGGCGGAGACGATCATGACGACGTTCGTTTCGCTCTTCGCACCACGACGCGGACGCTCAGTGATTTGAAGGTGACCCTGGCGTCGCGCTTCGTGCATGGCATTTTGCACCGTGGTCCTACCGACGCCCGCGCGATCGGCGATCTCGTCGATCGACAAGTCGCAGATTCCGTGCCGCTTAACTTCGCCGGCGACGATGCAGAGAACAGCGCGCTCGCCTTCGGTGTAGTGATGGCGGATCGTGTCGGGGAGCGCGCTCGAGCCCCCGAGCATGCGTTTGCGGTTGCGGCGCTTGATGCGCTCCTCGTCAGTCAGAAGCCTCTTGCGCGGCCGCGGCGTGAAACGCGAAGAGACGCGGCCATGCAGCGCGGCGACGGGCCTGACGGTCACCGAGCCGCGGCTCGGCTTGCGCTTCTCGATGGCCTCCGTGAGGAACTGCGCATCGGTGTCGCTGAGCGTGCCGGGCCAGTAGACGCGCCATATCGCGGTTTGCAATTCCTCGAGCTCTGAGCGCGAGTTTGCGCCGTTGATCTTGTCGTAAAGGGCCGTCGCGGCGGCCGAGAGCGCGCCCATCATTCGCCCCCTCCGGAGATGCCGGAGACCGCGGCATACGCGTCCTGAGGCCGCGAGAACTCGCCCAGCGGGCGATCCTCAGCATCATATGCGGCGTACCATGTCGGCGCGATCCGAAGGTAGCGGCCGAGGCGTCGACGACCTTCGTAAACTGAGTGCTCGAGCGGCTCGAACTCGGCGTTTTGCTTTGCCGGCGCAACCCTTTGATCTGCCTTGGCGCACTTGCGCGCGGTTTTGCAGCTAACCCTTTGTGATGCCGGAGAAACGTCGAGCTTCCCAAGCTGCATACGAGGGTTCGATTCCCTTCGCCCGCTCCAACCCAAAAAAGTCTATTGAAAATAGGTGCTTCCGCGATTTTTGGAAGGCGACTTCGCTAGCCAGCAGAGAACTCCGTACAACGGCTGTACAAATCTCGCGCCGATCCGTGGCGGACCGTTGCTGCAGCAACGACGCAGTTGAGCGGCGGGGCTTCAGTGGTTCGTCGGTGCTTCAGCTTTCAGGGCCCAGGTGTGAAGTCCAGATCGACCTCTTCGGCGATTACAAGAGCAATGTTGCGCTCTACCCCTCATTCCAGCAATAATTCCGGACGCACAAGCCACCGCTTTTGGCGGTGTGGGGCAAGAACGATCCGTTCTTCCTTCCGCCGGGCGCCGAAGCGTTCCGGCGCGACATTCCCGAGGCGGAGGTCCGCTTCTTCGATACCGGTCACTTCGCACTGGAGACGCACTACGCTGAAATCGCGAGAGCCATCGGCGATTTTTTGAGCAAGCACGCGGGTAGGTGACATCTGGTGAGGTCTCCCGCCTCGATCATCCAACCTAATAGGAGAAAGCCGTGGGATTGTCCTGGCAACAAGGTCCGCTCTCAACGGGAGCAATCGGCCGGTTCCTTGTACCCGAACCGCTGCCCGAAAAGCTGTTGTACGTCGAGCGATTGCGCAGGCGCATGCGTGTGCGCTTCGGAGGACGTTGGATAGCCGAAAGCGAGAATGTTCTCTTGCTGTTCGAACCAGGCCGCTATCCGGTAGCCTACTATCCGGAGGCCGACATATCTCCGCATGTGCTGGAACACACCGAGTATACGACCCAACACTCCGATCTCGGCCTCACGTCCTGGTATAGCGTCCGAGCGGATGAGCAGCACGTCGCACCGCGAGGGGCGTGGCAGCACACCGGCCTGCCCGCTTACGCGAGCGAATTGCAGGCACGCGTCGCGTTCGCCTGGCGCGCCATGGATGCTTTCTATGAAGAAGACGAACGTATCCTCGGCCATGCCGCGGACCCCTATCACCGCATCGACATTCGCCAGACCTCCCGCAACCTCGTGGTCCGCCATGGCGACCGGATCATCGCCGATAGCAAGCGGCCGCTGGTTCTCTACGAGTCCGGTTTCGCGCCGCGCTGGTACGTTCCACGCGACGACATCGATGAGTCCGCCCTCACGCCTGTGAAACTCCAGACGTTCTGCCCGTACAAGGGACTCTGCAGCTATTACTCGATCGGTGACGCGCGTCAGGCGGCATGGTCGTATCCTAACGCCTATCCCGAGGTCGGTCGCATCTCTAACCTGGTGTCGTTCGAACCTGATATCGTCACTGTGCATCTCGATGGCACCCAGCTCCGTCTTGAGCCTGGTCAGTCGGTGGTTCCCCACGGCCCCGATCGCAACCTCGACCTCGCTGAGGTGGACCGCGCTGCGAGCGGCTAGGTGGCTTCCGGTCCGTGGGTTCGATTGGTCAGGAACCGATCGAGCTGACGTGCTTTGATGTTCGGCAGGAACTTCCCGGTGAAATAATCATCTACAGCGGAGGAGGACACTGAAATGGCCGAAGATCAAAATCCGCCCGCTGGTCCCGATCTCGCGCTGGGCGTTAGTGCAGGCGATTTCAAGAACGACATGCTGGTCGGTCATGTCGGTGATCAGGAAGTCCTGCTGGTGCGTGCGGGATCAGAGATTTTCGCGATCGACGCGCATTGCAGCCACTATCACGGGCCGCTCGCTGACGGATTGGTGGTGGGCGCGAGCGTCCGCTGCCCCTGGCATCATGCCTGCTTTGATTTGCGCACCGGCGAGGCGACCCGCGCGCCGGCGCTCTCGCCGCTCTCGGTCTGGAGAGTGGAGCAGGAGGGCGGCCGCATCTTTGTCCGCACGAAGCAGGATCAGCCGCAACCGCCGAAAGCGGCGCCCGCCGATGCGCCGCGCCGGATCGTGATTGTCGGCGGCGGCGCGGCCGGCTTTGCGGCGGCGGAGATGCTGCGGCGCGAGGGGTATGGCGGCCAGATCACCATGCTGAGCAGCGACACCGCGGCGCCGGTCGATCGACCGAACCTGTCAAAGGATTACCTTGCCGGCAGCGCGCCGGAAGACTGGGTGCCGCTGCGCCCCGACAGTTTTTACACCGAGTTCAGGATCAACCTCCAGCTCGCGACCAACGTCACCGCGATCGACGCAAAGGCCGGCCGGGTCGTGCTTGGCGACGGCAAGACCGTGGCCTATGACCGCCTGTTGCTGGCGACCGGCGCCGAACCGGTGCGGCTGCCGATACCGGGCGCCGACCAACCGCACGTCCACACCTTGCGAACGCTGGCCGACTGTCGCGCGATCATTGAAAATGCGAAGGGCGCAAAGCGCGCGGTCGTGATCGGCGCGAGCTTCATCGGGCTCGAAGCCGCAGCGGCGCTGCGCGCTCGCGACATCGAGGTTCATGTCGTTGCGCCCGAACAGCGGCCTATGGAGCGCATCCTTGGGCCTGACATGGGAGACTTCGTGCGGAGCCTCCACGAAGAGCACGGCGTGATCTTCCATCTCGGCGATACCGTCGCCGCCATCGACGGCAAGCGAGCCACGCTCAAGAGCGGCGGCACGCTGGAGGCGGATCTGGTCGTGGTCGGCGTCGGCGTGCGCCCGCGTCTCGCCCTGGCCGAGCAGGCAGGGCTTGCGATCGACCGCGGCGTGACGGTCAACGCCTATCTCGAAACCAGCACGAGCGGCATTTACGCCGCCGGCGACATCGCGCGCTGGCCTGACCCGCATTCCCGCGAAAACATTCGCGTGGAACATTGGGTGGTGGCGGAACGCCAGGGCCAGACCGCCGCGCGCAACATGCTCGGCCGCCGCGAGGTCTTCAATGCCGTGCCGTTCTTCTGGAGCCAGCACTACGATGTGCCGATCAACTATGTCGGCCACGCCGAGAAGTGGGACGAGATCGCGGTCGACGGCGATATCAAGGGCCGGGATTGCATCCTGCGTTACAAGCAGGGTGGACGCGTGCTGGCGGTCGCCTCGATCTATCGCGATGTCGAAAGTCTCAAGGCGGAGCTTGCGATGGAGAAAGCGTAACGCGCTGACGCGCGTTACGCTGGGTTGTGGGCGATCACGCGCCTTGCGGCACCTGATCCAAAAATCCGGTGATGGATCGGATTCGACCCTCCTTCAGCACGGCGAAATCGGTGCCCTTGATCGGGCTGTCGACCCCGTCGGGGCCGAGGCCCCAGCAGAAGCGAAGGTTATCGCCATAGCCGTTCGGCTCGCCGATCAGCCTGAAGCTGAAATCCGGAAAGCGTTGTTGCACGCCCGCGATCAGCGCGTCGACGCCGTCATGGCCGTCGCCGCTCATCACGGGGTCGACGTATTTCGCGTCCGCCGTCCAGTCGGCGCTGAGCATCTCGCGGCGGCGGCTCGCCGTCCTCTCGTTCCACAGCTCGATGTAGCGGCGGGCGATCGTGTTGACGTCGGTCATGTCTCATCTCCTGTTATTGAGCCGGTTTGGTCGGCGGCTCAACTATCGGAGGGGGAAAAGACCAAATCGATTACCTCGGAGGTCAAGACGCAGGCTACGGCTCGATCCTGAGCGTCGCCTTCATGTTGGGATGAAAGCGGCAGTAATAATCGACATCGCCCGCTTTCTTCAGAACGTAGGTCACCGTCTTCTTCGGCGGCATCGTCACGTCGAAATCGCCGTTTCGGGCGGTCGCGGTGTGGACAAACACGTCCTTGTTCACCAGCTCGAGTGTATCGCCGACCTTGGCCGTAGTCTCGGCCGGCGAGATCACCAGATTCTCCATGACGATCTGGACCGTCGCGGCATGCGCCGGGATGGCCGACGCGCCGAAAGCGAGCGCAGCCACCATCAGGCGAAGGCATCCCTGCTGCATGGAAAGCTCCTACTTCAGGCTCGCCGCGACATGTTCGGCGTGCTGCTCGTGTCCCTGGAAGATTTTCAGGCCGGTCTGCAGCAGGCTCTTCAGCTCGGCGTTGCTGGCCGACGGGATCAATTGCGTCTCCAGCGCGCTGTCGACCGCCTTGTGGTAGGCGACTTCGTTGGCGACATAGGCCTTGTCGAAGGCAGCGCCGCTGAGCTTGCCGAGCTCGGCGAGCTTGTCGGCCGCCTGCTTCGACAGCGCCTTCGAGGTGTCGTTGTCCTCGGGCGTGACGTTGAGCTTCTTGACGAGGTCGAGCGCCTGCTTGTTCACGACTTCATGGTCGCGCACCATGTCGTCGGCAAACGCCTTGACTTCCTTGTTGCTGGCCTTGGTCTGCGCCTGCTTGGCGGCCGCGACATCGATCACACCGGCGGTATAGGCGATATGCGCGATCTGCGGATCGGTAAGCTTCGCGCCTTGCGCGAACGCCGCGCCGCTCAAAAGCGTCATCGCGGCGAGTGCCGCACCTAAACGAACGAACATGTTGGATCCTCCTGTGGCGCCACGTAGGCACTTGTTGTGCACAGGAGTTGGATGACGAAAGTGTTGCGAGGTTCCGGAAAAAATTTACGCGTAGCCCAATCGCTTCAGCACGGCCTCCGTCAGGCGGTCGCAGCGGCGGCCGGCGAATGGAAACGCGTCCATCACCACCGGACCGATCTTCTTCTCGACATTGTCACGCAGCATGGCGCGGGCGCGGTGCAGCCTCGTCTTCACCGTTTCGGGCTTAAGATCGAGGATTTCGGCGGTCTCCTCGACATTCATGCCTTCGACCACGCGCGTGATGAACACCATGCGGAACGGCTCAGGGAGTTCATCGATCGCGGCTTCGACGACATGCTGGATTTCACGTTGGGCCATGGATTGTTCCGGATCGCCGGCGGCCGACATCAGGGGGAACTGGATGATCTGCGCTTCAAGCGCGCCTTGCGGCAGCGACGATAGCTCGACGCTCGCGCGCTGGCGGCGCAGCCGGCCCAGCGCCTCGTTCATCGCGATCCGCGACAGCCAGGTCGAAAGGCTCGAGTCGCCGCGAAAATCGGCGAGATGGGTGAAGGCGCGGACATAAGTCTCCTGGACGACGTCCTCGGCCTCGCCATCGTTGCGCAGGATGCAGCGCGCCAGCCGGTAGAGCCGGCGGTTGTTGGCCTTGATGATGGCGCGCACGGCCGTCTCGTCGCGGATGAGCGCCCGGCGGACGAGTTCGGCATCGCCGGCCGCGGCCGGAATGGTCTGGGGTGCTGGCGCTTGGGGCATGATAGCCTCGCTCATAACTTGGCAAATCCGAGTATTGGATGCGGCAGGGATGCCGGGGTTCCCGGAAATCTGTCAAAAATTGGTTAGCCGGGCAGGGGCTCGGCTTCCAGCGCCGCGGCGCCATGGGCATGGACTTCCAGCGCATCCAGGAAACAGCGCACTTTGGCGGGCACAAATTGGCGCGCGGGCAAGAGCGCATGTACGGACAGCGGATCGCAAAGATGGTCCGGCAGCAAACGCCGTAGCGAGCCGGCCTCGACGGCCGAGCGGGCAAAGCTTGCCGTCACCCTCAGCACGCCATGGCCGGCGAGCGCCGCTTGCAGGCGGATATGGGCGTTCGAGCTCACCAGCTTCGCCTTCTCCACGGCTAGGTGTTCGGCCGGCCCTGCGGGCGGTGTGATCGCCCAGGCGGTGTCGCTGGGGCCGGCAAGCAGCGGCAGTCGGGCAAGGTCCTGCAGCGTTTGCGGTTCGCCGAAGCGCTGCAGCAGCACCGGCGCGGCGAACAGCCCGCGCTCCAGCGTGAACACCCGGCGGATGACGATCCCGGCCGACGGCAGTGGCGCCTCCAGCATGGCGAACACGATGTCGTAATTCTCGGCGACGGGATTGACGATCTCGTGCTCCACATCGATCCGGATGGTGAGATCGGGATAGCGCGCCATCAATTCGCAGGCCACCGGGCCTGCGTGATGGGCGCCGAATTCATAAGGCGACTTGATGCGAAGCGTGCCTGTCACGGCGCTGCTCATGGCCAGCGCCTCGCTCTTCGTCTCATGCAGAGCGACGAACAGCGGTTGTACCCGTCGATAGATGGTGTCGCCCGCATCGGTCAGGCGAAGATGTCGTGTCGTGCGCTCGATCAGCCGCAACCCGAGCTGGCCTTCGAGCCGCTGCACTGCAGCACTGAGGCTCGATTTGGGGTGGCCGAGCACGCGCGCGGCGGCACTGAAGCCGCCGTGCTGGACCACCTCGCAAAACAACTCCCAATCTCGCCAATCCATCGCAGGATTGTCCATCCACCTGGACAGTGTGTCCAGACAAATCTCGTTCTCGCGGAAGTGCCGATGACCTAGAAACTGGAACAAGTGCAACTGGGAGGGTGACATGAACGACGACGGAATCTTTCTCTACAATTCCTGGTACGTCGCGGCCTGGAATCACGAATTGATCGACGGCAAGAAGCTGGCGCGCACGATTCTTGAGAAGCCGATCGTGCTCTATCGCGGTTCGAGCGGAAAGGTCGTCGCGCTGGACGATCGCTGCTGTCACCGTGCAGCCCCTTTGTCGATGGGCCGCATCGAAGGCGATGACATCCGCTGCATGTATCACGGCATGAAGTTCGCTTCCGACGGCAAGTGCATCCAGATTCCCGGCCAGGACAACATCCCGCCAAAACTCGGTGTGCGCAGCTATCCCGTGGTCGAGCGCTACAATCTGATCTTCATCTGGACCGGCGATCCCGAGAAGGCTGATCCGAAACTGATCCTCGACTATCCGCCGCTCGCCGATCCCAAATGGCGGGGGCTGCCCGGCTACATGCATTACAAGGCCAACTGGCTCCTGATCGTCGACAACCTCTCTGACTTCGCGCATCTCGCCTTCGTGCACACCAACACGCTCGGCGGCTCCGAGGAATATGCCTACAAGACCAAGCCGGTCGCGATCGAGAAGCTGGATGACGGTTTCCGTGTCGAGCGCTGGCACATGGGCGCCGAGCCGCCGCCCTATCACAAGAAGGTCATTTCGAACAAAACCGACAAGATCGATCGCCGCAATATCGGCCGCATGATCATTCCCGGCATCTTCACGCTCGACACCACCTTCGCGCCCGCAGGAGGGGGCGTGGAGAAGGGCGTTGCAGTCCCAGGCACGCGGTCGTACCGCAACGCGCAGTTCATGACGCCGGAGACGCGGAGCTCCACGCACTTCTTCTGGAACTATCTGCACGACTTCGAGATCGACAACCCGAACATTGCGCTGTCGCTGCGTCACTCGCTCGAGGAAGGGTTCAACGAGGACAAGGACATCATCGAGGCGCAGCAGAAGGTGTTCGACGCCGATCCGAACTATCAGTTGCTCGCGATAGGAGCCGACGCGCCGCTGACCTATTTCCGCTGGCTGTTCTCGCGAAAGATCGAGGCCGAGAAAACAGCCGCACGCGCGGCGTAGACCAGACGGCGCGGCTGCGGCCGCGCCGTCCCGCAATCGTGAGTGCCTGTACATCGATCAGGCTGGGGTCCACGCCGGAATTGGCGTAAAAGCAGGGCTGCGAAACCGTCGGTTCTTGATCGGGGCCAACCGGCCTGATCGCGATCAATCGGTGAATCAGCGTGAGCGAAAAAGCGAAAACGCCGGACCAGAATGCCCACGCGGATTGGGCGCATCAGGTCTGGCTGTGGCCGCTAGACGCCACGCGATTGGCGCTGAATGCCTATCTGCAATGGTTCGACGAGCACCAGCTGACGCCCTCCCGCGCAGCCGACCAGACGCCGCTTGCCTGGACGACGGAGAACGCGGTCGCGCTGCGGCTCCCGTCGATGCGCTTGCGGGATTTTTCGCGCGGAAGCGCCGGGCAGCCGCTTCTCGTCTGCGCCCCCTATGCGCTGCATCGGGCGCTGATTGCGGATTTCGCGCCCGGCCACAGCCTCGTGGAGGCGCTTCAAAAAGGCGGCGTGAACCGCATCTACGTCACCGATTGGCGCTCGGCCACACCGGAGATGCGTTATTTTTCCATCGACAATTATCTTGCCGATCTCAATGTGGCGATCGATGAGATCGGCACGCCGATCGATCTCGTCGGCCTGTGCCAGGGCGGATGGCTGTCGGTTATCTATGCCGCTCGCTTTCCCGGCAAGGTACGGCGGCTCGTGCTCGCAGGCAGCCCGATCGACGTTTCCGTGCCGTCGGAGATATCCAGGATTGCTGCTCTTTCGCGGCAACCCTTCGACCAGTTGATACGCCAGGGCGATGGAATCGTGAGCGGCAAACTCATGCTTCAGTTCTGGAGCCTTCCGCTCTGCCTGCATGACGTGGAAGAGGCGCTGCAACGGGATCTCGGCGACGGTTCGGATAAAGCCAAGGCGCTGATCGATCGTTTCGAGCGCTGGCATCACGAAACGCTGGATCTGCCGGGCACGTATTATGTCGAGACGACCGACTGGATTTTCCGCGAGAACCGGATCGCCAAGGCACGCTTCGTCGCGCTCGGCCGCCCGATCGATCTTGCCGCGGTGAAGGTGCCAGTCTTCCTGCTGGCTAGCGAGAGCGACATCATTGTGCCCGGCGAGCAGGCGTTCGCCACGGCGCGGCTGTTGGGCACGCAATTGGTGTGGCTGGAGCGCGCCGCCGAGCCGTGCGATCACCTCAGCCTTTTCATGGGACGCAAGGCTTTGAGCCATTCCTGGCGTCGGATCGCGCGCTGGCTGCAGGCCGATATCGACGATGCTGCGGGCGCGAGGATCAGCGCGTGAGAGATGGATGAAAATTGTCCGGATCGCGTTTGCGATCCGGGGCAGCGGGCGATCCATCCGGGAACGCGCGGCGTTACTTCGCCGCGACCACCATGATCTCGACGAGATATTGCGGGGCGGCGAGCTTCGCCTCGACGGTGGCGCGCGCCGGCGTGTTGCCGGGCGAAACCCAGGCGTCCCACACCGCGTTCATCTCGGCAAAATTCTTCATGTCGGTGATGTAGATATTCGTCGACAACAGTTTTGATTTGTCGGTGCCGGCCTTGGCCAGATGGCCGTCGATGATCGACAGGATCTCCTGGGTCTGCTTGGTGACGCTCTCGCCCTTGGCCGTGTTGGCGACGACACCGGCGAGGTAGACGGTGTTGCCGTGGACGACGGCCTGGCTCATGCGCGGCCCGGTTTCAAAACGCTGAATGCTCATGGGGTTCTCCGGCTGGAAATTGGCGGCCCTTCCTAGCGCGGTGGGCGCCACGGCGCCAGCCTCATGGAAACCGCTTGAAAAATCCCCAGATCGCTTCCGCGCCGTCGATGTCGTGGTTCTGCGGGCCCAGCATGTAATTCACCATGCGCGGAAAGCGTGTGTCGTTGAAACTGCCGGGCATCCGATGGCCGCCGTCATTGATGCGGTAGAGCACGACGTCGCGCCTTTCCGCACAGCGCGATTCAACACGCGTCACCGTGCTCTCATCCGTCGCGTCGCGGTCGTCGAGATCGGTTGAAGCTGCATCGTTTTCCTCGCAGCCATTGATCCGCCGCCAGAAGGCCAGCGTCTTCCCGGTGGACCAATAGCCGTCGGCCGCAAAGCGGCTGTTGCCGCGCCCGCCCTCATAGGGGATCAACGGATCGGCGGTGCCGTTCATCAGCAGCATCGGCACCGGCCGCGAGGGATGGCAGGCGCCGGCCGATTCATCGGCGAAATTCATGATGACGCTGGCGCCGGCGGCGAACAGATCGGCGCGGGCGCAGACCAGCGTCATGGTCATCGCGCCGCCATTGGAGACGCCGGTGACATAGATGCGCTTCGGATCGGCGCTGCCGTCGCCGACATATTTTTCGATCAGCCTGGTGATGAAGGCGACGTCGTCGGTCCCTTCTGGCGGCGTGCGGCCCGCGCGCATTTCGGCAGACCTCGAGTCCGCCCAGGCGCGGTTCAGTCCGTCCGGAAACACCACGCCGAACTTTTCGCGCCTGGCAACTGCTGGCCACGATGTCCGCGTCGCCATGTCGTCGCCGCTCTGGGTATTGCCGTGCAGGGCGATCACCAGCGGCGCCGGTTTCTCGGCCGGCAGCACGGCCGTGAATGTCCGCGTCAAGCCGTTGACGGTGATCGTATCCGCGAGCGCGGGGCTCGCGCAGCACAGCACGGCCGCGGCGGCGACACATCGCAATTTCATTGGCATTGGATTTCACCCGGCAAGCGTTTGGCAAAGCCAATTTTACAAATGGTTCCGCGCTTTGTCCGAATTTTGTTCCGGGAACAGCTGTGCGGGGGCCGCATTAGTGCAGCAGTGGGCAGCTTCTGGAGGATGAGACAATGAAATTGGCAATTGCACTGGCGACCGTCGCGGGCTTGGCTCTCGCCATTCCGGCTGCGAACGCGGACGAAACCCGGGTGGGCGTCGGCGTCGGCCCCGTGGGCGCGGGCGTCACCGTCGGTGTGTCACACGAGCGTGACCGCACCACCGTGATCAAGCGCGAAGAACCGCGCGACGAGCACACCACGGTGATCAGGAAAGAGCGCGAGGAGCCTTCCGAGAAGGTGATCATCAAGCGTGACCGCGACTAAGGCACGCTGCACCTTCTGATTGATTTTCGGCCTGAGCCAGAAAGCCCCGTGGATTTCCGCGGGGCTTTCTTTTTGCGTATCCGGAAAATTACGGCAAGGAAATATTAACCTGTTCCAGTTTGGGACCGGCGCGGCCCCATCTGCGGTCCAAAACCTACGTAAGTGCAGCACGCCTGCAACACCCGATTTGAATTTAAGTTGGAGCATCCCGGCCGCCTAGACAAAATCACGATCCCGAAACACCCTGCGTACCGCATCATCACCAAGACAGTCAGATTCGATTTTCGATTGAACTGGGGCAGGACATGAGACTCGCGACGTGGTTGCTGGCGGTCGTTCTCTTGCTGATTGGAATGGCGCCAAGCCATGCCGTGGTCCGGATCGCGGACGACCGCGGCGGCCGGATCGGCACCTACGTCGACAAATATCAGGGCCTGCGATCCTCCGGCGAGGCCGTCATCATCGACGGGCTCTGCGCCTCGGCCTGCACCATCGTTCTCGGCGCGATCCCTCGTGACCGGATCTGCGTGACCTCGCACGCCACCCTCGGCTTCCATGCGGCGTGGGATTTCGGCGCCAATGGCCGCGCCATCACCAATCCCGAGGCGACCCAGATGCTGTATTCGATGTATCCGTCGCCGGTGAAGCGCTGGATCAATGCGCGCGGCGGCCTGACCCCGCACATGATCTTCCTGCGCGGCAAGGAATTACAGGCCCTCTACAAGCCCTGCTACCTTGACGCCCAGGCCTCGGCGACCAGGACGCCGACTTCGCACTAAGTTACGGATATTCCATCAGCATGACGTGATCGCAGGCGCCCTTGGGGCGCTTGCTCGCTTTTGCGGCAGGTCCTAAGTGAGAGGTCATGGCCCAGCCACTTTCCACCCTTAAGCCGACTATTGCCGTGTCCCGCCCCCGGGATGGACTGCGCTTGGCCGTGCTCTGGGGTGGGGCCAGTCTTGGCGCCCTGCTGCTCGTGGGAGCATTGGGGCTCTGGTTCCACTACGGCACGGCGGTGTTCTTCGAGACTATCGCCGCCGGCTTCGCCAGTTGCTTCTGACGTTCAAGGGAATTCGCGCATGGACCGGACCGCCGCCCGCCCGCTGGTGATCGTCACCGCCTTTACCGCCAGCCTGCTGCTCGGGCTCCTGGTGATGCTATGGGCCATGGGCGGCGTGCGCGGGGTGACCGCGCCGGCCGCGATCGGCGGGCCGTTCCAGCTCACCGACCAGAGCGGGGCTGTTGTGACCGAGAAGGACCTGCAGGGCCGCCCGACCCTGATCTTCTTCGGCTTTACCCATTGCCCTGACGTCTGCCCGACCTCGCTGTTCGAGATTTCGGAAGTGCTGCGCGCGATGGGCAAGGACGCCGACAAGGTCAACGCCTATTTCATCTCGGTCGACCCCGACCGCGACACCGCCGCGGCCATGAAGGACTATCTGTCGAGCTTCGACCCGCACCTGAAGGGCCTGACCGGCGATGCCGCCGCGCTCCAGAAGGTCATCACCGCCTACCGGGTCTACGCCAAGAAGGTTCCCCTGAAGGACGGCGACTACACCATGGACCACACCGCGCTGATCTACCTGATGGATCGCGACGGCAGGTTCGTCTCCCCCTTCAATGTGAACCGGAAACCCGACGAGGCCGCGGCCGATTTGAAGCGGTATCTCTGACCGGCCTTTAGTTAACGCCAAACGCCGCTCGCATCCCGCGGCGGATGGTCTATAAGGCCCCATACCCAACATTCCCGGCTCAGATCGTTGCAGACCGCCTTGTTGCCCATTGCCAGATCGCTGCCAGCCCGCTGTGCGTGGGCCGGAGCCGCCATGCTGGCGCTCGCCTTCGCGGGCGCGGCTGCGCAGGCCCAGACCGCGCCCAAGCCGGCAGCGCAGCCCACCCCGGCGCCCGCCGCGCCAGCGGCCAAGGTGGAGGCCGCGCCCCAGGCCGTGCCCGGCTTCTGGGACCCGCGGCGACGTCCGGAGCGGCCCGATCTCTCCCGTATCTCGGTGATCCGCTTCCTGACCGAGACCGATTATCCGCCCTTCAACTTCACCGGCGCTGACGGCAACCCGGCCGGCTTCAATGTCGATCTGGCGCGCTCGCTCTGCGACGAGATCAAGGTCACCTGCACCGTCCAGATGCGCCGCTTCGAGACGCTGCTCGATGCGATTGCAAGCAACCGGGGCGATGCCATCATTGCGTCCATGGGCGTGACGCCGCAGCTTCGCGCCCGCGTCGATTTCACCGATCCCTATTACCGCGCACCGGCCCGCTTCGTGTCGCGCAGGGATGCGGTGATGCCGGAGATCAGGCCCGAATATCTCGAGGGCAAGAAGGTCGGCGCCATCGCCGGCTCCGCCCATGAGGCGTATCTGAAGGCGATGTTCACCGACGCCGAGCTCCACGCCTATCCGAATGACGATGCGCTGCGTACCGCGCTCCGCCGCGGCGAGGTCGATTTCATCTTCGGCGACGGCATTTCGCTGGCGTTCTGGGTCAATGGCACCGACTCCGCCGATTGCTGCGCCTTTTCGGGCGGACCGTTCGTCGAGAGCCGCTATTTCGGCGAGGGCGTCGGCATCGCCGTGCGCAAGGGCAACGATCTCTTGCGGCAGGCGCTGAACTGGGCGCTGTTCCGGGTCTGGGAAAAAGGCCGCTACACCGATCTGTGGCTGCGCTATTTCTCGGTGAGCCCGTTTTGATTTTGTGGGGTGGGCAAAGGCGCGCTTGCGCCGTGCCCACCATTTTCGTCACGGTGGGCACGCTTCGCTTTGCCCACCCTACGATTGTCGGCTAATTTCCGCGGCCCGGAGGCCTTAATGTCCACGATCGAACTCTCAGCCAGCCCGGGCGACCTGCGCTCGGTTGCCGAACAATCCAACGCCTGGCCGTTCGAGCAGGCGAAAGCGATTGTGGCGCGGCTGAAGAAAAAGCCCAAGGACAATGCAAAGGACGAGGTGCTGTTCGAGACCGGCTACGGTCCGTCGGGCCTGCCGCATATCGGCACCTTTGGCGAGGTCGCGCGCACGACCATGGTGCGCCATGCCTTCCGCGTGCTGACCGAGGACAAGATCAGGACGCGGCTGATCGCCTTCTCCGACGACATGGACGGCCTACGCAAGGTGCCGGACAACGTGCCGAACAAGGAGCTCTTGGAGAAGCACCTCGGCCAGCCGCTCACCACCGTGCCCGACCCCTTCGGCACGCATCCGAGTTTTGGCGCGCATAACAATGCGCGCCTGCGTGCGTTCCTCGACACGTTTGGCTTCGACTACGAATTCGCCAGCTCGACCGACTATTACAAGTCCGGCAAGTTCGACGCGGCGCTGCTGCGCATGCTGGAACGGCTCGACAAGGTGATGGAGATCATGCTGCCGAGCCTGCGCGAGGAGCGCGCGGCAAGCTACTCGCCGTTCCTGCCGATCTGCCCGCGCACGGGACAGGTGCTGTATGTGCCGATCGTCGCCCATGACGCGAAGGCCGGGACCATCTCCTATGACGATCCCGAAACGAAGGAGCGCGTCACGCTTCCCGTCACCGGCGGCCGTTGCAAGCTGCAATGGAAGCCGGACTGGGCGATGCGCTGGTATGCGCTCGGCGTCGACTATGAAATGGCGGGCAAGGACCTGATCGACTCGGTGAAGCTGTCGGGCAAGATCTGTGCGGCGCTCGGCGGCACGCCGCCGGAAGGTTTCAACTACGAGCTCTTCCTCGACGAGCAGGGCCAGAAGATTTCGAAGTCGAAGGGCAACGGGCTCACCATCGACGAATGGCTGCGCTACGCCTCTCCGGAGTCGCTGTCGCTGTTCATGTATCGCGAGCCGAAGGCGGCCAAGCGCCTGTACTTCGACGTGATCCCGCGCAATGTCGACGATTACCAGCAATTCCTGGAGGGTTTTGTCCGCCAGGATGCGCGGCAGCAGCTCGCCAATCCGGTCTGGCATATCCATTCGGGCCATCCGCCCAAGGCGGACATGCCCGTCACCTTCCAGCTGCTGCTGACACTGGTGTCGTCGTCGAATGCGGAGAATGCGGAAACGCTCTGGGGTTTCATCGGCCGCTATCGTCCGGGTGTGACGCCCGAGACCCATCCGAAGCTCGATGCCATGGTCGGCTATGCCATCAACTACTATCGCGACTTCGTCGCGCCCACAAAAAAATTCCGCGAGCCGACCGACGGCGAGCGCGCCGCGCTGCAGGACCTGCGCGATGCGCTGTCGAACCTGCCGGCGGATTCTTCCGCCGAAGTCATCCAGAACGTGGTCTACGAGATCGGCCGCCGCGAGCCATTCCTCGACGCGAACAAGAAGGGCAAGGACGGCCGTCCCGGCGTGTCGCTCGACTGGTTCAACATGCTCTACCAGGTGCTGCTCGGCCAGGAGAAAGGCCCGCGCTTCGGCTCCTTTGTCG
Source organism: Bradyrhizobium sp. (assembly GCA_035568535.1). Lineage (GTDB taxonomy): Bacteria > Pseudomonadota > Alphaproteobacteria > Rhizobiales > Xanthobacteraceae > Bradyrhizobium. Next base: position 17,436 of record DATMNV010000002.1, read on the forward strand.
CCGTCTACGGCATTGCGAACGCCGTCAACATGATCGACGGCGCGCTGGCGCGGTCGGGTTAATCTTTTCACCTTCTCCCCTTGTGGGAGAGCTCGCGCAGCGAGCCGGGCGAGGGGTCTCTCTCCACGGCGACATACCCCTCATCCGGCGCGGATTTTGTCCGCGCCACCTTCTCCCACAAGGGGAGAAGGGAAGACGGCACCGACCATCGCGGCACTGTCAACGCAAATTGCGATAGCAGGCCCGCTGCATTTTCAGCCGACAGCGGCGCAAACTGCGCTAAAGTAAGGGAAATAACGAATACCGGCCGGGAGCTTACCAATGCAATTCCGCGTTTCGCCAAAAACACTGTCCGAATGCAGCGCTGAAGAATGGCAGGCGCGGGTCGATCTCGCCGCGGCGCATCGGCTGGCCTGGATGCACGGTTTCTCCGAGGGCATTTTCAACCACCTGACCTATGTCGTGCCCGGCCGCAGCGACCGCTATTACCAGATACCGTTCGGCATGCACTGGTCCGAGGTGACGGCGTCGTCTTTCATGGAAGTCGGCATCGACGACGGCCTCATCAAAAGCGGCGCCGGCGACGTCGAGCGCTCCTGCTTCTGCATCCACGCTCCGATCCACAAGGCGCTGCCGCAGGCGAAGGCCGTATTCCACACGCATATGCCTTATGCCAGCGCGCTGACGCGGCTGGAAGATCCGCGCATCAAGGAGATCGGCCAGACCGAGGTCGGCATGATCAACGAGATCGCCTATGACGACGAGTACACCGGCCCCGCGCTCGATCCGGAGGAGGGCGCACGGCTCGCGCGTGTGATCGGCGACAAGACCATCCTGTTCATGGCCAACCACGGCATCTCCACCGTCGGCGAAACCATCGCCGAGGCCTATGACCGGCTCTATTACGTCGAGCGCTCGGCGCAGGTTCAGATCTATGCGATGTGGACCGGCCAGCCCCTGAAGAAGCTGCCGGAGCCCGTGGTCGAGAAGACCAAGCGCGATATCGGCGGAGGCAGCCTCTATCATCCCGGTCCAGCACAACGGCATTTCGACGCGCTGAAGCGGATCCTGGACCGGAAAGAGCCGGATTACGCGACTTAGAACACTGTGTCGTCCCCGCGAAAGCGGGGACCCATAACCACAGGCGTTTGTTGTTTGAAAGCGCTGGAGCTCCAGCGAGCGCAACAATGCGGGCCTGTGGTTATGGGTCCCGGATCGCGTTCGCGGAGTTTATCATCGGGCGGCGCTTTGCGCCGACCCGTTGGCTCACTTGTCCGGGACGACGAATTATTGTTTGACCCACACAATCCGCGCGATCCATTCGACCTCGGCGGCGGCCAGCGTGCGGTCGCCCTGCGTGCTACCCAGCACCGTCAGCTCCAGCAGCTTCGCCGTCCTTCGCTGCAAACAGGCGACGACAATTTCGCCGTCGCGCCGCTTCACCACCACGCGGTCGCCGCGGCGGATCGCCGCCAGCGGCGAGACCAGCAGGACATCGCCGTCGCGATAGGCGGGCGAAAGCGCGTCACCGGACATCTCCAGCGCGAAGGCGTGCTCGTCGCCGGCGTGCGGCAGCGCCACCTCGCCCCAGCCCTTGCCGGCGGGATGGCCGTCATCATCGAAATGTCCGCGCTGCGCGGCGGCAGCCCATGCCAGAAGCGGCACCGAGGGCGCCGGCCGCGTGCCGTCGCCGATCAGCTCGACGAAGGCGTCGATCGAGCTCTCCGTCGCAGCCAACGCCTTCGCCAGCGATTCGGTCGAGGGCCAGCGTTCCCTTCCATCGACGGTAATACGCTTGGATTTGTTGAAAGTGGTGGGGTCCAGCCCCGCGCGCTTGGCGAGCCCCGACGGCGACAGCGAGGCGCGCGCGGCGAGGCGGTCCAGCGCCGTCCAGATCTGTTCGTGGGTCAGCAACCGCGGCGCTTTGGGGTGCTTTGCCATTGCCGGACCCGCCCGAAGGTTTTTGGGAATTACGTCCGTGAATCAACCGGGTTTTTTATTCCGGCGCAAGAGGTAACAGGGTGCCCTTGAGTTAAAGAGAGCCCACCGATACGGTCCAGACATCACTTTCGAAGCTTGGCCGGCAGGCCCATGACTTAAATAAGACGTTCAACCACTTATCCGATCAAATCACGTGTCCTCGATTTACAAAATCTGCCCTGCCTCGGCCTGGCGCGAGGCCGAACGACAAGGCATTTACCGCGGCAGCCGCGACGATGCGCGCGACGGCTTCATCCATTTCTCGACCGCGACCCAGGTCGACGGCACCGCGCGAAAGCATTATTTCGGCCAGACCGGGCTGTTCCTGATCGAGGTCGATGCCGATGCGCTCGGCCCGGCACTGCGCTGGGAGCGCTCGCGCAACGACGAATTGTTTCCGCATCTCTACGGCGAGCTCGATCTCGGCGCGGTCCGCCGCGTGATCAGCATGCATGCGCGATCGGACGGCACTCACGATATTCCGGAGCTGAAGCCGTGATCCGCGCCTTCGACGCCTTTTCCCTTCCATTGCTGCGCTGGCTCGATCCGGAGGACGCGCATCGCCTCGCGATCCAGGGCCTGAAGTTTCTGCCGCCGATGCGGTTGAGGTCGGATGATTCCAAGCTCGCGGTGCGCGCCTTCGGCTTGAATTTCCCCAACCCCGTCGGCATGGCCGCGGGCTTCGACAAGAACGCCGAGGTGCCGGATGCGCTGCTCAAGCTCGGCTTCGGCTTTGTCGAGATCGGCACCGTGACGCCGCGCCCTCAGAGCGGCAATCCGCGGCCGCGGCTGTTCCGGCTGGAGCGCGATGAAGGCGTGATCAACCGCATGGGCTTCAACAATGACGGCGCCGCGGCCGTGCTGCGGCGGCTCGCCGCGCGCGCCAATCAGGGCGGCATCGTCGGTGTCAATGTCGGGGCGAACAAGGATTCGGCCGATCGCGTCGCCGACTATGTGCAGCTGATCGAGATGTTTGCGCCGCTCGCGAGCTATTTCACCGTCAACGTGTCCTCGCCGAACACGCCTGGCCTGCGCAATTTGCAGCAGGCCTCGCAGCTCGACGATCTCCTGGCGAAAGTGATCGACGCCCGCGAGCGCGTACGCGAGAAGGCCGGCGACACGCCGGTGCTGCTCAAGATCGCCCCCGATCTGGGCTTGGCCGAGCTCGACGATGTCGTGCACATCGCCCGCTCCCGCCGGGTCGACGGCATGATCGTCGCCAACACCACGCTGGCGCGCCCGGCGCATTTGCGTGAAGGGGCGCGCGCGACGGAGCAGGGCGGATTGTCGGGCCGGCCGCTGCTGCGGCTGGCGACACGGATGGTGGCGGAAACCTATGTGCGCGCCGAGGGCGCGTTCCCGCTGATCGGTGTCGGCGGCATCGACTCTGGCGGCGCTGCACTGACGCGCATCCGCGCAGGCGCCAGCCTGATCCAGCTCTATTCGTCGCTGGTCTACAAGGGCATTGGCCTCGTCGAGGACATCAAGCGCGATCTCGCCTCGACCTTGCTGCGTACCGGGCGCGAGTCGCTGTCCGAGATTGTAGGAGCGGATGCCGCAACGATCACCGCCGAGGATTGGCCGGCGTAGGTGCGTAGGATGGATTGAGCGAAGCTCGGCGCTGGCGCGCCTTTGCCCACCCTTCGAAGCTACGAAGATTTCCCGAACGACGCCCGCAGCAGCGCCGGATAGCGCAGCGCCTGCAAGCCGCCGCGCGCGGCGTAGTGTGCGAGCTGCGCCACCCAGAGCCCGGCATTGCCGAACGAGCGCAGCGCGAACCAGGTGCCGAGGAAGATCGTGAGCGAGGCAATCATGAGGTTGCGCATGTCGCGGGCCCAGGTCGCGCCGATATAGACGCCGTCGAAGGCAAAGGCGAATACGGACAACAGCGGCGAGGCGGCAACGAACCAGAGATAGTCGCGGGCGCTGGCGCGCACAGCATCGCTGGTGGTCATGATGTCGATCAGGGCCGGCCCAAGCGAGGCGAGGATCGCGGCCACCACCAGCGAAAACGCAAAGCCCCAGGCCACCACCAGACGTGTCGCGCCGGCGAACGCGGCGCGATCGCGCGCGCCCAGCGCCTGGCCGCAGAGCTGTTCGGCGGCGTTGGCGAGCCCGTCGAGGAAGAAAGCGCTGACCAGCAGGAAATTGTTGAGCACGGCATTGGCGGCGAGCGTGATGTCACCGGCGCGCGCGCCTTGCGCCGTGAAGAACAGGAACGCCGCGATCAGCGCCGCGGTGCGGATCATGATATCGCGGTTGACCGTCAGCATGCGCATCAGCGCGGCGCGGTCGAACAGTACCGCGCGGGCAACGGCCAGCGTTCCCCTGGACAGGCGCCTGGCAATCAGGAGGTCGATGATCAATCCGCCGGCTTCGGCGACGACGGCGGCAATGGCGGCGCCGGCGATTCCGGCGCCGAGCCCGACCACCAGCGCCATCGTCGCCACCATGTTGATGAGGTTGATCGCGACCTGCACGGTCAATGCGAGCCCGGCCCGCGCCTGGCCGATCAGCCAGCCGAGCACGACATAGTTGGCCAGCACGATCGGCGCCGACCAGATGCGAATGGTGAAATAGGTCTTCGCCGCGCGCGTGACGGCCTCGCTGCCGCCCATCGCGCCGAGCACGATGGCGCCGATCGGTATCTGCAGCAGAATCAATCCCGCGCCGATGGCGGCCGAGAGCACCAGGCCGCGCGCGAGATGCGCGCGCAGCTGGCCGGTTTCACCGGCGCCGATCGCCTGTGCGGTGAAGGCGAGCGTGCTCATGCGCAGGAAGCCGAACAGCCAGAAGATGCAATCGAACATGAAGGACGCCATCGCGACGCCGCCGAGCATCGCGGGCTCGCCGAGCCGTCCGATCGCCGTGGTCGAGACGATGCCGATCAGCGGCGTCGTCAGGTTCGCGATCATCGCGGGGGCGGCGATGGCGAAGACCTGCGCGGTCGTTACTCTGGTGGGAGGCGCCAGCAAGTGCAGTTCGATCGCGTGCTATCGTCCGCGCGGCGAACCAAACAGCCGTGACAGGAACCAGATCGGGATCACGATCACGGCGCCGAGCAGGAAGTAACGCCACAGCCAGTTGACCGCGTCGAAGCCGAGGTCCCAGAGCCGCTGGAACAACAGCTGGATGCTGCGCAGGATGTTGTAGGGATCGAACCCGATCGCGGCGAGCACGACGCCGACCAGGATCGACAGCAGGACCAGCCGGAATGCGACCGCGAGCGGTGTGCCGCCGAGAAAGCGACTGAGGCCGTCATGGGCGGCCGGCAATTCCCGGGTGTCGTTGGGCATTGATCCTCTCCTCGCGGATTCGCCGGTTAGCTTACTACGGCGCAGGGCACATGGGGAACCCGCTAGCCGCCGCCAGAGGTTACCAAAACTTTATTTGTCTCGCTCTTCAGCAGCTTTTCCAGCGTTTCCAGCCGGTCGGCGTCGCGCGGCGGCTTGTCCCAGCGCAGCCGGCTGATGCGCGGAAAGCGCATCGCGATACCGGATTTGTGCCGCGTCGAGCGCTGCAGACCCTCGAAGGCGACTTCCAGCACCAGCCCCTGGTTGGGCTCGTGCACGACATGGTGCACGGGGCCGAATTTCTCCGTGGTGTTGCGGCGGACGAAGCGGTCGATCTCGATCAGCTCTTCGTCGGTGAAACCGAAATAGGCCTTGCCGACCGGCACCAGCTGCTCGCCGTCCTCGCTCCTGGTCCAGACACCGAAAGTGTAATCGGAATAGAACGACGAGCGCTTGCCGTGGCCGCGCTGCGCATACATCAGCACGGCATCGATGATGTGCGGATCGCGCTTCCATTTCCACCATTGCCCCTTCGGCCGGCCCGGCAGATAGGGCGCATCGCGCCGCTTCAGCATCACGCCTTCGACGGCTTCCGCATCGTTACCAGCGCCCGCGCTGGCGGGGTCGGCGCGTGCTTCGCGCAAGGCTTCCCAGCTATCGAAGGCGATGGTCGGCGACAGGTCGATGCGGGGATCCTCCAGCTTATGAACGAAAGCTTCGAGTCTCTCGCGACGCTCGGCGAAGGGCAGCTCGCGCAGATCGTTCTCGTCGTCGCCGAGCAGATCATAGGCGCGCAGATGGATCGGAAAGTCCTTGGTCAGTTTCGGCGAGACCGCTTTGCGGTTCAACCGCTGCTGCAGCACGTTGAAACTCTGCACTCGGCCGTCGCGCACGACCAGCAGCTCGCCGTCGATGGCGCCGGGCAGATGCAACGAGGGCGTGAGGTCGGGAAAGCTTTTGGTGATGTCTTCGCCGGTGCGCGAATAAAGCCGCACCTGGAGATGGCCGCGCGCATCGCGGCCCGCGACCGCCTGCACGCGGATGCCGTCCCACTTCCATTCGGCGATGTAGTCGGCTGCGTCGAGGCTTGCGAAATCCGCGTCCTCGATCGCATGCGCCAGCATCACCGGGCGGAAAGGCGCGGGATCGAGATTGAGCGGCTTGTCGCCGCGCCCCTCGAGCCAGGCGAACAGTTCGGTGTAGGGCGGCGTCAGCCCCGGCCACATCAATTCGATTTCATGCGGGTTCTTGTCGCCGAGCGCAGCCGCCGCGGTCTTCGCCAGCCGCGCCGAAATGCCGATCCGCATCGCGCCGGTGACGAGTTTTAGCAGCGCCCAGCGAGCGGTCTCGTCGAGCTCGTCGAGCCAGCGTGCGAGCTGTCGAGGCAGCTCGGTCTTGCCGAGGGTGCGGAGCGTGGTGACGACCTCGGTGAGCGTCGGGGGCGGCGGGTTGTTGTGGCTCGCCAGTGCGGCCTTCGGCCACATCAGCGCGACCGTCTCCGAGAGATCGCCGACATAATCATAGGACAGTCCGAACAGCACCGGGTCGGCGCGATCCATAATGAGATCGCGGATCAAGCCCGGCTTGGCGTGCTTGAACGACAGCGCGCCGGTCAGTGCCGCCAGCGCATAGCCGCGATCGGGATCGCCGACCTCGCGGAAATAGGCTGATATCAGCCGCAGCTTGTTGTTGCGGCCGGGCTCGTAGGCGAGGCGATCCAAGAGTTCGGCGAAGCGGTTCATGCCTCTTCACTCTCGCTCAACGCTTCGCTCTCCTCCTCATCGCCATAGCCGACGAGATCGAGCGGGCGCGCGGCGAGGCCCTTCGTTTGGCACCAGTGCACCAGCGCGTCTTCCTGGCCATGGGTGACCCAGACTTCGCCGGCGCCGGTCGCCGCGATCGTCGCGGTGAGCCCGTCCCAATCGGCGTGATCGGAGATCACCAGAGGCAGTTCGACGCCGCGCTGGCGAGCGCGGGCCCGTACCCGCATCCAGCCCGAGGCAAACGCCGTGACCGGATCGGGAAAGCGCCGCGTCCAGATATCTGAAGTGGCCGTCGGCGGCGCCAGCGCAATCGCGCCGGCGAGATCGGCCTTCTTCGTGCCGCGCACGGGACGCAACTCGCCCAGCCCGATGCCGCGGCTTTGATAGTAATGCGTGGCCTTTTCCATCGCGCCATGCAGGTAGATCGGCGCGTCATAGCCGGCCTCGCGGATCAGCGCGATGACGCGCTGCGCCTTGCCGAGCGAATAGGCGCCGACCAGATGCGCGCGCTCGGGAAACAGCGCCGCCGATGCCAGCAGCTTCTTCACCTCGTCGGCCGCGTTGCCGTGACGAAACACCGGCAGGCCGAAGGTGGCTTCCGTGATGAAAACATCGCACGGCACGACCTCGAACGGCGCGCAGGTGGGATCGCGCACATCCTTGTAGTCGCCGGAGGCGACGATGCAGGTGTCCTTGCATGACACCGCGATCTGCGCCGAGCCCAGCACGTGGCCAGCCGGGTGAAACTTCACCGTGACATCGCCGAGCCTGATTTCCTCGCCATAGCGCACCGCCTGCGTCGAGCCGGCAAAATTCTCGCCATAGCGCAGCCGCATGATGTCGAGCGTCTCCTGCGTCGCCAGCACCGCGCCATGGCCGGCCCGCGCATGATCGGAATGGCCGTGGGTGATCACGGCCCGCTCCACGGGGCGAACGGGATCGATGTGGAAGTTGCCCGGCTTGCAAAAGAGACCGGCGGGAACCGGGCTCAGAATGTCTTGCGGTCGCATGTCAGCTATATAGGCGATCCGGCCAGGATGTTTAGCTGTCATGCGCGGGCTTGCCGGCTTCGCAAGCGCTTCGCCGGCCACTATAGTACTGTGGGCCCGGCGAAGCCTTGGCGTAGACGGGACCCGCGCATCCATCTGCTAAAAAACTCCCCTTTTTATCGAATGATGAGCCTTAGAAAGCCGATGCCCGCGCGTCTGTTCTTTTCCTCCGGCGATCTCCTGGCCGACCGCCGCTTTGAATTCGCGCGCGACCTGCAATTGAAGGGCGACCTCCCGGCCGCCGCCGATCTGCTGGAACAGGCGATCGAGCTCGCACCGAACTTCGTTTCGGCCTGGTTCACGCTGGGCGAAATCCGCAAACAGCTCGGCCAGCATGAGGAGGCGGTCGCTGCCTTCCGCAGAGCGCACGCGTCCGATCCTTTAGACCGTCATGGCGCGACGGTTCGGCTGATGCGGCTCGGCGCGGATCAACTTGGCGAAATGCCGAAGGGCTACGTGCAGACGCTGTTCGACCAGTATGCGCCGCGCTTCGAGGCTACGCTGCTCGGCGATCTCGATTACCGCGCGCCGCAATTGTTGTTCAAGGCCGTGATCGCGGTGCGAGCGACGGCGAAGAAGCCGGCCTTCTTCAAGCGCGCCATCGATCTCGGCTGCGGCACCGGGCTCGGCGCCGGCGCCTTCGCCAAAGAGGTCGATCATTTCATCGGCATCGATCTGTCGCCCGGCATGATCGAGCAGGCCCGCGCCACCTCCCTCTATGCCGAGCTTGAAGTCGCCGACATGGTCGAGGGCCTGCGCAGCAAGCCCGACGCCAGCGCCAATCTCATGCTGGCGGCGGACGTCATGTGTTATGTCGGCGATCTCGCGCCGACGCTGATCGAGGCGAAGCGCGTGCTTGCGCCCGGCGGCGTGTTCGCGTTCACGCTGGAAACCCATAAGGGCGACGGCGTCGTGATCGGCGAAGGCCTGCGCTATGCCCATGCCGCGGAATTTGTCCGCGGGACAATTGTCGCGGCCGGACTCGCGGTCGCGCATCTCGAGCAGGCCTCGCCGCGCAACGAGGACAATGAGCCCGTGCCGGGGCTGGTGGTGGTCGCCGCCAAAACTTGAGTCTAGACGCTGCGCCAGCGTCGAAAGCGGCAATGCGCCGCAATTTCCCTATTGCCGGGTGCGCGGCAATGTCCCCACAATGCGTGCATCTAGGGAGAAACAAATGAAAGAGCACCTCACGCGCCGCGAGTTCGGCGCCACCGCGATTGCGACCATCGCCGCCTCCACGTTCCCCGCGCCCTACCTCTCGGCCGCGGAGAAGAAATACGGTCCGGGCGCGAGCGACACCGAGATCAAGCTCGGTCAGACCGTGCCGCATTCCGGCCCCGGCTCGCTTTATGGCGTGCTCGGTCGCGTCGGCGAAGCCTATTTCCAGATGATCAACGACAAGGGTGGCCTCAACGGGCGCAAGATCAAATTCCTCACCCTGGACGACGCCTACAGCGCGCCGAAATGCGTGGAGGCGACACGTCGCCTGGTCGAGCAGGAAGAAGTGCTGGCGCTGTTCGGCTCGCTCGGCACCGCGCCGCAGACCGCCGTGCACAAATATCTCAATTCCAAGGGCGTGCCGCAGCTCCTGCTCAACACCGGCGCCTCGAAATGGAACGATCCGAAGAACAACAAATGGACCATGGCGGGCCTGCCGCTCTATCCGACCGAAGCGCGCATCCTGGCCAGGCACGTCGTCAACGTGAAGCCGGACGCCAAGGTCGGCATCCTCTACCAGAACGACGATTTCGGCCGCGACTTCCTCGGGCCCTTCAAGAAGACGCTGGCCGATGCCGGCGGCAAGGCGTCCGTGATCATGGAGCAGACTTACGACCTGACCGATCCGACGATCGATTCGCAGCTCATCAACCTCTCCAAGTCGGGCGCGGATGTCTTCTACAACATCTCCACCGGCAAGGCGTCGTCGCAGTCGATCCGCAAAGCAGCCGAACTCGGCTGGAAGCCGCTGCAGCTTCTCTCGGCCGGCTCGACCGGCCGCTCGATCCTCTCAGCGGCCGGCTTCGAGAACGCCAAGGACATTGTCGCGATCCGCTACGCCAAGGATGCCGGCGTGCCGCGCTGGGCGAACGATCCGGAGGCGATGGGTTTCGAGGCACTGCGCAAGCAATATCTGCCCAATGTCGATCCCGACAACACCATTGCCTATGCGGGCTACGGCCAGGTCGCGACCATGACCGAAATCCTGCGCCGCTGCGGCGACGAGCTGACGCGCGAGAACGTGCTGAAGCAGGCCTCCACCCTGAACGGCTTCCACTCGCCGTTCTTCCTCGACGGTATCACCTACAGCTACACGCCCGACGACTACACGCCGATGAAGACGCTCTATATCTCCATCTTCAACGGCCAGGACTGGGATATCTCGGACAAGCCTGTGACGGAGTAAGCGACGCGCCGATGCCTCTTCTCCCTCCCCCCGCTCTTCGCGGGGAGAGGGTAGGGTGAGGGCTCTTTCCGCGAAAACGGTGACAGATGAACTCGCGGAGGCTCCCCCTCACCCGGATCGCTGACGCGATCCGACCCCTCCCCGCAGGCGGGGAGAGGTGAAGTACCGGCGCCAGGCTCGCACCAAACTTGCTTCTCGCCACCCTCGACGAAGCGCCTCCGACGGCATAGCTGTTAGCCCGTGTCGCTCTTCGATCTCCTCGACCCGCCGCTAGATGCGCCCGCGCTGCTGCCGGACCGTTTCCAGAAATGGTTCGCCGGACGCGGCTGGTCGCCACGCGAGCACCAGCTCGCGCTGCTCAAGAAGGCGCGCGAGGACCGCTCTGCCCTGCTGATTGCGCCGACCGGCGCCGGCAAGACGCTGGCGGGCTTTCTGCCGACGCTGGTCGAACTGAGTGCGGGTATTCACCTCCCCCTGAAAGAGGGAGGTCGGCGCGCGCAGCGCGACGGGTGGGGGTCAGCCGCGAACACGGAGCAAGCAACTGACCCCCATCCCAACCCTCCCCCTTTCAGGGGGAGGGAGTCCGAACAGCGTGCTGCGAGCAACTTCATCTCTACCGGCCGCAGCGTGAAGCGCACCGGCGGCCTGCACACCCTCTACATCTCTCCCCTGAAAGCGCTCGCCGTCGACATCGCGCGCAACCTGGAAACGCCGGTTGCGGAGATGGAGCTGCCGATCAAGGTCGAGACCCGCACCGGCGATACGCCGGTGTCGCGGCGGCAGCGCCAGCGCCGCTATCCGCCGGATATTCTGCTGACGACGCCGGAGCAGCTGGCGCTGCTCTTGTCCTCCGACGACGCGCCTTACCTTTTCTCCTCGCTCAAGCGCATCGTGCTCGACGAATTGCATGCGCTGGTCACCTCCAAGCGCGGCGATCTGCTCTCGCTCGGTCTCGCCCGGCTGTGGCAGCTCGCCCCTGATCTGCGCGCGATCGGATTGTCGGCGACCGTCGCCGAGCCGGAAGAACTCGCGCGCTTCCTGGTGCCGCAGCCGGAAGGGCGGCGCGTATCCGCCGACATCGTTGCTGCCGGCGGCGCGGCGGCGCCGATCGTGGAAATGCTGGATACGCGCGAGCGCCTGCCCTGGGCCGGTCATACCGCGCGCCACGCGCTCGGCGAAATCTACGAGCTGATCAAACGCAACAAGACCACGCTGGTGTTCGTCAATACGCGCAGCCAGGCCGAGATGCTGTTCCAGGATCTCTGGCGCATGAACGACGATGGTCTCGCGATCGCGCTGCATCACGGCTCGCTCGATGTCGCGCAACGCCGCAAGGTCGAGGATGCGATGGCGGCCGGCAAACTGCGCGGCGTGGTTTGTACCTCCTCGCTCGATCTCGGCGTCGACTGGGGCGATGTCGATCTCGTCATCAATATCGGTGCACCCAAGGGCTCGTCGCGGCTGATGCAGCGCATCGGCCGCGCCAACCACCGCATCGATGAAGCTTCGCGCGCCGTGCTGGTGCCGGCCAACCGCTTCGAGGTGCTGGAATGCGCCGTTGCGATCGACGCCCTCGCCGAGAATGCGCAGGACACCCCGCCCTTGCGCACCGGCGCGCTCGACGTGCTGGCGCAGCATGTGCTCGGCCGCGCCTGCGGCGAGCCGTTTTTGTCCGACGAACTCTATGCCGAGGTGCTGACGGCCGCGCCTTACGCCGGCCTCGCACGCACGGACTTCGACGACGTCGTCGATTTCGTTGCCACCGGCGGCTACGCGCTGAAAACCTATGAGCGCTTCGCGCGCATCAAGCAGGACAAAAGCGGCCGCTGGCGCGTCGCCAATCCGCGGGTGCGGCAGAGCTATCGCCTCAATGTCGGCACCATTGTCGAGGAGCCGATGCTGAAGGTGAAGCTGGTGCGCTCACGCGCCGGTGGCTCAGGCTCGACCGGTGCCATCGCCCGTGGCGGCCGCATGCTCGGCGAAATCGAGGAATATTTCATCGAGGGCCTCGTCGTCGGCGACACCTTCGTGTTCGGAGGCGAGGTCGTGCGCTACGAGGCCCTGGTCGAAGACCAGGTCTATGTCTCGCGCGCCAACGACAAGGACGCCAAGGTGCCGGCCTATGCGGGCGGCAAGTTTCCTCTCTCGACCTATCTCGCCGAGCGCGTGCGCAGACTGCTGGACGACAGGCGCGCGTGGAACGCGCTGCCCGAGCAGGTGCGCGACTGGCTGCTGCTGCAGCGGGATTTTTCGCGCGTGCCCGCGATGCGCGAGCTGCTGGTCGAGACTTTTCCACGCGGCGGCAAGCACTATCTCGTCTGCTATCCCTTCGAGGGCCGGCTCGCGCACCAGACGCTGGGCATGCTCTTGACGCGCAGGCTGGAGCGCGCCCGCGCCCGGCCGCTCGGCTTTGTCGCCAATGAATATGCGCTGGCGATCTGGGGCGTTGGCGACATGTCGCATCTGATCCGCCATGGCAAGCTCGATCTCAACGCACTTTTCGAATCGGACATGCTCGGCGACGATCTCGAAGCCTGGCTTGCCGAATCCGCGCTGATGAAGCGCACCTTCCGCAATTGCGCCTTGATCTCCGGCCTGATCGCGCGCCGTTTCACCGACGAGGACAAGAGCCGGCGGCAGGTCCTGTTCTCGACCGACCTGATCTATGACGTGCTGCGCAAGCATCAGCCTGACCATGTGTTGCTCCGCTGCGCGCGCGCCGATGCCGCCACTGGGCTGCTCGACCTGAAGCGCCTTGGTGATATGCTCTCCCGAATCCATGGGCGAATCACCCACCGGGAACTCGACCATGTTTCGCCGCTCGCCGTTCCCGTGATGCTGGAAATCGGCCGCGAGTCAGTTTATGGCGAAGCATCGGACGAGTTGCTGGCGGAAGCAGCCAGCGAGCTCGTCAAAGAGGCGACGGGATAACGGGGCAACGACTTGACGGCACGCGCGCAGGCTTCGGAAGAAAATCAGATGGCGCGCGTTTCGAACGTTTCGATCGCCGGCATCACGATGCTCGCCGATTTCTCCGGCGCGCTGTTCTGGGAAGAGCAGAGCCTGCTCGTCGTCTCCGATCTTCATCTGGAAAAAGGTTCGAGCTTCGCCGCGCGCGGCGTGCTGCTGCCACCTTATGACACCGCGGCGACGCTGAGCCGGCTCGCCGCCGTGATCGCGCGGCACGATCCGCGCATGGTGATCGCGCTCGGCGACAGTTTTCATGACCGCGACGCGCATGAGCGACTGTCGGATAACGATCGCGACGCACTGACGGCGCTGCAGGCCCGGCGCGACTGGATCTGGATATCGGGCAATCACGACCCGGCGATCCCCTCGGATTTCGGCGGCGTGGTCGCAACCGAAGTCGCGATCGGGCCGATCGCATTTCGTCACGAGCCAACCGGAGCCTTCGGGGAGATCGCGGGGCACCTGCATCCCAAGGCGCGGGTGCCGACCCGCGGACGCACCATGGAGCGGCGTTGCTTCGCCTGCGATGCCGAGCGCCTGGTGATGCCGTCGTTTGGCGCCTACACCGGCGGCCTCAGTATCCGCGATATCGCCTTCACCAAGATTTTCGGCGCGCCCGCCTTCATGGCGCATGTGCTCGGCGACAGCCGCGTGCACTCCATCGCCGCGTCAAGGTGTTATTGAAAAAGAATGCAGGGTGGGCAAAGCGACTGCGTCCGCCGTAGCTCAACGAGCGAGGGCGGAAGCGTGCCCACCATTCAAGATTGCGCATTCGTGGATAGATGGTGGGCACGGCGCAAACGCGCCTTTGCCCACCCTTACGATCACGCCGCCTTTGCCTGCACCGTGTCGCAGAACTCGGCGAGACGATCGGCGAGCCGCAACGTCGCGGGACTTGCCTCGTGCGAGGCGACCAGCGCGACTTCGGTCTTGTCGATCGGCGCAAAGCCCTCTCTTGCCGTGAGCACGCGGTGGTCGGCCTGGATCGCCATCTCCGACAAAATGCTCAGACCCATCCCTGCGGCGACCGCGGCCTGGATGCCGGCGAGGCTTGAGGACGTATAGGCCATGTGCCAGGCGCGCCCCGCACTCTCCAGCGCATGGATCGCGCGCGAGCGATAGAGGCAGCCGGCGGGAAAGCCGATCAGCGGCACCGAGCCCGTCTTGAGGTCGCGCGGATGGCTCTTGCTGGTCACCCAATGCACGCGCTCGGGCCACGAGGCGATGCCGCCCTTCTCGCTGGCGTCACGCTTGAGCAGCGCAAGATCGAGATCGCCGCGTTCGAGATCGCGCTTGAGGTACACGCTCTGGTCGGTGCGCACGTCCATCCGCAGATGCGGATGCGATCGGGAAAATGCGGCGAGCAATTTGGCGAGACGATAGGCGGCAAAGTCCTCGGGGATGCCGAGCCGCACCGCGCCCTCATGGCCGGGCCGCGCCATCACATCGCGCGCTTCCTCGGCGAGCGCGAGCAGCCGCCGCGCATAGGACAAGAGCCGCTCGCCGGCTTCCGTCGGCGTCACGTCCTTGCCGTTCCGGTGCAACAGCGTCTGGCCGATATCCTCCTCCAGCCGCTTGATCTGCTGGCTCACGGTCGATTGCGTGCGGTGGACGCGCTCGCCGGCGCGGGTGAAGCCGCCGGCGTCGACCACCGAGACGAAACTCTTCAACAGCTCCAGGTCGAGCATTTTGGTGTCCATTCGAGAATCCACTGATTATCAGTCTATCATTTAATTTCCAAATATCAACGCTTCGACCTAGATCAAGAGCCCGAAGGAGATGTCCCAAAGGAAACCCATATGTCGCTCGCGCCCGCCGCCGTCGTTCCTGCCGTCCGCAGCCGCTTCAATTGGCTGCCGCTCGAGATCGGCCTGTTCTGCCTGCTCTGGAGCTTTGCCTTCGTCGCCGGCAAGATCGGCGTCGCCGATTGTCCGCCGCTGATCCTGCTCGCCGGCCGCTTTACGCTCGCCGGCATCCTGATCCTCGGGGCTTCCGCGTTCCGCCGCGACAACTGGCAGCTCGGATGGCGGGAGGTGGCAACATTCGCCATCCTCGGCGTCGCCAACAACGCGCTCTATCTCGGCCTCGGCTATACCGGGCTGAAATACGTGTCAGCCGGGCTCGGCGGCCTGATCGTCTCGGCCAATCCGGTCTTTACGGCAGTGCTCGCCGCGCTGTTCCTCGGCGAGGTGCTGACCTGGCGCAAGGTGTTTGGGTTGTTGCTCAGCATTGTCGGCGTCGGCTTCATCGTCTGGCATAGCATGTCGGTCGGGACCGACAGCCTGCACGGCATCCTGTTCACCTTGGCGTCACTGGCGTCGATTGTCGCCGGCACCATCCTGTTCAAGCTGTTCGCGCCGAAAGGCAGCCTCTGGATCGGCAACGGCATCCAGAATCTTGCCGCGGGAATCGTGCTCACGCCGATCGCTTTCACCTTCGCCGATGTGGGCGAGATCGTGCCGAGCGCGCGACTCGTGTTGGCTTTTTCCTTCCTGGTGCTGGGCGGATCGATCCTCGCCTATTTCCTCTGGTTTCATCTCCTGAAAGTGTGTGGCGCGACGGCAGCGAGCGCCTATCATTTCCTGATGCCGCCGCTCGGCATGCTGTTCGCCTGGCTGGTGCTGGGCGAGCACATCACCTTCCGCGATCTCGTCGGCATCGTGCCGGTCGCGCTCGGCATCTATCTCGTGACCCGTCCCGCGGCGTCCCAACGGTGATTGATTAATTCCGCTGTCATGCCCCGCGAAAGCGGGGCGATGACAGCGGTGGAGATTGCGTGTGCCTCAATCCTTCCGGAACACGATCGACGCCATCCAGCCCGTCATCAGCGCCATCGCGGCGGTGACGAGGCCATAGATCAATCCGTTCAGTCGCGCGTTGTTGGCGACGAATTGCTCGAAGCCGACTTTCACGATCTCGAACGCCGTATCGGTCTTGGTCACCAGCGCGCCGCCGGCGAACAGCTTGATCTCGACATCATAAGCGCCGATCGGCACCTGGGCCGGCAGCGGAATGCCGGCACGGAACAGCGTCGGCGTCAGGAACGTCACCGCGGAGGTGTCCTCTCGATAAAGCCCGTGCGCCATCTGCAGCCGCACAAAGGCGCTGCGGAAGGCGTCATTGGGGACGACGTCGGCGTAATCGGGGCCGACGCGCTGGGTCAGCAGCACATTGTTGAGGCCGAGCTGCTGGCGCCGCTCGACATCCGCGGAGGCGATGTCGTCGAACGGACGGTTGGCGAACAGCGCCAGATAGGTCGGCACCTGCAGGAACTGGCGCGAGTCGCTGTTGATCCAGATGCCGAACCGGCGCTCCTTGCGCCGCGCCACCATGTCGGCGCGCGGGCCGGAGATGGTCACGGCGAGGTCGTAGGTGTTGCGGCCGGGCGGCGTCGACGAGTCCTTCTCGATCGAACCGAACAGCACCAGTTCCTCGCCGGAATAATTCGGCGTCACGGTGACGCGATGATTGGACACCGAGACGATCAGCCGCTCGGCGCGCGCGGGCGCCGCGGCCAAGGCCGCGAGCAAGGCAAAGGCAAAGAGCGCACGCGCGATCATGGGCTCACTCCGGTTTCCCGGATGGTGAACAGCTCCTCCGGGCGGATCACCAGCTCGATCGCAAAGCGGATGCCGACGGCAAGAATCAGAAGCCCAAGCAGCAGGCGGAGCTGCTCGCTGCGGATCTTTTGCCCAGCGCGCGCGCCGAATTGCGCGCCGGTGACGCCGCCGACCATCAGCATCAGCGCCAGTACCGCGTCGACGAGATGGTTGGTGGCCGCATGCAGCAAGGTCGCGAACACCATGGTGACGAGGGTGAGCACCATCGAAGTGCCGATCACGGTCGAGGTCGGCACCCGCAGGAAATAGATCATGATCGG
>DATMNV010000003.1:0-25992 GCA_035568535.1 Bradyrhizobium sp.
GAGGCGACGGCCCGGATGCCGTCAATTCCTGACATTGAGAAGAGCAGCAGTATGTCCGTCGGAAGCGACGACACTGGACGCCCGCGCCGTAAGCGCATGGAGATCTTCGCCTTCCTGTTTCTGACCGCCGTGGTGATGCCTGTGCTCGCCGTTGGCGTTGTCGGAAGCTACGGCTTCGCGGTGTGGATCTATCACATGGTTGTCGGTCCTCCCGGACCGCCCGCCGCGCATTGAGCACGAGGAGAAGCATCGTGCTCATGACCGCAATCAATCGCCGCGCTCTGATCACCGGCCGCGCCTTGACGGCCGATCCCGTCGTGGTGCCGCCCGGCGGCGAAATCGCCAGCATCCTGGTGCAGGCCCGCCCCGACCAGCTGGACGAGGTCGAGGCCGCGATCGTAGCGCTCCCGGGCTGCGAGATTCATGGCCGCGATCCGCGCGGCAAGCTCGTCGTCGTGGTCGAGGCGCTCGACGCCGGCTCGCTCGGATCGACGCTCAATGCCATCGCACTGCTGCCGTCCGTCTACTCCGCCTCACTGGTTTTTCATGCCATCGACGCCGGCTGACGGCCGACGCCTGGAGAATATCCATGACCGCACCCAAGCTCGATCGTCGCCAGATGCTGAAACTCGAAGCCGCGGCGATCGCGGCGGCCGCGGGAGGCATGCCGGTGCCGGCGTTCGCGGCCAACCTCGTGACCGAGCGCGAGGCCAGCGAACTGAATTGGGACAAGGCGCCGTGCCGGTTCTGCGGCACCGGCTGCAGCGTCATGGTCGCGACCAAGGACAACCGCGTGGTCGCCACCCACGGCGACATCAAGTCCGAGGTCAATCGCGGGCTCAATTGCGTGAAGGGCTATTTCCTGTCCAAGATCATGTACGGCCATGATCGCCTGACGCAGCCGATGCTGCGCAAGACCAACGGCAAGTTCGACAAGGACGGCGAGTTCACGCCCGTCTCGTGGGACGAAGCCTTCGACATCATGACCGAGAAATTCAAGGACGCATTGAAGAAGCGTGGGCCGAGCGGTGTCGGTATGTTCGGCTCCGGACAATGGACGGTTTGGGAGGGCTACGCCGCCTCGAAACTGTTCAAGGCCGGATTCCGCTCCAACAACATCGACCCCAATGCGCGCCACTGCATGGCGTCCGCGGTCGCCGGCATGATGCGCACCTTCGGCATTGACGAGCCGGCCGGATGCTACGACGACATCGAGGCCACCGATGCCTTCGTGTTGTGGGGCTCCAACATGGCCGAGATGCACCCGATCCTGTGGACGCGGGTGGCCGATCGCCGGCTCTCCGCGCCGCACGTGCGTGTCGCGGTGCTCTCGACCTTCGAGCATCGTTCGTTCGACCTCGCCGATATCGGCATGGTCTTCACGCCGCACTCCGACCTCTTCATCCTCAACGCGATCGCCAACCACATCATCAAGACCGGGCGGGTGAACAAGGATTTCGTCGCGGCGCATACCACCTTCAAGCGGGGCCAGACCGACATCGGCTATGGCCTGCGACCCGAACACCCGCTGCAGAAGAAGGCGAGCGGCGCGGCCAAGGCCAACGATTCGACCGACATGAGCTTCGACGAATATGCAAAATTCGTCTCCGACTATACGCTGGAGAAGGCGGCGAAGATGTCCGGCGTGCCGCTCAACCGGCTGGAGGCGCTGGCCGAGCTCTATGCCGATCCGAAGACCAAGGTGGTCAGCTTCTGGACCATGGGATTCAACCAGCACACCCGCGGCGTCTGGTGCAACAATCTCGTCTACAACATCCATCTTCTGACCGGAAAGATCTCCGAACCCGGCAACAGCCCGTTCTCGCTGACGGGCCAGCCCTCGGCCTGCGGCACCGCGCGCGAAGTCGGCACCTTCTCGCATCGCCTGCCAGCCGACATGGTGGTGAACAACAAGGAGCATCGCGACAAGGCGGAGCATATCTGGCTGCTTCCCGAAGGCACGATTCCCGACAAGCCGGGTTACCATGCCGTGCTGCAAAGCCGGATGCTGAAGGACGGTCTGCTCAATGCCTATTGGGTGCAGGTCAACAACAATCTGCAGGCAGGTGCCAACATCAACGAGGAGACCTATCCGGGCTTTCGCAACCCCGACAATTTCATCGTCGTCTCCGATGCCTATCCGACGGTCACAGCGCTTGCCGCCGACCTCATCCTGCCGACCGCCATGTGGGTAGAGAAGGAAGGCGCCTACGGCAATGCCGAGCGGCGCACGCAATTCTGGCATCAGCTCGTCGCGGCTCCCGGAGAGTCGCGCTCCGATCTCTGGCAGCTGATGGAGTTCTCCAAACGCTTCAAGATCGAGGAAGTCTGGCCCGAGGAGCTCCTGGCCAAGAAGCCGGAATATCGCGGCAAGACCATGTTCGACGTGCTTTACAGGAACGGCCAGGTCGACAAGTTCCCGCTGTCCGACATCGAGCAGGGTTACGCCAACGATGAATCGAAGGCGTTCGGCTTCTATGTGCAGAAGGGCCTGTTCGAGGAATACGCCACCTTCGGCCGCGGCCATGGCCACGACCTGGCGCCGTTCGACAGCTATCACCGCGAACGTGGACTGCGCTGGCCTGTCGTCAACGGACAGGAGACCAGGTGGCGTTTTCGCGAAGGTTCGGATCCGTTCGTCAGGCAGGGCACTGGCGTGCAGTTCTACGGCTATGGCGACGGCAAGGCCCGCATCTTCGCGCTGCCCTACGAGCCGCCGGCGGAATCGCCCGACGGCGAATATCCGTTCTGGCTCTCCACCGGCCGCGTGCTGGAGCATTGGCACTCCGGCACCATGACGCGGCGTGTGCCCGAACTTTACCGGGCGTTTCCCGAAGCCGTCTGCTTCATGCATCCCGACGATGCGAAGGATGCGAAACTCCGTCGCGGCGACGAGGTGAAGGTCATATCGCGTCGCGGCTTCATCCGCACGCGGCTCGAGACCCGCGGACGCGACCGGCCGCCGCGCGGCCTCGTCTTCGTGCCCTGGTTCGACGAATCCAAGCTGATCAACAAGGTGACGCTGGACGCGACCGATCCGATCTCGCTGCAGACCGATTTCAAGAAATGCGCCGTGCGCATCGAGAAGGTTTCGCAGTCATGATCCGGAACCTGAAAATCGCGCTTCTTGTTGCCGCGATTGCGGCCGGCACCGGCACGCTTGCGGCGCAGTCCCTTGATTCCGGACTGCGCGGCCCGACGCCGCTCAACGACGAGGGCTCTGCGGCGCCAATGGCGCCGACGCGCAACACGTCGGAACGAGAAGTCAGGAACTATCCCGAACAGCCGCCGGTGATCCCGCATTCGATCGACGGCTATCAGATCGACCTGCAGAGCAACAAATGCCTGTCCTGCCACGCCAGGGCGCGCACGGGCGAATCCCAGGCGCCGATGGTCTCGATCACTCATTTCATGGACCGTGACGGTCAATTCCTTGCCTCGGTGTCCCCGCGGCGCTTCTTCTGCACCGAATGCCACGTGCCGCAGAGCGTTACCGATCCGCCGGTCAGCAATGATTTCGTCGACATCGACACCATGCTGAGCCGCGCGACGCCGGGTGGCAAACGATGAGCGAGGTCGATTCCAAAGCCCCGCGACCTGGCTTCATCAAGCGGACCTGGAGCTTCCTGCTCGAGCTGTTGGACGTGCTGATGCGGCCGAGCTCCGTGTTCGGCCTGGGCGTGCTGGTGTTTGCGGGCTTCGTCGCCGGCATCATCTTCTGGGGCGCTTTCAATACCGCGCTCGAGGTGACCAACACCGAGAAATTCTGCACCAGCTGTCACGAGATGCGGGACAACGTGTTTGCGGAGCTCAAATCGACCATCCATTTCACCAACCGCTCCGGGGTCCGCGCGAGCTGCCCGGATTGTCACGTGCCGCATAACTGGACCGACAAGATCGCGCGCAAGATGCAGGCCTCCCAGGAGGTCTGGGGCAAACTGTTCGGCTATATCGATACGCGCGAAAAGTTCCTCGACAAGCGGCTTGAGCTCGCGCTGCATGAATGGGCCCGCTTCAAGGCCAACGATTCCCTCGAATGCCGCAACTGCCACAGCGCGGATTCGATGGACATCACCAAGCAGTCGCCGCGCGCCGCCGTGGCGCATCAGCGCTTCCTCTTCACCGGCGAGAAGACCTGCATCGATTGCCACAAGGGCATCGCCCATCATCTGCCCGACATGCGCGGGGTTCCTGGCTGGCAGTGACCTGCGACCTCAGGGCTCAGGCGGAACTGTGACGTCGCCCACATTGGCCGGGCGCCTCGCGTGGCATCTTTTCTCCACAACGGAGAAATGATTCATGGTCCTGATCGACGCGGCCTTGATCCTGGCGATGCTGTTTTTCCTGTTCCTGCCGATCACGGATCGCCGGACGGTACAAATGCGGCTCTTTGTCCTGTGCGCGCTCGCCGCCATCTTTGCCGCGTCGGTGACGTGGACCCACGCGCCTCATTTGCAGTTTGCCGGGATCGAATCGACGCGCTGAAGCCTCAGGATACTGGTAGCGACGGCCGGCCGGCGCAGGCGAGCAGCCGCGGAAGCTGGTTGTGGCAGATCGCAGCGATGCGGTAGCCGGCTTCGGTCCGGGCGAGTGAATAGAAGCCCTGGAAGTCGTAGAGCGGCTTTCCCGTCTTGTCCTGCCACTGATAGCGGATATTCATGCCAGCCAGCCGCGGCGAGAGCTCCGTGATCTCGAGCAGCAGCGGCTTGCCCTGCGTGACGCCGACTTGGCGGTGCAGCGACAGCACATAGTCGACGCCGGCGCTGCACTGTTCGGCTCCCTTGAATACCAAAGGCGTGATGGTCTCGGAATCGCCGATGATGGCGCAGGGAAAGGCGTAGTGGTCGACGATCGCCTTGGTATCGTAGCCCTCGAAAGCCGTGCCATAAGAGGCGAGGAATTCCAGGACGGCGGATACCGTGTCTGACGGGGCCATATTCCATCTCCGGGAAAAACCTAGGAAGGCGTGGGCTCTAGCCTACACGGCGCCGCGTGATGAAAACATGACGTCCGTGCGCGCGAAGTCTTCGATACCGCCTAGCGCGCATCGGGCACATACCGCAGACCGATGGCGAGTCGGTTCCAGAAATTGATCATGCCGATGAGGTAAGTGAGATCGACAATCTCCTTGTCTGAGAAATGAGCCCGCAGCGCATCGTAGTCGGCATCCGGCGCCCGCGTCTCCGCCACGCTCGTCAGCGCCTCGGTCCATGCCAGCGCGGCACGCTCGGCCGGCGAATAATGCGGCGATTCCCGCCATGCGTTAAGCAGATAGAGCCGCGGTTCGGTCTCGCCGGCCTTGCGCGCGTCCCGGCTGTGGACATCGAGGCAGTAGGCGCATCCATTGATCTGCGACGCGCGAAGCTTAACGAGTTCGATCAGGTTCTTCGGCAGGCCGCTGCTGGCGAGATAGACCTCGACGGCGCGCAGCGCCGCATATCCTTCGGGCGCAACTTTGGTCGGCAGCAGGCGTTCGGCGTGCATGGCTTAATTCCCGTTCTCCGAGAGAAATGAGCATCACAATTAAAGGTCAAAGCGGTCAACATTCGTGTGACGCCGTACCGCCTCGGCTTCCCGTCGTGGCGCGTGTGAGATATCCCTTGCCCCATGAACAAGATTATGGTGCCGGGTGATGAGCCGGCAAAAACGGCCGATCCGGGTGCGTCCGCACAAGGCATGGCACGATCGCGCTGGTTGGCTTTATTTTGGTCGCGACCGCGCAGGCCTCCAACATGATCCTGGCGCGCGGGCTCGCCGGCTCGGTCCCGCCGTTTGCGCTCGCCTTCTTCCGCTGGACCATCATCGCGGCCGGTCTCGCGCCGTTTGCGCTGGCCGAGATCCGCGCCGGCAAGATTGCACTCACGAAGAACATCTGGCCGATCCTCGCCGCGGGCTTCCTCGGCATGTTCCTTTGCGGCGGCCCGGTCTATGTCGCGGGCATCACGACCACCGCGATCCACATCGCCCTGATCATGGCGCTGTCGCCAATCGTGGTGCTGTTGATCTCAGGCTTTCTCGGCGTGGAGCGGGTAGGGCCCCTGCAATGGCTCGGTACGGCTTTGGCGCTCGCGGGCGCGTTGCTGATCATCTCCGGCGGCCATCTCGAGCGGCTCACGCAATCGAGCGCGGCCGAAGGCGACTTGCTGGTCGTGCTCGCCATGCTCGGCTGGTCCGGTTACACGCTGCTGCAGTCGCGCGCGGCTCCCAGCGCCTCGCTGCTTGCACGGATCAGCCTGTTCGCGGCCGCCGGCGCGCTGTTCTCCTTGCCGCTCGCGCTCCGCGAAATGTGGTCGGCGCCCGCGCAGGTCTTCAGCGCGAAAGCGGCGGCGGCTTATGCTTTCGCCGGGCTGGTGCCCGGCCTCATCGCCTATGCCGGCTTCGCCTGGCTCGGCGGCAGGTTCGGCTCGGTGCGGACCTCGCTCGTGCTTTATGTCGGTCCGATCGCAAGCGCGCTGCTGTCGTTCCTGATCCTGGGCGAGCCGCCGACGCTGATCCATTTCGTCGGCGGGCTCTTGATCCTCGGCGGCGTCTGGGCGAGCTTGCGGAAGTGATTGCGCGCGGCCTCATCGGTCGGGCGCAATGACGGAATCGCCGGTAATCAATCTCGGCAGGATCGCCGTCTGAGCCGCCTGCGGGGCGCCGGAAGCTCGCGCGGCAATGAAGTCGAGTGCGGCGCGTCCGCATGCCTCGAGATTCAAGTCGATATGGGTGAGCCGCGGCGTGCTCCATTCCAGGAGTTTTGCATTGCCGATCGCCACCACGGAAATATCGCGCGGCACTGCAAGCCCCACGCGCAAAACCTCGTTGATGATCCCCATCGAGATCATGTGCGTGCTGGCGACCAGGCCGGTGATATCCCGGTTCGCCGCTAGCAGATCCGACACGGCGGTCTCGGGAGCGCTCGGCTCTGTCGGTTCGAGAATGGTGTGACGCACGCCGGCTGCGTCGAAGGTGGCGACCATGGCTTCGAGTCGCTGGCGTCGCACCAGATTTTGGACCCGGCCGATGGCGATACCGACCCTACGGTGGCCGTGTCGGATCAATTCAGCCGCGGCCATCTCTCCCACCAGCCGATTGTCCACGCAGAACTGCGGCGCATCGAGATCGCGCGGGCTGAGCAGTGTCACCACAACACCGCTCTTCTTCATCTGCTCGATGATCACAGCGAGCTGGGTGCGGTGCGTCACCTGGTCGAAGCCGCCGCCGGCCAGGATCAGCCCCGCCACGCGATGCTCCCAAAGCTGCCGGCAATATTTCAGCTCCAGCAGCGGGTCGCGCTGCATGTTGCACACCATGGCCAGCATCGGATGCGCCGCCTCGGCGTGCCGTGTCACGGCTTCGGCGATCTCGCCATAATAGGGATCGAGCATGTTGCCGGCGACCAGGCCCACCAGCGCGGTGCCACCGGAGCGCAGCGTGCGCGCCAGTACGTTCGGCACATAGCCGAGTTGCAGCGCCGTCTCCCGCACCCGCTCGCGCAACAGCGGGTCGACCGGCCAGCCGCCGTCGCGCAGCACGCGGCCGGCCGTGCTGACGGAGACGCCGGCTTGCCGCGCGACATCAACAAGGGTCGGGTCGCGGCGGGCCGCCGGCAAGGAGGGAAGGTCGCCTTCCGCTTTCGTGACGCTCACCATTGCACCTTGCGCGATCCGGCTATGCTTTAGCCATCTTGACAACAAATCTGGCCTAAGACAACGTTATCTCAGACAAGATAACGTTGTCTCAGTGGAAAATAATGGCTTGGGAGGGCCTCGATGTCTGCGGAATTGACTGACCAAGGGGTGGTCCAGCTTCGGGAGATCGGCGTCATCAAAGAAGCCGAGGTCGCGCAAACGCCGGCCGACCGCCGGCGCTGGGGCATGCTGATCGCAGGTGTCGCCGTGATGATCCTGCTGTCGAACTACCAATATTGCTTCACGCTGTTCACGCCAGGCATGAAGCAGCAATTCGCAGGCGTTCCCTATTCCGAGATCGCGCTGATCTTCTCGATCTTCGTCTTGTTCGAGACCTGGCCGGTTCCTTTCGTCGGCGGCCTGATCGACCGCTTCGGCATCCGGAAATTGATGCTGATCGGGTCGGTCATGATCGGGTTGGGGTGGGTCGGAGGCGGCCTGACCGCGACCAGCGTCTTTCAGCTTTACATCTGGTACGGCCTGATCGCGGGCGTCGGCTGCGGCATCGTCTATGTCGCTGTCGTCGGCAACGCCATCCGCTGGTTTCCGGACCGGCGTGGACTTGCAGCCGGCATCACGGCGGCCGGTTTCGGCGGCGGCTCGGCGCTGACGCCGATTCCGATCTCGCTGACCATCCAGTCCATCGGCTGGGGTGATGCGATGGCGCTCTGGGGCGCGATCCAGGGCGCCGTGATCTTCCTGCTCGCGCTGTACCTGCACGCGCCCGAACCTGGCTGGCGGCCGGCCGGCTGGAAGCCGGCGCCCGACAGCCATGTCGTGCAGACCTCCGTCGACTACACCTGGAGCCAGACGCTGCGCATGCCCGAGTTCTGGCTGCTCTACTTCATCCACTTCCTGATCTCTTTCGGCGGGCTGATGACGCTCGGCAATCTCTCCGAGATCGCGCGCTCTCTACATGTCGAGAGCACCACCATCCAGGGCGTGTCGATCGTGGCCTTTGCCGCCACCGCCAACGGAATTTCGAGCACGGCCTCACGCATCATCTGGGGTCTGGCGTCGGATCGCATCGGCCGCGAGAACACGATGTTGATCGTATTCATCCTGGAGGCCGGCAGCATCTTCGCGGTCACGCAGATCGCGGGCGATCCGATCCTGTTCGTTATCGTGTTCCCGCTGGTATTCCTCGGCTATGGCCAGCTCAACACGCTGCTGTCGGCGACGACAGGCGATCTCTTCGGCAGCAGCCATGCGTCCGCCAATTTCGGCCTGGTCTACACCGGAAAGGGCGCGGCCGCGATGTTCGGGCTGGGGCGCAGCGGCTATCGCGGCCGCGTTTGCGGGCTCATTCGCAGCACCTTTCTACATCGCCGCCGGCTGCGATGTGCTCGCGGCGCTGCTTGCGTTCTTCGCGCTCAAGCCGATCGCACGCGCGACGCTCGCCAGGGTGCGCGCCCGCCAGGCCTCCGGAGTCAACGCATGACATCGCACCCGCGCGAACCATCAACGGCAACCCTCACCTCTCGTCCGCGTCTGATGCGCAGACGTCACTTCGTAACTGCAAACAACATAATGGAAGGCTTCCGATGAAGATCACCAAGGTAGAGACTTATCTCGTTTCCGCGCCGCTCGCCCATTCCTGGGAGACCGGCATCGGCTCGGCCAGGCAGCGCGACGAACTGCTCGTGTTCGTCCACACCGACGAAGGCATCACCGGCATCGGTTCGTCCTATCACGCCCATGCCGGGCTCGCGATGAAGGCTGTGGTCGACACCAAGGTCGCGCCCGCCGTGATCGGACTGTCGCCGCTCGATATCGGCGCGATCTGGGAGCGGCTGTTCTACGGCACGGTCTATATCGGTTCCGCCGGCGTGCAGGGGCTCGCGGGCATCGACATCGCGCTGTGGGACATCCTCGGCAAGGTCTCCAAGCAACCGGTGGCGAGGCTGCTCGGCGGCGGCGGCGTGGAGCACGTCATGGCCTATGTCGGCTGCATGAGCCTTGGCTTCAAGGCGCATGACAAGCTGGTCGAGGAAGCGCAGGGCTATGTGTCGCAGGGCTACAAGGCGCTCAAGATCCGCGGCGGCGCCGGCGTGAAGCAGGACGTCGCCGCGATGCGCGCGGTGCGCAAGGCGCTCGGCGACGACATCGACCTGATGATCGATGTGAACGCGCGCTACAGCTGGCCCGAAGCGGTGGACCTTGCAAAGCGGCTGCAGGAGTTCGACACCTACTGGCTCGAAGACCCCTTCGACTTCTCGATTCCGAACCACCACGACGACGTCGGCAAATTGCGCAGCATGCATCTCACGCCGATCGCCTCCGGCGGCAACGTCTACAGCCGGTTCGATTATCGCAACCTGCTCGAGCGCGGCGGCGTGGATTACCTGACACCGGACGTGGTGAAGTCGGGCGGCTTCTCCGAGTCGCTGAAGATGGCGCATATCGCGAGCGCCTATGACTGCATCATCGCGCCGCATACGCTGAACGGATTGGGCCAGGTCGCCAATCTGCATTTCGCCGCGGCCGTGCCCGGTCATATCCGCGGCTATGTCGAATGGGATCCGACGTCGCCCAACCCGCTGCGCGACGAGCTGATGACCAATCCGGTGAAGGTGAAGGACGGCAAACTCCATGTTCCGACGGGGCCGGGCCTTGGCACCGACATCAATCTGGATGTGCTCAAGCGGCTGCAGCCGAGCGGCACCCAGGAGATCAGCATGCAAGCGAGGGTCCGGCGCTGGAACGCGGCAGCTTGATCCTGCCGATCGCCGGCGCGGTCACGCCGCGCCGGCGTTTCGCCGCGCGTAACTCTTCGCAAATTCCACATACCAGTCGAGACATCCGGGATTGGCCATCGCGTCCTTGTTGATGACCTTCTCGATGGCGTGGCCGAGCAACAGCCGCTTGATCGGCAGCTCCTGCTTCTTGCCGGACAGCGTGCGCGGGATCTCGGCCACGGCAAAGATCTCGTTCGGCAGGAAGCGGCGCGACAGTCCGGCCTCGATCGCCTTGTTGATCTTCATCTCCATCGCGCGGTCGAGCGTGACGCCTTCGCGCAGCACCACGAACAGCGGCATGTAACTCTCGCGGCCGAGATATTCGAGATCGACCACCATGGAATCCAGCACCTCCGACAAGGCCTCGATCGCCGAATACAATTCGCTGGTGCCCATGCGCAGGCCGTGGCGGTTGATGGTGGCATCGCTGCGGCCATAGATCACGCAGCTTCCGTCGGCATTGATTCTGAGCCAGTCGCCATGGCGCCACACCGCGCCGCGGCCGCTGCCGTCGTAATTGTCGGGATAGGTTTCGAAATAGCTCGAACGATAGCGTTCGTCGCCCGGATCGTTCCAGAACCGCAGTGGCATCGACGGCAGCGGCTCGGTGCAGACGAGCTCGCCGACTTCTTCCATGACGGCGCGGCCCGACGCGTCGAACGCCTCGACGGCGCAGCCGAGCAGGCGGCACTGCATGGTGCCGGGAGTTTGCGGCAGCTCGCGGTTGGCGCCGATGAAGGCGCCGGCGAAATCGGTGCCGCCGGACATGTTGGCCCACCACATGTCCGCCTGCTCGCGGTTGCCGTTGCTTGCCGCAAGCCTGGTGAAGCGCTCGTTGAACCAGCTTTGCGTGTCGGCGGAGAGCGGCGAGCCGGTCGAACCGAGGGCGCGCAACCGCGAGAGATCGCCGGCGGCGGCGAGATCGATTTCCGCCTTGGTGCAGTTCGCGAAGAACGCCGCGCCAGCGCCGCAGAACGTCGCCTTGGCATTGGCGACGAAGCGCCATAGCGTCAGCCAGTCCGGATTGTCCTTCGAGCCGCCCGGACTGCCGTCGAAGATGCAGCAGGTCGTGCCGTTGAGCAGCCCGGAGACCTGGCAGTTCCACATGATCCAGCCGGTCGATGAGTACCAATGGTAACGCTCGCCCGGCGACATCGGCTCATAGCTGCAGCCGATGTCGTTGTGCAGCACATTGAGCGGCAGGGCGACGATCATGACGCCGCCGTGTCCGTGCATGATCGGCTTGGGAAGTCCGGTCGTGCCGCTCGAATACACGATCCAGAGCGGATGATCGAACGGCAGCCATTCCGGCTCGAACGCGTCGATTGCGTCACTATTGCCGGCGAGAATGGTTTCAAGCCGATCGGCGCTCGCCGTATCGCCGTGCAGGATGAGATGTTCGACCGTCGGCAGCGCGCGGCGCAACTCGCCGATCACGGGCTGCCGGTCATGCCTGCGTCCGGCATAGACCACGCTGTCGCAGGCGATCAGCACCTTCGGCTCGATCTGCTTGAAGCGGTCGATCACCGCGGGCGCGGCCATGTCGGGTGCGCAGACGCTCCAGATCGCCCCCAAGCTCGCGGTTGCCAGAAACGCGATCATGGTCTCGGGGATGTTCGGCAGGTATGCCGCGACACGGTCGCCGGAGCGCACGCCCTGCGCTTTCAGATGCAGCGCAAGCGCAGCGACCTTGCGCTTCAATTCCGGCCAGCTCGTTTCCCTGAGCACGCCGTCTTCGCCGCTGCTGACGATCGCGGGTTGGCCCGCCGCATGCGCCGCCTCGACATGCCGCAGCACCTGCCGTGCGTAATTGACCTGTGCGTCCGGAAACCAGACCGCGCCGGGCATTTTGCGCTGCGCCAACACGGCTTGGTGAGACGTCGGCGATTTCAGGTCGAAATAATCCCAGATGCTCTGCCAGAAGCCGTCGAGGTCGCCGACCGACCATCGGCGCAGCTCTTCATAATTCCCAAAATTCAAGCCGCGGCTCTCGTGGAGCCAGCGGCGATAACGCGTCATCTGTGGGGTTCTGGATTCAGGCATAAAATTTCCGGCGCTTCGGCAACGAAAGCGTCAGCCTGTCTTTGCGAAGCGAAAAATTCAAGCCGTAAAGCAGACCGCGGGAACCAATGCCCGCGCCGGCGACTTAATCACGGGCTCTCATCACCGAGGCTCAAGAACATGAAGATGCTGAAGCGTCTCTTGTCGCTACCCTGGCGGCGCCGGGCAAAGGGCAAGCCCACCAATTTCCCCTCACCTTTGGTCGATCCGGAAGAGTTCGCACGGCTGATCGGCAGCGGCCGCGTCGAGGACTTGCGGATATTGGCGAAGAAGCTGAGCGGGCAGCCGAACGCGCATGCGTGAGCGCGGCGGCTACGCCCGTCAGGCGGAGTGAATGCGTCGCGAGCGCTCCTCGAAAGCGGCGGCTTCGTTCGCAGCCAGCTTCTCCAGCCGTACCGCGACGTGCTTGTGGTACGGTGTCGCGGCAATCGGATCGCAATGGCTACTGTCGGTCAGCGCGTTAACCCGGGGACCGTTGCTGAGGCGTTCGCCGTCACGTGCGGGATAGGACTGGCCATAACCGTGCGGCAGCGCGAGCTGGCCCTGGCGCAGACTGTCATCGACCTTGCATCGCACCACGACCCGTCCGGCTGGTGACCGAACCGCAATCCACTCGCCATCGGTCGCGCCCAGCTCTTCCAGGTCTTTCTGGTTGATCAACAGAGCGCCGTCGGGATCGTCGCGGCGCCAGGCGGGGTCGCGGAAAATCTGGTTGGCGTTGAACATGCGGCGCTGGCCGGCCGCGAGCACGAAGGGATAGTCCTTCGGCGCTCCGGCATGCGCCGGATCGAGCCGGCCCAGCCATTCCAGCAGCGGCGCAATCGCAAGGTGCACCTTGCGATCGGGATGGCTGATCAGCGACCACACCTCGTCATAAGTGTGCTCGGTGATGGCGACGCCGCTGCGGCTGCCCACCACTGCGTCGAACAGGGCATCGCCGAGCTGATCGTCCGTCACCTTGCCGCGCTCGCCGAGCGCGCGCCTGACGGCCTCGGGCAAGCGCTTGGCGCAGGCCTGCGCCGCCTGCCAGAGCGGGGCTGCGGCCGCGGTGCCGTCCGGCAGGGTCGCGCCGAGCGTATGGTACAGCACCAGCGCGCCAAGGGGCGCGGCCTGCGGGTTAGCGGCCATGAAGGGACGAAGCGCCTGCGCGAACGCGGCGCGAGAGTGGAACGCGGCTTCGCGCAGCGGCGCGAGTGCGTTGTCACCAGGCAGCAACCCCATGGCGCGCGCGAGCCGGGTGTAGATTTCCGGCTCGGGCAGGGTGCCTTGCAGCGGCGGCACTACGCCGGCACGGACGTGGAAGAAGTTTTTGGGGAACTCAAAGTTGAACAGCGTGAACTCGGTCTTTTCGTATTGCGAGGAAGCCGGTAGCACGTAGTGCGCCAGCCGCGCCGTCTCGGTCAGCGCGACGTCGACCACGACGCAGAGATCGAGCGCTGCGAGAGCCGTCTCCACCTCCGCGGTGTTCGCGGCGGTGTTGGCCGGATTTGAGCTGTCGATCCAGACTCCGCGCAATCGATCGGGATGATCGGCCAGAACCGCCTGCGGAAACACGTTGGGCGGCAGCAGCCCCGCGATCACCTCGGTGTCGGTGGCGGCAAATTTCTGGTTCGGCGAGTTGCCCCAGAGCGGCTGCAGCCAGCTGTGGAGTTGGTTGGTACCCTTCCGGCCGAAGCTGCCGGTCAGCATGATCAGGAGCTTTTCCAGGTACGAGTTGAGCGTCGAATTGACGCCCTGCTGGATGCCGAGCTCGACCCGCACGGTCATCGCTTTGGCAGCCGCTATCATGTCGGCGCAGCGCTCGATCTCGTCGAGCCTGACGTCTGCGGCAGCGGCCCATTGCGCGACGGGAATGCGGAGCAGGGCGTCCTTCACTTCGGCAAGGCCGGTGGTGTGCTGCGCCAGGAACTCATGATCCAGCGCGTCGCGCCGTACCAGCGTGGCGAGGATCGCACCCAGCAGGAAAGCATCGGCGCCGGGGCGCACCGCCAGGTGCAGGTCGGCCATCTCGGCGGTTTCGGTGCGGCGCGGATCGATCACGATCAGCTTGCGGTTGGGATCTTTCCGGATCTGGTTCAGGTGATCGCGCGCGTTGGGGAAGCCGTGGGCGATCCAGGGATTGGCGCCGATCACGAACAAGAGGTCGCAGTGATGGACATCCTCGGCGGTATGGCAGGTCTGGCTGCCGAACATGTGGCCGTTGACCCAGAAGTCGCCGGTCTTCTCCTGCGACAGCGCGTTGAAGATATGGCGCGAGCCGAGCGCACGCAGAAAGCCGGCCGCATAGGCGCCGCCGGCATGATTGCCCTGACCGCCGCCGCCATAGAGCGCGATGGCTTTGCCGCCGTGGCGCTCGACCAGATCGCGCAGGCGCGCCGCGATTTCGGAAATCGCGGTGTCCCAGCCGATCTCGTCAAAGCCGCCGTCGGGCCGGCGCCGCAGCGGCGAGGTCAGCCGGTCGCGGTGATGCGCATAGAAGGGAATCCGCGCGGCCTTGTTGCAGAGATAACCCTCGGACTTGGGATTGTCGCGGTCGCCGCGCACCTTGGTGATCCGGTCGCCTTCGACCAGGACCTCGACCCCGCAATTGACGTAGCAGATGTTGCACGCGGTTTTCCGCCAGCCTGCCTTCGACATCGCGCTTCCCTCCCGGACCGGATGGAAGCGGATATTACATGATGATCATCATAAAAACAACCCGCCGAAATCGGCGCCGAAATTCCCCGGATTGGTGCGATTTTGCCTTCGCTAGGGATGCCGATCGCCCTCACCGCCTCTAGGGATGCCCGGCAGTTCCTATGTTGCCGAGAGCGATAGTCTGGCCGTTTGCGAGCAAGATGGGCTTGGCCGAATAGGCGAATTCGTCGGCCGCGATAGCGTCGGCGTTTGTAAGCGCCTTGCTCAACGCCATGAAGCGGCCCTTGATCTCGTTTTGGCTGACCTCGAATGCAACGAAGCCGTATTTGTCATCGATGCCAGCCATCAAGGTTGTCCTGCCGCTCTTCAGGTGCCCCGCTCCCTGCGGAGTGAGGCGGCGAAGATTATGATATCCACCGGTGCCTATGATGAAGAAGGGAATGTTCAGTTTCGAGGAGAGTTCGACATCGATCCGCTGATAATTGTTCACATGTGCGGACAAAATGGCATTCGGCACACGATGCGCCTTGTTAAATGCTTGCTCAAGGAAGCTCAGCATTTTGATGTTCGGCTGGACGGAATTACTTCCGCGAGAGCCGCTGAAGTAGACAGGCGGGTGATGGAGCGCGAGAATCAACGCTTTGTCCGTCGGCGCAGTCTCCAGTTCATGCACGAGCCAGTCTTGCTGGTCTTCGTGAATTTCGCCGCCTTCCGGAACATTTGTGTAGAGGCCAATGATAGTTGCTTGCTTCGTCTCGAGGGTCCAATAGCTGTTGGGTTGCGTCATCGCCGACCGAGCGGCACTTGCGGCTTCGGCTCGATGGACTGCGGTCGGCGCGCAGAAATTCGCGATGAATGCGGACAACGACGTGTCGGCTTGCAGGTTTTCGCCGTCGTGGTTGCCGGGGATGGCAAAGATAGGCGCCGGATAATGGGCATAGGGAGCGTAGAACTGGTCGTAGTAATGCTCTTTCTCGCCGTTGTAGTAAATGAGATCCCCTAGGAGATAGAGAAAAGCCGGCTTTTCGCTCGCGCCGGGTGCACTGAACTGCGTGGCCATCGCGTCGGCCACTTTCAACTGCGGGGCCGGGTTCAGGACACCGCCGGTGTCGCCGGTCGCTTGAAAGATCAAAGTGCCCTGCGCGTCGGGTGCGCCGCTCCCGACCGGGTTCACATCCTCGAGCCGCAAGTGATAGGGGGGCGCTCCGGTCGCCTTGGGCAACTCCCGGAATGCCGTGTCGAGTTGGGAGACTTGCGACTTCAGGTCGTTGATTTGAGTCTTGTTGTCGACGTCCATTTTTGCCACGCGATCATCCAGCCTCGCGAGCTTGTCCCGCAGCGGGCCTTCCTGCTTTTCCATTTGCGCAAGCTGCTCCCTGATCGTACTGCTCTGCGCGTTGAGCGAATCGACAATCCCCTTGGCAGTGGTGATCTGCGTTTGAAGCTCGTCCGAGCTCGCTTTTGCCTTGTTTTGCAGGGGCTGGAGTTCTTTCTTGAAGCTGTCGAGGACGTCCTTGAAGCTCTGAAAGCCCAGATAGCCGGCTCCCGCGAGGAAAATCCCAACGAAAAGGCCGGCGATCTTCGACCAGCCGATCAGGCGATCCGTGACTTTTTCGGTAACGTCGAATTCGGCCATGCGCTGGTCTTTGACGTATCCCGCAAGCGCCTTGCTCACTTCCTGGCGGACCGATGCTGCAATGGCCGCCCGCGTCGGCGCCGCGAGCGAATCAAGCGGGGCGCCGCACTGACCGCAGTACTTCTGTCCCGTCGGATTGTCGGAGCCGCACTGATCGCAAGTCATTCGCTCGATCCGGAATGATATTCGTCGAAATGTTGATGCGGACGCTTTGCGGCCTGAAAATCTTTGAGCCGCGATACAATGTCTTATCATACCGAGGTAGCTCTGGCGTGTCCATGCCCGTTGGGATTGTACCGCACGCGATGCTGCTATTTCGCCTTCTCGTGGTTGGCGATGCCGACCGCCTTGTAATCATAGGTCGGATAGAATTCGGTGCGATAAGGGCCCCAGGCCGAGGTCTCTAAAATGCGGTTGACCTCGCGAAGACGCGAGGCCGGCAGGCGCAGGGTGACGACCTGGCCTACCCCCATCATCACATACCAGCTCACGACTTCGACGCCCTCGGGCGGAAACGCCTTGTAGAAGCCCTGCTTCTCGAGCTGGGCATTGAGTTCGCCCAGCGGGCGCGACTGGTCGTGCTTGAGGAAGATGGTCAGCATGATGGCGTTGTCGGGCGTCGGCGTGGCTGCATCGGTTGGCGCGTTCTGCGACACCGCGCTCGAATTGAACATCGCGGACGACGCCAACATTGCCAGCGCACTCAACAAGACTTTTCCACGCCGCATCGCCATCTCCTTTTTTTGTGACCTTGATTGTGATCGACGGCGATGACAGCAGTTTCGTGGTCGGCGTGCAATGCGTGATTAGCGCGCGGAATATTCTCCCGAGATGTCCTTGCCGGTGTAGTCGGTCATCATCACGGTCGCGACGACGCTGATGACCGCGCAGACCGCGATATAGACCGCAATCGCGGTCGCGGATTGGTAGGTGCCGAACAGCCAGGCGGCGATCAGGGGCGCCGGCCCGCCGGCGATGATGGAGGCGAGCTGGTAGCCAAGCGAGGCGCCGCTATAGCGCAAGCGGCCGGTAAAGCTCTCCGCGATCAGCGCGGCTTGCGGCCCGTACATCATGTCGTGCGGCACCAGCGACAGGATGATCGCCAGGAAGATGATCGGCAGCGAGCCGGTATTGACCATGGCGAAATAGATGAAGCCGAACACGCCGGTCACGACAGCGCCGGTCAGATACATGTTCTTGCGCCCGATCTGGTCGGAGAGGTGACCGAATACGGGGATCGACACGAAAGACAGCACGGAGGCCGCGAGCACGGCGGTGAGCAGGAAGTCGCGCGAGACATGCAGCGTGCCGGTGCCGTAGGAGAAGATAAAGGCGGTGAAGATGTAGAACGGCGCCTGCTCGCCCATGCGCGCAAAGGCGGAGAGCAGGATTTCCTTCGGATGCTCCTTCAGCACGGTGAGCATCGGCGTGCGGTCGATCTTCTGCTCGGCGAGCAGCTTTGAAAATACCGGCGTCTCCAGGATTCCCAGCCGGATATAGAGGCCGACGGCGACGAGCACGAGGCTCACAGCAAACGGGATGCGCCAGCCCCAGCTGAGGAAACTGTCGCCCGACATCTGGCTGAAGGCGAGCACGGCGAGATTGGCCAGGAACAATCCGCAGGGCACGCCGAATTGCGGCCAGGAGGCGATCAGCCCGCGCGATTTGTCGTTGCGCGCCCATTCCATCGACATCAGGACCGAGCCGCCCCATTCGCCGCCGACGCCCACGCCCTGGATGAAGCGCAGCACGGTGAGAATCACGGCGCCCCAGATGCCGATGCTCTGATAGGTCGGCACCAGCGCCACCGCAAAGGTCGCGAGTCCCATCAGCAGCAGCGTCGCGATCAAGGTCGACTTGCGGCCGATGCGGTCGCCGTAATGGCCGAAGATCGCAGCGCCTATCGGGCGGGCGATGAAGCCGACCGCATAGATCGCAAAGGCCTCCAGCGTGCCGACCCAGGGATCGGAGTTCGGGAAGAAGAGTTTTGCAAAGACGAGGCCGGTGACGGTCGAATAAAGAAAGAAGTCGTACCACTCGATTGCCGTGCCGATGGTGGAGGCGATCACGGCGCGGCGAAGTTGCACCTGATGTTCGGCCGAGGTGAGGGGAATCGGATCGGGATGGGTGGTTGCCATCGGGGCTCCCCAAACATTTTGTTTCTTGCTTGTCCCGAAAACGTGCCAGCACGCCGTCCGGTTCCAGTCGGGTCCAAAGGTATGAGGCGGAAGGCCGCAGCCTCTGACGTCGTCAACGGTGAGTGAAAACTGTGAAGCACATCACATGCTTCCCGCATCGCACGCGCTATCCAGAGGAGTGGCTGGGCTGCTCGCCGGCCACTCAAGCTCAAGGATGCGATCCATGACGACGCGGCGCAAAATGGTCTGGTGGTTCAAGTTCGTGGTCTCCGGCCGTTTCCTGGAGACGTTCCTGAACTTGCGGAGCCGGCGCACCTGATCAGGCGACGTTGATCAGCTTCCGGACATGGGCGGCGCCATTGGTCACGGCGTCGGTTACGGCATCGCGGCCCTTCCAGGCGAGTGAGGTCAGTTTTCCCGCAAGCGAATCATGGTTGCGCAGGCGGTGCGAGCCGAGCACATGGCCGACCTCAGCCGGGAAGCGGCTGACCTCCGCCGCCACCAGCGTCTCGACCGCATCCATCATGCCCCGCAGCCGTCTGCCCCACTCGGATTCGTCGAACTGATCGATGTGCCTCTTCAGCGCATATTCGGTGTTGTAGATATCGGAGAGCAGATCGCGCGCGATGATGACGCGGTTCTGCTTCAGCGCGATGCGCAACGCCCGGCGGCCGTCATCGATGCGGTCGAGCACCATCGTCACTGCGCTCGCATAGGGCGTCGCCGCGACATCGGCGGCGCTTTTCGACGCCGCCGCCTTGGTCGCGAGCCGGATCAGATGCCAGGGCGTTCTCAGCCGCTTGCCGATCATCGCGATTCCGAACGGCACCGCATCGGGATTGCCCTTGCGGAAGGCATCGAGCAGCGCTGTCATCTTCGCAACCTCGCCATTGTCGAATTTGGCGAGTCTTTCAGGCAGCGCCTTGTTGAATTTCGCGATGGCGTCGCGGGCGCGCAGCGCGATCATCATCTTGACGAGGTCGCCATAGGCCGAGCGGGCCGACGTGTAGGTCGCAAGCCTGGCGCGGGTCATCTGGGCGGCGGTAGGATCGGACAGCGTGTTCTCGAGATATTTGACCACTTTGGTCTGGAATACCGACACCGCCTGCTTCAATTCCTTCTTCTTGTTGTCGGCGCTGATCAGGACCCTCATCTGCGAATTGAAGTCGCGCGCCATGGTCGGCAGCAGGTCGCGGGTGCTCCATTCCCAGATCGGCACCAGCGAGGCGCGCGGGATCCGGCCGGGACTGTCGTAGTCCGGGACGCCCTCCATCAAGACAGGATCGAGCGCGGCAAAGAAGTGGAACGACGGCTCGGCTTCCTTGTTCTGGGGCGCGCCGTTGCGGAATTCCGCGCGCAGCTTCGCCTGGATGTCGGCGGAGCCCGGCATGTCGACACCGCACAGTTCCAGCCGCTCCAATTCGGTCAGGAGGCAGCTTCGGGTCATGGGCGACAGCCGCTGCAGGAATTCCCAGATACGGTCGATTTGCATACGGGGGCCTGATTTTCCGCAAGCTGGTTGGCGAAAACGGAACGGACCCGCTAACCGAGCGAGTATTCAGTCAGGGAAGCACAAAAACAGTTGGCACCTGATTAAGGAGTCTAATAGCGATGGAACGAATCTTTGCGCCGCGGGGGCGGCTGTTCTCGGTAGAAATACGCAATTTCGGTAAGATTTCGCACCCGTTGCGAGGCCGCGTGCATTTCCACGCAATTCCAACGAGTAGCGCAAATTTTCTCCGTCACAATCTCCGTAGTCTTACGGAACGAAAAATTAACCATGGTACAGCATCGTGGTCGTTAAATAATCGATATGTCACAGCGAGAAAACCTAGTCGTCGATTCGCCTTGTTCGGACTGGGGTGAAGCCCCTCCGCTCGATGAGCGCGATATCGTGAGGCTGTCGATGGCGCGGGCCCGCGCCATGGACGAGGCCGGCAACTCGATTGCGCGCCAACTGAACGGGCCGCTCACGGCGCTGTTGCTCTACATGGAAGAGCTCAAGCACCACAGCCACCGGTTTTCGCCCGACGCCGGCGAACGCGATCACCTGCAGAAGGTGGTGCAGAATGCGCTGCAGCAGACCGAGCGTGTCTGCGCGCTGGTCAAGGAGATCGCGGGAACCAACCCCGGTGTCGCGGCGGTGCTGGCGGCCAACGGCGGATGGCAGCGGCCGGAGCGTGCGCCGGAGAACGGTCGCGCCGCGGGGGTCGTGCTGTCGTCGGATGCGGGCCAGAAGCCGCTGACCCGGCGCGAACGCGAGGTGCTGAACTTGATCAGCGAGGGCTATTCCAACAAGCAGGGCGCGCTGCAGATGCAGATCAGCCCGCGCACCTTCGAGAGCCACCGGGCCGAAGCGATGCGCAAGCTCGGTGCGCGCAACACGGCCGATCTGGTCCGTGCCGTGCTGCTGCATCCGATCGATTAGCGCATGATCGGGAAAAGTGTGTAGCGGTTTTCCCTCGCAGCAACCGCGAAGCGTTTGCGCGGAGATCATGCGCAAGCAAGAATCTGGCACCTCGCGGCGGATCCGCAAACGGATCCGCGCAACTCCGCTCAGAGATAGTCTTCCGCCAAGCTGTTGAAGCGCGGTCCTGTCCGCAGCACGACGGGCCTGGCTTTCTCCCGCGCGGGAACCAGCGTGATGGTCCAGCGCGGCGGGATCGAAGACGAATTTTCCAGCACCGAGCGGACCAGGCCCGTGACCGTGGTCCCGCCGGACCTGACCGTCGCCGTGCGGCCGTTGAATTGCGCGATGCGGAAACGCCGGACTTCCTTCTGGTCCGCGGTTTCGTACGTGAACATGAAGCTCTCCTGTGCTCCATGCGACTATCGTCGTTCATCGTTAGCCAGATATGAAAATCCGACGCCGTACTAGTACGGTTGCGCGGCGCAGCACGGCAGGCACGTTGCGCGTCGGCGCAGGCTCGCGGATTTTCAAGGCCGGCGCGCGGGCGGGGATGGCCCGGGCGGCAGCGCGCGCGTCGGGAAGGCAGGTCTCGGACTATTCGGAGGGTCCGAACACCGCTTCCATCTTGGTCTTCAGGGTCGCGGCGTTGAACGGCTTGACGATATAGTTGCTGACGCCGGCCTTCTTCGCGGCGATGACGTTTTCCGTCTTCGATTCCGCCGTGATCATGATGAAGGGTGTCTTCGACAACTCGGGGCTGGCGCGGACTTCGCGCAAGAGGTCGTAGCCGGTCATCGGCTCCATGTTCCAGTCGGAGATCACCAGACCGTATTTCCGGGTCTGCATCTTGGCGAGCGCGGCCGAGCCGTCGCTGGCATCGTCGACGTTCTCGAAGCCGAGCTGCTTGAGCAGGTTGCGGATGATGCGGATCATGGTGTTGTAGTCATCGACCACGAGGATCGGCATCGATAGATCAAAGGCCATATCATTTTACTCCGCGAGGTCTCAAACAGGCCGACACGGGCGAGACCTTCGCATGCGGCGAATGGTTGGAAGCTCTCTGGGATGAAACTCGCGCTGGTCAGCATCGTGACAATTATCAGCGGTCCTTGAACAGCGCGTTAATTCCCGGCCGAATAAATCCGGCCGGGCGTAATAGTACGGAGGAAGGGTAAATTCGCGAGCGGTTCAGTTCGCACGACCACGCGGCGAATCTTCCGACGTACAGCGCGGTTTCAGCAGCCTTTCGTACTGCGACCTGACCGAGGCGTAGCATTCGCATGCGGTCTTGCGCAGGCCTTCGATGTCGGTGATCTCGATATGGCCGCGGCTGTAATGGATGAAATTCGCCTGCTGCAGCGTGCTTGCGACCAGCGACACGCTGTTGCGCCGCGCGCCGATCATCTGCGCCATCGTCTCCTGCGTCAGCACGAGCTTGCTCCCGCCCGACAGATCGTGGGTCTGCAGCAGGCAGCGCGCCAGCCGGGACTCCACGGTGTGCGAGGCATTGCAGCCCGCGGTCTGCTGGATCTGCGCGTAGATCGCAAGTCCATGCCGGATCATCGCCGCGCGGAAGGTCGCACTCTGGTCGGCCGCCGCGCGCAATCTCTCCAGGTCGATGGTCGAGGCGGGGCCCGGCACCATCACGACGGCGCTGTTGAGCGCCACCGAATCGCCAAGCGCGGAGAACACGCCGAAAATGCTCTGGCGGCCGATCATGGCGATCTGGACGTGCTCGCCGCGCGCCATGTCGACCACCAGCGAGATCACGCCCCGGTGTGGCAA
Organism: Bradyrhizobium sp.; assembly: GCA_035568535.1. Taxonomy (GTDB): domain Bacteria; phylum Pseudomonadota; class Alphaproteobacteria; order Rhizobiales; family Xanthobacteraceae; genus Bradyrhizobium. The sequence goes on from DATMNV010000003.1 coordinate 23,079, forward strand.
ATAGGCGCGCTTGAGCGTTTCGCCGACCGCGACCAGCACGAAGTCCTGAACGAGATCGACGGTACGCAGGTGCGGACGGATCAATTCGAAATCATCCGCACTCAGCGAGGACAGAAATCCGTTCGGTGAACGAGGACTAGTATCCAAAGCCGTCTCCTGCCTTACAGGCAAAACAGGTCTCTGGGGCCACCGGCGCCTTATGCACATTAACAAACATGGGCCGCGGATATTTCGTTGGCAAGGAAAAATAGGCAATTGGCAGTAGTGCCGCACCTCGCTTGCACGCTGCCTGGTTCGCAGCATCGGCAGAACGTCAATCGCAGTGTCCCATTATCGGGCATAGCTATCTGACCAGATTCACCTGCCTCGACTTGACGGTGCGGTAGCATTCGCACGCGGTCTCGCGCAGCGCCTTGAGGTCGGTGACTTCGATTTGCCCGCGGCTGTAGCGCAGCACGCCGGCCTCCTGCAGCGTATGCGCCACGATCGAAACCGCGTTGCGCTGCACGCCGATCATGCGCGCGAGCAGCTCCTGCGTCATCGGCAGGGTCTCGCCGTCCCAGAGGTCGCGTGCGCGCAACAGCCATCGCGACAGCCGCTCTTCGACCGAATGCGAGGCGTTGCAGGCCACCGATTGCTGGGCCTGCGCGACCAGCGCCTGCCCGTGTCGGACCAGCAGGTCGCGGAAAATGGGGCTTTGTCCGGCGATCGCCTTCAACGGCGCGACGTTGAGAACGGAAGCGGTGCCGGGGCACAGCACCACCGCATCCGTGAGCGCGACGCCGTCGCCGAGCGCCTCCAGCGCGCCGATCATTCCATCGCGGCCGACCATCGCGACCTCGACCGCCTGTCCCTCCGAGAGGCTGACCACCATCGAGACAATTCCGGAATGCGGCAGATAGATTTGGGTCAGCTCGTTTCCTGCTTCAACCAGCACAGCCTCCCGCGTCAATTCAGCAATCTGAAGATGTGGGCGCAGGGCTTCGAAATCTGCCGCGGGCAGTGTTTGCAACAGGCGGTTGGGCGGGCGCTGATTCGCAGGCATGAAATTTCCCGCCGGAGCGGGTTTCCGTCGGACTCTGATACCGAGTGAAGCTAGGAAACCTCGGCGCGCGATGCAATTGCGCCAGCGGCGGAGGCGGGCCGCGCGCCTTATACACGTTGGAGGGCAGACAGCCTGCCGATTTACGGCGGGAAACAAGATTCGTGCACTGATTCGCGTCTGAAAACTCCAACGCAATCAATGCGGAGCCGTGACAGCGCAGCGACGGGCGGAAGGAGACCGCCATGCGCCGTATTCTGTTGGTGGATGACGATCCGCATGTCGGCCAGGCCATTCGCGTCTGGTTTCAGCATCACGGCCGGGCAGCAACGGCCAACGATGGCGCCGATCGCCTTGCTGCTCTCCGACAACGGCGCCCTCGATCCGACGATCCTCGATGTGATGCGTGACCGCGCCGTAGTTCCAGCGGCGCCTGCAGCGCCGGCGACATGCGCGGCTTCGAATCGATCCGGATCTTCCACGAGCGGCCCCGAACATCCCGCTGATCGCGATGTCGGGTTACGCCTTCGCCAATATCAACACGCCCGCGCCGGACTTCCTTCGCATGGCGAACTCGGCGCCTCGCGCTGCCTGCGCAAGCCGGTTCACGCCGCTGGCGCTGCTCACCGTGATCAACGAATGTCTCTCGGAGGCGCGGGAGCGTTATCCGAACAAGGTCCAGCTGCGATAGCAGCGCGCCCGGCGCCGGCGCAGCGCGTACGTCCAAGCGCATGCATCTGATAGACTCGCGCACGCGCGTGCGAGTCATGCTTGAAGATCCGATGGCGATGATCGCCGTCGATGCACATGGTTACGGGGACGTTGCCCAACATCCTGAATCGATCATTAGCGACGTCGATATTGCACGCGATTTCGTTACGCCGTGCGATGGACGTCTCGGTCTCCGCGCTTCATGAGGTGAATCCGCGCGGGCCGAAAACGTTCTTGTCGAGTGCTGCGCACGAGGCGCGATGGTTAGCAGGGAGCTAAGCCGGTCGCGCGAAGACACGCGCGCGCGTTGACGCTCTGGATGTGATGAATCCCAATTGAATCAACGATCTTGTTGATACGCGCGCGCGTTTTTCGCGCTGCGTCGCGCGCGCAATGTGCCGCGATCGGTTAGCGCGCGATTAGTATTAACAACGGTGGCGCAGGCGTTTCGACAATTTGCGGGAAGCGATTTAACCAACGGGTCACACCTGGGGAACAGGGTGGCACGGTCGCCGACAAGAACATATCGGCGATGCGTCACTTGTGTCCATCCAGAAGGAAAACAGTATGTCCGGTATCGTTCTTTCGGCGTCAGTCCGCCAAAACCTGCTCTCGCTGCAGTCGACGGCTTCGCTGCTCGCCACCACCCAGAATGACCTCGCCACTGGCAACAAGGTCAACTCTGCCCTCGACAACCCCACCAACTTCTTCACCGCCCAGTCGCTCAACAACCGCGCCAGCGACATCGGCAATCTGCTCGACTCGATCGGCAACGGCGTGCAGGTCCTGCAGTCCGCCAACACCGGCATCACTTCGCTGCAGAGCCTGGTCGCTTCCGCCCAGTCGATCGCCAACCAGGTGCTGCAGAGCCCGGTCGGCTACTCCACGAAGTCCACCGCGACCTCGGCTGTACTCACCGGCGCGAGTGCCACGAACCTGCTCACCGGCGTGACGAGCGTGACCGGCAGCGCCATCAACAACGACAACGGCACCGCGGCCGCGGGGATCAGCGCCTCGACGAAACTGTCGGGCACCGCCAGCTCCACGTCCAACGATCTCGCCACTGGCCTTGCCACCGCCGATACCCTGGTCGTGAACGGCACCACCTTCTCCTTCACGACCGCCACCACCTCCAGCGGCACCAGCATCGGCATCGGCGAC
>DATMNV010000004.1:0-2755 GCA_035568535.1 Bradyrhizobium sp.
CGCCAGCGAACAGGATCGTCCTGACGTCGCTGAGCGCCGGGAAGCGTGGCGGCGTGCGCAGAAGGACCTTGGTGGCCGGTTGATTTTCCTCGATGAGACTTGGACGACGACCGCGATGACGCGTCGTTACGCCTGGGCCGACGTCGGCGCACGCGCCATCGGCGATGCGCCGAACGGCCATTGGAAGACGACGACGTTTCTTGCGGGCCTCACCTGCGAGGGGCTGGTGGCACCTTTTGTGCTCGACGGGCCGATCAACGCCGAGTGTTTCCTGGCCTATGTCGAGCAAATCCTCGTCCCCGTGCTGCGCCAGGGCGACACCGTGATCCTCGACAATCTGTCGAGCCACAAGAACGAAGAGGCCGCACGCCGCATCGCAGGCGCCGGCGCGCACCTACTATTCCTGCCGCCCTACAGCCCCGATCTCAATCCGATCGAGATGGCATTCGCCAAACTCAAAGAACTGTTGCGGCAAGCCCAAGCCAGAACCGTCGACGCCCTCTGGGATCTCATCGGACGCACCCTGAACCTCTTCACCCCTGAAGAATGCGCCAACTACGTCCGTCATTGCGGATACAATCCGCTTTGATCGCAACAGGCTCTAGAGCATGATCCGGAAAAGTGTGTAGCGGTTTTCCGAAAGGATCATGCTCAATCAAAAAGCTAAAGCGCGATGACGATTCAACCTAATCTCATCGCGCTTTAGCGCGGACAGATTCCCAGGCGCGAAGCAACCCAATCGAAGATGTACTCGTTGGCGATTGTTGGATTGTCGGCATGCCCCTGCGTTGCCGCGGTCTCGCCGCCGGAAAAGATCTTCAACGTGACGTCGCGTCCGTCGGCCTTGAGGTGGCCGTACAGTTCCCGCACTCGCTCGGCCTTCAGCCAGCCGCGCTCGCCGGTCGAGATCAGCACCGGGCATTTGATGTTGCGCGCCACCCGGCTAAAGCCCTCGCGGAGAAACTCCGCTTCGAACGGCGTGCGGCCGATCAGAAACGCGCGCTCGTGCAAGTCCCAGATACCGCCATCGCACACCGCCGCGGCGAAACGATCGTCGAAGGCGATGCCGCGCGCCACAAAGGACGAACCCCAGCCATCGGCCAGAATCGCGATACGGCCGGGGTCGACGTCCCGCCGCTCGACCAGATAATCCATGATGTGTCCGATCGTCGCCTCCAGATCGGAGCGGCCGACGATCTGCTCGAACTCGGCGTCGGGACCTGTGCCGAGCAAATCGACCGCGAGCAATGACATCCCGCGTTCGCTGGCGTAGCGCGCTACCTTGTAGAGATACTCTTCCTTGCGCTGGCCGGGCTCGCCGATGCAAATGACCGCAGGCGCGGCCCCCGCCATGGCCGGCGCCGGCAGGAAGTAGGCTTCCAGCGGGTAACCGCTCGGCCAGGGGATCGTCACAACTTCTCCGCGCGGATTGCCGTGCTGCAGATAGTCGCGTGCACACTGACGCATGCTGCCAATCGCGGCCTGATGATCCCCGTCTTCGCGATCGAAGGGAAAGGCCGCCGATTGATAGTAGTTGATGGCGCGCAGCCAGTTGCTCCTGGCGGTCAGCATATGGCCCTGGTCGCGCGCGGCATTACCGCGCTCGTAACTCGCGTCCGCGATCTTCTTCCATTCCCGATACCAGGAACGATCGTCGTTAGAATCGAGGCGGCTCGCCGTGACGCAACATTCAGCAACCGTCGAGCCTCCCTCCTGCGCAGCGCCGAGAAGCCTCGTGAACTCGATCGATAAATCTTCACGTTCGGGCCACCAGGCCCAGCCCCGAAGATCGAGTTCAAATCCCATGTAATGAATGTTCAAGACATTCCCCCGCTGGACAAATTTATCGATCAAGCAGCGCATTCAAGACAAGCGCTGCGTGCGCATAGCCGCCCGCCTCTTGTGCGGATCGTGAGACGAGTTGAACACGGAAGAATCGATCGTTGGCCTGCGGGATGATGGACTTGCGGCGCGTCGCGGACATGCGCCGCCACGCCTCGCGGATTTCGACAGAACGGCATCACAGGTGTCGGCCTTTATGACGAACGCCATATTAAGCTTGGAAATACTCGCTTTCATGACAGGAGGCACAAATCTTTACAGTGTAAAGATGATCCTATAAAGCCAACCGTCGTCGGTCAAGCAAAAGTTTTGCGACAATGCACATGCATCCCGCGCGCGGCAGATGATTATCTGCCGACTCCACTTCCGATATCGCCGTATTCACGCGACGAACACGAAGTATTGAGGGGAGAAGCGCAGCGAAGGGTATTTGGCAGCCGTGCACAGCGCGGCGATGCCGCGGGGGCGACAAGCAGGAGCGCGCGTCTTCCTTCGCATCAACGCCGAAATGAAAGTGCAAAACGAAAGAGGCCGGCACAAAGGCCGGCTTCTTCCTCGTCTTCACGTTCCGACCGCTCACTCCGCCGGCGGCAGCGCCAGCGGCTCGGCTTCCGGCGCCGACGGCACGATCGCCGTCTGCTTCTCGCGCTCGTCCAGGATCAGCTTGTCGCGCTTGACCGCGACTTCGCGGATCTTGGCCATGGAGGCGCCAGTGCCCGCCGGGATCAGCCGGCCGACAATGACGTTCTCCTTCAGGCCCTCCAGCGGGTCGACCTTGCCGTTGACGGCGGCTTCGGTCAGCACGCGGGTGGTCTCCTGGAACGACGCCGCCGAGAAGAAGGAGCGGGTCTGCAGGCTCGCCTTGGTGATGCCGAGCAGAACCGGCGTACCCGTGGCGATCTTCTTGCCCTCT
>DATMNV010000005.1:0-9236 GCA_035568535.1 Bradyrhizobium sp.
AGGATCAGCCAGGCCACGATCCACAACAGGCCGACGACGCCGAGCGCGCCGAAGGCATAATGCCAGCTGTAATTGACGATCAGCCAGTTCAGCGCGGGCACCGCGACGATCACGCCGAACGCCGAGCCCTGCGACAGGACCGCGGTCGGCAGCGTGCGCTTCTCGTCCGGAAACCATTTATAGATCGCATGCACGGCGACCGAGAAGGCCGGCCCCTCGCCGGCGCCGAGGATGACGCGGCAGATCAGGAGCGTGGTGAGGCCGACCGTGCCGACCATCGGAAACTGCGCCAGCGACCAGATCACGGCGAGGGCCAGCAGTACCCAACGCGTCGCCACGCGGTTGACGATGAAGCCCACGACAATGGCCGCGATCGAGAACAGCAAGAAGAAGGAGGAGCCGAGCAGACCGAACTCCTTCGGCTCGAGCTTCAGCTCGGTCATGATGGGTACAGCGGCAAGGCCGACGACGATCTTGTCCGCAAAGTTCACCAGCATGAACAGAAACAGCAGAAATGTGATGGTCCAGGCGCCCTTCGGCGTTTCCTTGACCGGCGCTTGTGCAGCCATGAATCTTCCCCGTCTGATTTTTTTTGCCCCGCGAGCCGATGCTACGCCTGCCTTTCCCGTCAAGGCAACCGGACATTTGGACCCGGCAAGGGCGATGCGGGGCCGGAATACCGTCTGGCGCTGTTTTGAACGCGCGCAGCAACCCATCACGATCGCGTCGTCATACCACTGAGAACGTGATCTGCGACCACGGCCTTGGTATCCTGTCCAAAACCCCAAGGAAGAGATCAAGGGAGAGATCATGACCCGACCCGTCCGCCACCACGCCGCCATCGGCCTCTTCGCGCTGGTGATGCTCATGCCCGCCATCGCGGACGCCCAGGACTACGCCGCAATCGTTGCGGCGTCCGACCGCAGCGATGCGGACAAGCAGACCGACGTGCGCCGCGAGCCCGCCAAGATGCTGGCCTTCACCGGCGTCAAGGAAGGCATGAAGGTGCTCGATATGGAGGCCAATGCCGGCTATTCGACCGAGCTCATCGCGCGCGCGGTCGGCCCGACCGGCATGGTCTGGGCGCAGGACCCGGCCTCGATCATCGAGCGTTTCGTCAAGGACAAGTTCGACAACCGCGCCAAGAGCCCGGCGATGAAGAACGTCGTGCATGTCATCAGGGACTTTGACGATCCAATCCCGCCCGATGTCTCGAATCTCGACATGATCACCTTCTTCTTCGCCTATCACGACGTGACCTATATGCCGGTCGACCGCGCCAAGATGAACGCGAAGATGTTCGCGGCGCTGAAACCCGGCGGCTATCTCATCATCGCCGATCATTCCGCCAAGCAGGGCGAAGGCACGACGGTCGCCAACACGCTGCACCGGATCGAGGAGGCAACCCTGCGCCAGGAGATCGAGGCGGCCGGCTTCAAGCTCGTCGCCGAGGGCGATTTCCTGCGTCATCCCGAAGACCCGCGCGATAACAAGGTATTCAAGCCGGCCGTCCCCGTCGACGAATTCGTGCTGAAATACCAGAAGCCCAAGTGAAAGCTCAGGCGAGCCCTTGCAACGCCGAGCATGGCGGATAACAAGGACATCGTGCTGAGCGTTCGCAACCTGACCAAGACCTACCGCACAGCCGGCGAGGACATCGCCGTGCTGCGCGGGGTCAACCTCGACATCACCGCCGGCGAGCGGGTGGCGCTGACCGGCGAATCCGGCTCGGGCAAGAGCACGCTGTTGCATCTGATCGCGGGGCTGGATGCTGCCGATGGCGGCGAGATCAGGCTCGATTGCGCTGACGTCACCGATCTCTCCGATGCCGGCCGCGCGGCGCTGCGGCGCGACCGGCTTGGGCTGGTGTTCCAGCAGTACAATTTGATCCCGAGCCTTACGGTCGGGGACAATCTCGCCTTCCAGTCGCGCATCGCCGGCAAGCACGATGGAGTATGGCATGCCGAGCTCGTTGAGCGGCTGGGCCTGGGCGCGCTGCTCAAGCGTTATCCTGAACAATTGTCCGGCGGACAGCAGCAGCGCGTCGCGATCGGCCGCGCGCTCGCAACCAAGCCGCTACTCCTGCTCGCCGATGAACCGACCGGCAATCTCGATGAAGATACCGCCGACGGCGTGCTGGCGCTGGCGCGTGATCTGGTGGCGCGCACCGGCTGCGGCTTTTTGATGGTGACCCATAGCGTGCGGCTGGCCGCGACGCTGGACCGGCAGGTCACGCTGCATGCGGGGCGGATCACATGAGCCGCGCGGTCTGGATCCTTGCGGTGCTGCTAAGCCATTGGCGGCGGCATCCGATGCAGCTGGCCACCCTGCTGATCGGCCTGATCTCGGCGACCGCGCTGTGGAGCGGCGTGCAGGCGCTCAATCAACAGGCGCGCGAGTCCTACGACCGCGCCGCCGCGATCTTCGGTGGCGCGCGGACGCCGATGCTTACTGCGCGCAATGGCGCGACGTTCCCGCAAGGATTGTTCGCGAAGCTGCGCCGCGCGGGCTGGCCGGTATCGCCGGTGCTGGAAGGCCGCGTGCAGATCGGCGGGCATTCCTATCGCCTGCTCGGCATCGAGCCGGTGACGTTGCCAGGCGAAGTCGGCAATGCGCCGACGATTGGGCGAACCGGCCTGCAGGCCTTCATGGCACCACCAGGACAAACCCTGGTCGCGCCGGAGACGCTCGGCGATCTGCATCTTGCCGAGGGCGCCTCGCCGACCGCGAGTAACGGCACGGCCCTGCCGCCTATTGCCGCGCAGGCGCAGCTTGTGCCCGATGTGCTGGTGGTCGATATCGGCGTCGCGCAAAAGCTGCTGAACAAACCGGATCAGGTTTCACGCCTGCTGGTCGGCAAGGCCAAAGGCCCGCGCGAGGCATTGGAAAAGGTCACCGGCGATCAGCTGCGCCTGGTCGAGCCGGATGCCGAAAGCGATCTCGAACGCTTGACCGACAGTTTCCATCTCAACCTCACCGCCTTCGGCCTGCTGTCGTTCTTTGTCGGGCTGTTCATCGTCAATTCGGCGATCGGCCTCGCCTATGAGCAACGCCTGCCGATGTTGCGCACGCTGCGCGCCTGCGGGGTGTCGGCGCGGTTGATGAACACCGTGCTGGTGTTCGAACTGGTGTCGCTGGCGCTGCTTGCAGGCATAGCCGGCCTGGTCTGCGGCTACTTTATCGCCGCGCAACTGCTGCCCGATGTCGCGGCCTCCCTGCGCGGCCTCTACGGCGCGCCGATCCCGGGCGAGCTGACCTTGAAGCGCGAATGGTGGATCGCGGGCCTCGTCATCAGCGTCGCCGGCGCGCTGATCGCGGCGGCGACCAGCCTCGCCAAAGCCGTCCGGCTCCCAGTACTGGCGGCCGCGCAGCCGCAAGCATGGCGGCAGGCGCAACAGCGCTGGCTGATGTTGCAGGGCGCGGCGGCGCTTGCGACCTTTGCCGCCGCGGCGTGGCTGCTCTGGGCCGGCAATTCGCTGATCGCGGGATTTGGCGTGCTCGCGGCGCTGTTGTTCGGCGCGGCGCTGATCCTGCCGGCAATTTTGGAACTCGTATTGTCGCTCGGCGAGCGCGGCGCAAACGGCGCACTCGCGACCTGGTTCTGGGCCGACAGCCGCCAGCAGCTTTCGGGATTGTCGCTGGCGCTGATGGCATTGCTGCTCGCGCTGGCCGTCAATGTCGGCGTCGCGACCATGGTGGAAACTTTCAGCCGCACCTTCCTGACCTGGCTCGACGGCCGGCTCGCCGCCGACGTCTACATCAGCGCGGCCGATAACGCGCAGGCGGACGCCATCAAGGCCTGGCTGCGCGGGCGAAGCGAGGTGCATGCCGCGCTATCGGGCGGCCGCGCGGAGACGCAAGCAGATGGCGCGCCGGTGGAGGTGCTCGGCCTGCCCGACGATGCGACCTATCGCGATCACTGGCCGCTGCTGCAAGCGGACAGTGAGGCCTGGCAAAAGCTGCCGCGCGGCGACAACGCCTTCATCAGCGAGCAATTGTCGCGGCGGATGAATCTTTCCCGCGGCGACCATATTGCGCTGCCGACGCCGGGCGGCGACTGGCCGCTCGAAGTCGCCGGCGTCTACGCCGATTACGGCAATCCCAAAAGCCAGATCGCCGTCAACGCCGCAGCGCTGTTCCAGCATTTTCCCGGTACGCCGCAGACGCGGCTCGCGCTGCGCGTCGAGCCCGCAAGGATTCCCGCGCTGATCACGGCTCTCTCCGAACAATTCGGCCTCGACAGCCGCAACCTGCTGGATCAGGCCTCGCTGAAAGCAGAATCGACGCGCATCTTCAACCGCACCTTTGCGGTGACGGCGGCGCTCAACGCCTTCACGCTCGGCGTCGCCGGCGTGGCGCTGCTGACCAGCCTGTTGACGCTCGCCAATTCGCGGCTCCCTCAATTGGCCCCGCTCTGGGCGATCGGCGTGACGCGGCGGAAACTCGCCGCGATCGAGTTGACCAAGACACTGTCGGTCGCGGCCATCACCGCGCTGCTGGCGCTGCCGCTCGGCTTGCTGGTGGCCTGGTGCCTGATCGCGATCGTGAATGTGAAAGCGTTCGGCTGGCGGCTGCCGTTCCATGTGTTCCCGCTGCAGCTGATAAAACTGCTCGGCGTCGCGCTGGCGGCCTCGCTGCTGGCCTCGCTATTGCCGGTCGCGCGGCTGGCGCGGATGCAGCCGGCCAATCTGGTCAAGGTCTTTGCCAATGAGCGTTGATGTGAGGATTTCAAGGCGCATGTTTGCAGGCGGGCTCGCCCTGCTTGGCCTGCGCGGCAGGGCATTCGCGCAAGGCTTTGCCGGGCTCGGCGCCCAGGCAGATGGCTATGCAAAGGTCACGCCCGGAAAGGCATTCGCCTTTCCAGCCGATCACGGTCCGCATCCCGATTTCCGCATCGAGTGGTGGTACATCACGGCGAACCTGACCGACGCCAGCGGCGCCGCCTATGGCGCGCAATGGACGCTGTTCCGGCAGGCGATCGCACCAGGCGCGCAAGAAGAGGGCTGGGCCAACCAGCAGATCTGGATGGCGCATGCCGCGGTGACGCGGGCCGACACCCACCGGATGTCTGAGACTTTTGCGCGCGGTGGCGTAGGCCAGGCTGGCGTCAGCATAGATCCGTTCCAGGCCTGGATCGATTCCTGGGCGATGCGTGGCTCAGCGCAGACGAACGCGAGGACAATATCTCCGCTCGACCTCACGGCATCCGGAAAAGATTTCGCCTATTCCTTCCATCTCGAAGCCGACCGCCCTTTGGTGTTGCAAGGCGACGGCGGCTACAGCAAAAAGAGCGAGCGCGAGCAGGCCTCGTATTACTACAGCCAGCCCTTTTTTGGGGTGAGCGGCCGCCTCGCGATCGATGACAAGCCGGTTGACGTGACCGGACGGGCCTGGATGGATCGGGAATGGAGCAGCCAGCCACTGGCATCGGATCAAAACGGCTGGGACTGGTTCGCATTGCATTTTACCAGCGGCGAGAAGCTGATGCTGTACCGGATGCGCGAGACCAGCGGCCACCACTATGCTTCCGGCACGTGGATCCTGCCCGACGCTTCAACGCGAACGCTCGCGCCCGCCGACATCAAGATGACGCCGAAATCCCCGATCGATATCGAAGGACACACGCTGCCGGTGCAGTGGAGCGTCGCGATCCCCTCACTGTCGCTCGCCATCGAAACCACCCCGCTCAATCCCAGGGCGTGGATGGGGACGAGCTTTGCCTATTGGGAAGGCCCGATCCGTTTTGCCGGCAGCCATTCCGGCGTCGGCTATCTGGAGATGACGGGCTATTGATCCGCCCGTGATCCCGGCATAGCTGTTCGCGTTCTCAAATGCGGCCGTGAACTGCTAGGTTCCGCGCCGCAGACCGGCGGTTTTGGAGGCACACATGCAGCGGCGCGAATTCATCGCTTTTCTCGGCGGCATGGCGATGGCCGCACCGATAGCGGCAAAGGCCGAGACGCCGGAAAAGGTGTTTCGGCTTGCGGTGGTCAGTCCGGTGGGATTGATGCCTGAGGCCAGTCCGAACGCAAAAGTGCTGCTCGGCGCGCTGAACGGGCTTGGCTACACGCTCGGCCAAAACCTGATCTTCGAGGGGCCGGCCGGGCCGTCCGGACGGCCGCTGCCGCCGGAAAAGATCATCGAGCAGGTGAAGGCGAAGAAGGTCGATCTCATCGTCGCCTGGGGTTTCCCGGTGGTGGCTGCAGCCAAGGCCGCCGGCATTCCAACCGTGGTCGCGTTCGGGGTCGGCGATCCCGTGGCGACTGGGCTCGTGCAAAACCTGGCGCAGCCGGGCGATGTCATCACCGGTATTTCCGACGTGGCGACGACGCTAAGCACCAAGCGCCTCGGCCTGCTCAAGGACCTGCTGCCGAAGCTCAGCCGCGTCGCGATGTTGTGGAACAAGGACGACCTCGGCATGTCGCTCCGCTATGAGGCGTCCGCCAAGGCGGCGCAGGCGATCGGCGCCGATGTCGAGGCGGTCGGCGTGCGCGAGCCCGACGATTTCAACGAGGCGTTCACGGTGATGGACAAAGAGGCGCCCGATGCCATCCTGATGGTGTCGGACTCGCTGACCATGCTGAACCGCGAGCGCGTGTTCGATTATGCAGCGGCACACCGCCTGCCTGCGATCTACGAATTCGACTCGCTGGTGCGCGAAGGCGGCCTGATGTCCTACGGCGCGGACCTGAAGGAATCATTCGAGCGCGCCGCCGCAATGGTCGACCGCATCTTCAAGGGCGCCAAGCCGGGCGATCTGCCATTCGAGCAGCCGACCCGCTATCTCTTCGTCATCAACCTGAAGACCGCGAAGTCGATCGGGCTGGAAATTCCGCCGAACCTGCTCGCGCTCGCCGACGAAGTGATCGAATAGATCAGAACGGTAAAGCTGTCGTCCCGGCGAACGCCGGGACCCATTATCTCTCGCAGATGTTGTTTCGTTGGCCACTGCCTCGTCGTTGCGAGGAGCGTAGCGACGAAGCAACCCATCTTTCCCTTGCGTTGAGAGGTGGATTGCTTCGCTTCGCTCGCAATGACGATAAAAACAGATGCCGGTGGTTATGAGCCCCGGCTTTCGCCGGGGGCGCTACGCGTCACTTCGTCAGCGGGCAGCCGCTTTCCTTGGCGGTGAAGAACGCCTTGTCGCCGGGAATGACGGCGATCTGTTTGTAATAATCCCACGGCCTCTTCGATTCCGATGGCTTCTTGACCTCGAACAGATACATGTCGTGGACCATGCGGCCGTTCTCGAGCACCTTGCCCTGCGCAAAGGCGTCGTCGACCGGCATCTCCTTGAGTTTTCTCGCGACCGCATCGGCATCCTTCGTGCCCGCCGCCTTCACTGCTTTCAGATAGCTCAGCGTCGCCGAATAGGTGCCGGCATGGATCGTGTTCGGCATGCGGCCTGTGCGTTTCAGGAAGCGTTCGCCGAAAGCTCGCGCCCTATCGTCATGATCCCAATAAAATCCTTCGGTCAGGACCAGACCTTGCGCCGCCTCGAGACCCAGTCCATGGACGTCCGACAACACCATAAGGAGCGCGGCGAGCTTCTGCCCGCCCTTGACGATACCAAATTCCGCCGCCTGCTTGATCGAATTGCTGGTGTCGAGGCCGGCATTGGCGAGTCCAACGATCTTGGCCTTCGAGCTCTGCGCCTGCAGCAGGAAGGACGAGAAGTCGGACGAGTTCAACGGCACGCGTACCGAGCCGAGCACCTTGCCGCCATTGGCGGCGACGATCTCGCTGGTGTCCTTTTCGAGCGCGTAGCCGAAGGCGTAGTCGGCGGTCAGGAAGAACCAGCTGTCGCCGCCCGCCTTCACCAGGGCACCACCGGTGCCGACCGCGAGCGCGCGAGTGTCATGGGCCCAATGGAAGCTGTAGGGCGTGCAGGCGTCGCCTGATATGCGCGAGGTCGCGGCTCCCACCACGATATCGATCTTCTTCTTTTCCCTGGAAAGGTCCTGCACAGCGAGCGCCACCGACGAGGTCGTGAGCTCGGTGATCATGTCAACACCTTCAGTGTCGTACCATCGCCGCGCAATCGCCGTCGCCAGATCTGGCTTGTTCTGGTGATCGGCCGTGACCATCTCGATCTTGTGGCCGAGCACCTCGCCGCCGAAATCCTCGATCGCCATTCTGGCGGCTTCCACCGAGTATTTGCCACCATAGTCGGCATAGAGGCCGGACTGATCGTTCAGAATGCCGATCTTCACGCCCTGCGCAGACGCGGGCGCGGCCAACAAAAGGCCGCCTATCGCGACCGCCGCCATCCACACTGATTTCATTATTGCCTCCCAGCAGTACTTCTTCATCTTGGCATATTTTGTAACCCTGCCAAAGCCCATCTATTTCAAATAAGCCAATGGTATTGAGGGGTTGCGGCGGAAAGCCGTCGCACTCAGGCGGCGGCCGCCGGCTCCTTCTTGTGCGGCGCGCCATCGGCGAGGTTGCGCACCACCATGTAGAAGATCGGCGTGAACAAGAGGCCGAACAGTGTGACGCCGAGCATGCCGAAGAACACGGCAACTCCCACCGCCTGGCGCATCTCCGATCCCGAACCGCTTGATACCACGAGCGGCAGCACGCCAAGAATGAAGGCAAATGACGTCATCAGGATCGGCCGCAGCCGCAACCGGCAGGCCTCAATCACCGCCTCGAGCCGCGGCTTTCCCTCGAGCTCGATGTCGCGCGCGAACTCGACGATCAGGATCGCGTTCTTGGCGGCCAGCCCCACCAGCACCACGAAGCCGATCTGGGTCAGGATATTGACGTCCTGATGCATAATGCGCACGCCGATGGTCGCAGCGAGCAGGCACATCGGCACGATCAGGAGGACGGCAAAGGGCAGGGTCCAGCTGCCATATTGCGCGGCCAGCACCAGATAGACGAACAGCACGCAGATCGGGAAGACCGCCAGGCCCGCATTGCCGCTGGTTGTCTGCTGATAGGACAGGTCGGTCCATTCGAAGGCAAAGCCGCTCGGCAGCGTGTCCTCGGCAAGCTTCTTCATGACGGCGATTGCGGTCGCCGAGCTCGTGCCTGGCAGACCCTCGCCCTGCAGCTCGGCTGCGGGATAGAGATTGTAGCGCGCGACGCGATCGGGCCCGGAGACGTCCTTGAAGTCCACGACGCTGCCGAGCATCACCGTGTCGCCGTTGACATTGCGGGTGCGCAGCCGCGAAAGGTCGGCGCGCTCTTTCCGGAACGGCAGGTCGGCCTGTGCCGTGACGTGGTAG
>DATMNV010000006.1:0-11513 GCA_035568535.1 Bradyrhizobium sp.
CGCAGCGCGATTTTGATGTCGCGTTGGATGAGGGCGGCCAGCGCGGTCATGACGCGCCCCCGATCTTCAGTTCGCGCGCTTCGATGCCGAGCGGCCCATGGGTCGCGGCCACGATCAGCCCGCCGCGGGCGAGATGGTCGCACATCAGGCCCGCAAACAGCCCCTGTCCTGCCGCATCCAGCGCCGCGGTCGGCTCATCCAGCAGCCAGAGCGGCCGCCGGACCGCGAGCAGCCGCGCCAGCGACAGCCGCCGGCGCTGCCCGGCCGACAGATAAGCCGCCGGCAGATGCGCGGCATGGTCGAGCCCGACCGCCGCGAGACTCTGGCCGGCATCGAAAACCTCGCCGCCCAGGAAATCGCGCCAGAAGGAGAGGTTCTCCATCACGCTCAGCGCCGGCTTCAGCGCGTCGCGATGGCCGAGATAATGCGCCTGTTCGGCGAGCGTCAGTTCCGCTTCGCCGCCATCAAGCGCGATCGCGCCCTCGGCTGGCATCAAGAGGCCCGCGATCAGCCGCAGCAGTGACGTCTTGCCTGACCCGTTGGGCCCGGTGACGGCCAGCGACTCGCCCGCGGCCGTCTGGAAATCGAGGCCGGAAAACACCTCGCGGCCGCCCCGCACACATTTCACGCCGCGCCCTGAGAGCCGCATCTTGCCTCTTCGCATACCCCTTCGCTCTTGAGGGGGACCGCATCAGAATTTGTGGGTCGTGAATGGCCGCTAGCTGCCCGTGGGTGTGGCGGCTTCATTGGAAAGATTCTATAAGCCCGGAACTGTTTGCAGCACGTGAAGGCGGCTGCAAGCCTTCAAGCTAAAACCGCGCTCGCCGGTGTTATAATACCCTCGCCGGGTATAACTGACAATTGGGATTTCCTCACATGACCTCGCTCGACAGCTTCAAATGCCAGAAGACCCTCAAGGTCGGCGGCAAGACCTATGTCTATTACAGCCTGCCCGCCGCCGAGAAGAACGGTCTGAAGGGGATTGCGAAGCTGCCTTACTCGATGAAGGTGCTGCTGGAAAACCTGCTGCGCAACGAGGATGGCCGCTCGGTCAAGAAGGAAGACATCCAGGCTGTCGCGAAATGGCTGAAGAAGCGCAAGCTCGAGCATGAGATCGCGTTCCGGCCCGCGCGCGTCTTGATGCAGGATTTCACCGGCGTGCCGGCGGTGGTCGATCTCGCCGCCATGCGCAACGCGATGCAGGCGCTCGGCGGCGACGCCGAGAAGATCAACCCGCTGGTGCCGGTCGATCTCGTCATCGACCACTCTGTGATCGTGAACTTCTTCGGCGACAACAAGGCCTTCGGCAAGAACGTGGTCGAGGAATACAAGCAGAACCAGGAGCGCTACGAGTTCCTGAAATGGGGCCAGAAGGCGTTCTCGAATTTCTCCGTGGTGCCGCCCGGCACCGGCATCTGCCACCAGGTCAATCTCGAATATCTCGCGCAGACGGTCTGGACGCGGAAGGAGAAGATGACGGTCGGCAAGAAGACCGGCACCTTCGAAGTCGCCTATCCGGATTCGCTGGTCGGCACCGACTCGCACACCACGATGGTAAACGGTCTCGCCGTGCTCGGCTGGGGCGTCGGCGGTATCGAGGCGGAAGCCTGCATGCTCGGCCAGCCGCTGTCGATGCTGCTGCCTGACGTGGTCGGCTTCAAGCTGAAGGGCCAATTGAAGGAAGGCGTCACCGCGACCGACCTCGTACTCACGGTTACGCAGATGCTGCGCAAGCTCGGCGTGGTCGGCAAGTTCGTTGAGTTTTACGGCCCCGGCCTCGACTTCCTCTCGGTCGCGGACAAGGCGACGATCGGCAATATGGCCCCCGAATATGGCGCGACCTGCGGCTTCTTCCCGGTCGACGCCGCGACCATCGATTATCTCAAAACCTCCGGCCGCAAGTCGGACCGCGTGGCGCTGGTGACGGCCTATGCCAAGGCGCAGGGCCTGTTCCGCACCAACAAGTCGGCCGATCCGGTCTTCACCGAGACGCTCACGCTCGACCTCGGCGACGTCGTGCCGTCGATGGCGGGGCCGAAGCGTCCCGAAGGCCGCGTCGCGCTGCCGGCGGTGTCGGAGGGTTTCGCCACCGCGATGGCGAACGAATACAAGAAGGCCACCGAAGCCTCGCAGCGCTACGCCGTCGAGGGCCGCGATTTCGATCTCGGCCACGGCGACGTCGTGATCGCCGCGATCACCTCCTGCACCAATACCTCCAACCCGAGCGTGCTGATTGGTGCAGGCCTGCTCGCACGCAAGGCTGCCGAGAAGGGGTTGAAGGCAAAACCCTGGGTGAAGACCTCGCTCGCACCCGGCAGCCAGGTGGTCGCCGAATATCTCTCCAACTCCGGCCTGCAGACCGATCTCGACAAGGTCGGATTCAACCTGGTCGGTTTCGGCTGCACCACCTGCATCGGCAATTCCGGCCCGCTGCCGGAAGAGATTTCGAAGTCGATCAACGACAACGGCATCGTCGCGGCCGCCGTGCTCTCAGGCAACCGCAATTTCGAAGGCCGCGTCAGCCCGGACGTGCAGGCGAACTATCTCGCCTCGCCGCCGCTGGTGGTGGCGCACGCGCTGGCCGGCAGCGTGACCAGGAATCTCGCGACCGAGCCGCTCGGTACCGGCAAGGACGGCAAGCCGGTGTACCTGAAGGACGTCTGGCCGACCGCGAAGGAGATCAACAGCTTCGTGAAGAAGTACGTCACCGCGCCGATCTTCAAGAAGAAATATGCCGACGTGTTCAAGGGCGACACCAACTGGCGCAAGATCAAGACGGTCGACAGCGAGACCTATCGCTGGAACATGTCCTCGACCTATGTGCAGAACCCGCCTTACTTCGAGGGCATGAAGAAGCAGCCCGATCCGGTCGTGGACATCGTCGACGCGCGCATCCTCGCGATGTTCGGCGACAAGATCACCACCGACCACATCTCGCCGGCCGGCTCGATCAAGCTGACCTCGCCTGCCGGCAAATTCCTGAGCGAACATCAGGTGCGGCCCGCCGACTTCAATCAATACGGCACGCGGCGCGGCAACCACGAAGTGATGATGCGCGGTACCTTCGCCAACATCCGCATCAAGAACTTCATGCTCAAGGGCGCCGACGGCAACATCCCGGAAGGCGGTCTCACTAAGCACTGGCCCGACGGCGAGCAGATGTCGATCTACGACGCCGCCATGAAGTACCAGCGGGAGGGCGTGCCGCTGGTGGTGTTCGCCGGCGCCGAATACGGCAACGGCTCCTCGCGCGACTGGGCCGCCAAGGGCACCCGCCTGCTCGGCGTGCGTGCGGTGATCTGCCAGAGCTTCGAGCGCATCCATCGCTCGAATCTCGTCGGCATGGGTGTGCTGCCGTTAACCTTTGAGGAAGGTACTTCCTGGTCGTCGATCGGGCTGAAGGGCGACGAGAAAGTAACCATCCGCGGCCTGCAGGGCGACCTGAAGCCGCGGCAGAAACTGACGGCGGAGATCGTTTCCTCTGACGGCAATCTGCAGCGCGTGTCGCTGCTCTGCCGGATCGATACGCTGGACGAGCTCGATTACTACAGGAACGGCGGTATCCTGCATTACGTGCTGCGCAAGCTGGCGGCGTGACGCGAGATGATCTCCGCCTCACTCTCACTGCGAAGTGAGTGGGAGCCGATTTGCTCACCGCGAAGTGAATAGCGGCTGGTTTGGAGGCGGCCTAAGACGAGGGCCGCCTCCTTGCGTTTCGGGGCAGTTCGAGCCCGTAAAAGTACGGATGGTAGGGTATGACAGTGACGATGGCCCATAATCTGATTTCGCGGTGGTCCGGGGCCCTCGGAATCTGTGCGATCGTCGCCGTCATCCGTCCCGCCCATGCCGATCCCCGCGCGGTGGTGGAGCTCTTCACCTCGCAAGGCTGCTCGTCCTGCCCGCCCGCCGACAAGATCATCGGGGAGCTCGCAAAGGATCCCTCCATCATCGCGATGAGCATGCCGATCGACTACTGGGATTATCTCGGCTGGAAGGACACGCTGGCGGATTCGCGCTTCTCCGCGCGCCAGAAGGCCTATTCGAGAATGCGCGGCGACCGCGATGTGTACACGCCACAGGCCGTCATCAACGGATCGCTGCATGTGATCGGCAGCGACCGCGAAAGCATCGAGAATGCGATTCATGCCACCCGCGAGGAAGGTGGCGTGATGTCGATTCCGGTAACGATGACGCAGTCGGGCAAGCAGCTCACCGTCTCGGTCGCGGCCTCGAGCAAGGCGCCGGTCGCGCAACACGGCGAGGTGTGGATCTGCTCGATCTCGAAGGCGGTCCCGATTTCGATCGGCCGCGGCGAGAACCGCGGCCAGGAAATCACCTACCACAACGTGGTGCGCAATCTCGTTAAGCTTGGCGACTGGAGCGGCAATTCCGGAAGCTGGACCGTGCCGCTTGAGACTGTCGCGCATGACGGTGTCGATGCCGCGGTTGCCATTGTCCAGGACGGCAGCCGCGACAAGCCCGGCCCGATGCTCGGCGCAGCGTACACGTCGCTGCACTGAGCCTTCAAAATCCAGCGCCTCATTCCGGACGAAGCGAAGCGACAATCCGGAATCCCAGGATTCTCAGGAGCGCAATTGCGCTCCATCGTTCGATGCTGTCGCATCGCCCCGGAAATGACGACGAGCGAGTAGCCAAAAACAAAAAGGACCAACTCGCGTTGGCCCAGTGTGTATTCTGCGTAGGTCCGGTCCCGACGATCCCGGGGGGCTGGGGGCTGAGGAATCCGAAACCGAAAGAACCGGACCAACGCAGTATCCTCTTGTCGCAACTTAGGGAGGCGGGCGGTTGGCAGAAGTGGGGCGGTATTATGATTCTTGCTAACGATCCCGTGACGGCCATGGCGCGATCGGATTCGAATAATCGCCATCGCTCTAGATGCTTGATTGAGCACGATCTTCTCGGCCGGCGTTGGCCCGCTGAAGCATCGAGGCAAGTCACGATAGCTGTGTCCGAAAGCACTGTTCCAGGGTTTCGCGCGGGCGAGAAATCGCTGCTCACCGCGCGCTTTTTTCGAGGTCACGCGCGAATCAGACCATCGGCCGCGCCGGTTCCGCGTTGATTCGCAAACCGCCCCTTGCGGCGCGCCGCCGTTGGCGCGATCATGTCAAGGACATGACAGGAGGCGCTCCATGAGTCTGATTTCGGAGGATGCCGAACCAAGCGGAAGTCACGCAGCGGCGCGCGTCGCCGCTGCGGGTCCGATGCCGAACCGGGTGACATTCAATCGTCTTGAGCTCAATCGAATCTTGAATCTCTACGGCCGCATGGTCGCCGACGGCGAATGGCGCGACTATGCCATCGATTTCCTGAAGGATAAGGCGGTGTTCTCGGTGTTCCGCCGCGCGTCCGAGGTTCCCATTTACCGGATCGAGAAGGACCCGCGCCTTTCACGCAAGCAGGGCATGTACAGCGTGATCTCGGCGACCGGACTGATCCTGCGCCGCGGCCATGAACTCGACCGCGTGCTGCTGGTGATCGACCGCAAGCTGGCGGTGGTCTGACCTAACCCGCGGCCGGTTGGGCGGCACGGGCGCGGGCGATCTCGTAGGCCGCGACATGCGTGCGTGCGAGATCGAGGATCGGCGACGCCACGCCGAGCGTGCGCGCGCGACCCACCATGTCACCCAGGATGTGCTCGCCTTCCGTGGTCGACCCGCGTTCGATATCGCGCAGCATCGACCATTTGATCGGCGAGCCGACCGTCGTGATCAGTTTGTGGTCGAACTCGATGAAAGCGGGCCGCGGCGGAAAGCCGGCGGCAGCGGCGACGGTGCAGCACTTCGTCGAACAGGGCGAACATCGCCTCGCGCCCGCCGGGCGCCGCAAGGATATCGCCGATGCTGGCGCGCATCAGGCAAGTGATGCCGGCGCCGAGACCGAGCTGGACGAATTTCTCCCACATGTCGTGCATGACGGCGTCGCTAACACGCGCGTCGATCCCTGCAACGCCGATCGCGGCTTCGATTGCGCGGATGCGCTCCGTCGAATCGCCCGCGACGTCGCCAAAAACGAGGTCATGGATCGGATGGAAGTGAGTCACGCGGCCCTCGGGATCGAGGCCGGCGCTGATATTGGCCATTCCGCCCAGCACGTGCTTTGCGCCGAATTTGGCGCTCAGCCGGTCGATATGGCCCAGGCCGTTCAGAACGGGCAGGATCGCCGTGGCAGGCCCGACCGCCGGCGCGAATTGATCCATTGCCTCGTCGAGCGAGTAGGATTTCACGCCGAGCAGGATGAGATCGAAGGAATCGCGAACAGCTTCCGGCGAGATGGTTTTGGCCGGCACCGTGAAATCGCCGTGCGGGCTTGTAACCTGCAGTCCGGTTCGCGCGAGCTGTGCAGCGCGGCCGGGGCGCACCATGAAGGTGACGTCACGGCCGGCACGGACGAGGCAGGCGCCAAAATAGCCGCCCAGCGCGCCGGCGCCGATCACCAGAATACGCATGCACCGTCTCCCGGCAGGAGGTCATCCGTTGGTTGGTCGGGTATCACAGGGCACCGTCAGGCGCCAGCGACGTCATGCATCGTCTGGCGGCACCGTGGTTGCGCCTTCGCCAAGCGCGAGTTGCATCATCACGGTGTCGAGCCAGCGGCCGAATTTGAGGCCGACATTCGGATGCGTCCCGATCATCTCAAATCCGCATCGCCTGTGCAGGCTGATTGATCCGGCATTGGCGGAGTCGCCGATGACCGCGATCATCTGCCGGTGGCCGCGCGCCTCGCACTCGCCAAGCAGCCGCTGCATCAACAGCAGGCCGATACCGCGGCGGTGGATGGCGGGTTTCAGGTAGATCGAATTCTCCACCGTGAAGCGATAGGCCGGACGCGGGCGGTAGGGCCCGGCATAGGCGTAGCCGATCACCTCGCCGTCGACCACGGCGACGAAATAGGGAAAGCCGCCGTCGATCAGCGCGCGGAAGCGCCGCGTCATCTCGGCAAGGTCGGGCGGGGTGAGCTCGAAGGTCGCGGTGCCATGGCGCACCGCGTGCTCATAGATTTCGGTGATGAAGGGAAGATCGGCCGCGGTGGCGGACCTGATTTCGGGCGCGGACATGGGAGGAAGATTAGAGGCTTCGTGCTGCGGCCGAAAGGGGCAATGGCTCGTTCCTACGTCGTCATTGCGGGCCAACGGGTCCGCGCGAAGCGCGGCCCGATGAAAGGCTCCGCGAAGCAATCCAGAATGCCCCCGCGGAAAGACTCTGGTTTGCTTCGTCGCTTCGCTCCTCGCAATGACGGTGGATGCCCCCAAAACAAAAGCCCCGGCCAGACGGCCGGGGCTTGTTCTTTGGGAAGTTCTTAGCCGATCAGTCGCGCTGTCCGAGCAGCTGCAGCAGCAGCGTGAACAGGTTGATGAAGTTCAGGTAGAGCGACAGCGCGCCGGTGATCGCCGCACGTTCTGCCACGTCACCGCCGGCCGAGGCGTAGCCGTAGATGTACTCGTTCTTCAGGCGCTGCGTATCCCAGGCGGTGAGGCCCGCGAACACCATGACGCCGACGACCGACACGATGAACTGCAGCATGGAGCTGGCCAGGAACAGGTTCACCAGGCTCGCGATGATGATGCCGATCAGGCCCATGAACAGGAACGATCCCATTCCGCTCATGTCACGTCGCGTAGTGTAGCCGTAGAGGCTGAGCGCACCGAAGGTCGCCGCGGTGATGAAGAACACCTGCACGATCGAGGTGTGGGTATACACCAGGAAGATCGACGACAGCGAGATGCCCATCAGCGCCGAGAACACCCAGAACAGGATCTGGGCCGTCGAAGGTGCGAGACGGTTGATCCCGGCTGAAATCACGAACACCATGGCGAGCGGCGCCAGGATGAACAGCCACTTCAGCGGGCTCACGAACATCGCGTAGCCGAACGGCGTCAGGAACGCGTTGCCGATCTTGGCCGCGGCGCCGGATGGATCGTTGGTCACCGCCGCCATGTAAATGCCAAGCGCGGCCAAGCCGGTGATGGCGAGGCCAATGCTCATGTAGTTGTAGATGCGCAGCATGTAGGCGCGCAGACCGGCGTCGACGGTCGCGGCATCAGCGCGCCCGGCAACCCGGCCGAAGGGGGATGTATAGTTGCGGTCTAGGTCCGACATGGTCGAATGTCCCGTTGTTACCCGACGATGCGCGTTGTAAGCTTCGTGTAAGCTTCGCGTCGCCGGCTGCTCGAAATCTATCTCAGATGGTTAGGTTTGCGGACATTAATTTTGCGTCATCAAACCGCGCCATCCGACACACGGTTATGTGGTTCTTTCAACCAAAACTACCATAGCCGACGGGCTTCGCCATGCGCGGCTGAATGTCGCTCTTTCACAGTGTTCCCGCTTCGTAGGCGCGAAATTCCATAAACAATATAAATGGCATAAAGACGCGGGCTTTCGGCGTTAACTTTAGATAGCGCTGCTTCAATTTGTCATAGGTTGCGCAGCACCGAGGCGGGCTTCTGGTTGAGCGCGAGCAGGGTGCCGACAAGCCCGAGCCCCACGGTGACGATGAGGGCCGCCACCACGACGCCTGCGGCACTGCCGGCCTGCCAGACAAAACTCAGCGTCATCAGCCGGGTCACGATCAGATAGGCCGCGACGGAACCTGCGATCACGCCGAACACCGCGGTAGCAAAACCGATCAGCAGATATTCGAGCACATAGGCGCCGAGCAGCCGCGCGCGCGTGGCGCCGAGCGTCTTGAGGATGACGGCGTCATAGACGCGGTGGCGATGGCCGGCGGCGAGCGCGCCGCCCAGCACCAGGATCGCCGAGATCAGGGTGACCGCGCTGGCGCCGCGGATCGCAAGCGCAAGGTTGGTGACGACCGAGCCGATGGTCTCCATCACCTCGCGCACCTGCACGCTCGTCACCATCGGGAAGCTGTCCGCGACCTGCTTGATGATGCGCGCATCATCCGGCGCATTCGGATGAGTTTCGGTCAGAGTCGCAATATGGCTGTGCGGCGCGCCCTTGAAGGCATTGGGCGAGAACACCAGCACGAAATTGATGCCGAGCCCCTGCCAGTCGATATTGCGCATGTTGCCGATCCTGGCCGGGATGTCGCGGCCGAGCACATTGACCACGATCTCGTCGCCGAGCTTGAGCTTGAGGCCATCCGCGATCTTCTTCTCGATCGAGACCAGCGGCGGGCCATTGTAGTCCGCGCCCCACCATTCGCCCTCGACGATCTTGGAGCCCTTCGGGATTTCGCCGGTGTAGGTCAGGCCGCGGTCGCTGTGCAGCACCCATTCGGAATCGCTGGAAGGATTCAATTCCTCGGCGCGGACGCCGCGCGCGGCGACGATGCGCCCGCGCAGCATCGGCACGTCCTCCACCGTCGCGTCCGGCTCGGTCTTGCGCAGGAAATCACCAAAGCGGTCAGCTTCGGAGGAGGGGATGTCGATGAAATAGAACGACGGCGCATGCTCGGGCAGCGCGGCCAGGAACTGCCGGCGCAGATTGCCGTCGATCTGGGTGATGGTGACGAGCACGGCGAGGCCGAGACCGAGCGACAGCACGACAGACGGCGTCAGCGCGCCGGGCCGGTAGATATTGGTGATCGCAAGCCGCAGCATGGTGAAGCGTGAGCGCGGCAGCCGCCGCGCCACCGCCATCACCACTTCCGCGATGCCGCGCAGCAGCGCGAACACGATCATCGCGGAGACGACGAACACGGCGGCAACGCGCTTGTCATAGGCGAGCCCGATCACGACCGCGATCAACAGCGCAATCACGACCAGCATCAGTGCGAGATAGCGCCAGCGCGGCCGATGCCATTCGGCGCTGACCGCCTCCCGGAACAGCGCCGCCACCGGCACGTCATGGACGCGGCCGAGCGGCCAAAGGCCGAAGGCGAGCGCGGTCAAAAGGCCATAGACCAGCGAGAGCGCGAGTTCGGTCGGATGGATCGCCGGCGCCACCGGCAGCGGCAGCAATTTTCCGAACAGGCCGACGATGACAAAGGGCAGCGCGGCGCCGGCCACAAGTCCGATCACCGAACCGAGGCTCGCGATCACGACTACCTGAGTGAGGTAGATCGCGAACACGTCGCGGCCGGTGGCGCCGAGCGCCTTGAACGCCGCGATCACGTCGAGGCGGCGATCGATATGGCTCTTCACGGCGTTGGCCACACCGACGCCGCCCACCAGGAGCGCGGCGAGGCCGACCAGGGTCAGGAACTGCGTGAAGCGGTCGATATTGCGTTCGAGCTGCGGCGAGGCATTGGCGCGGCTGCGCACTTCCCAGCCGGCTTCGGGAGCAGCCGTCTTCGCGTCGTCCATCAGCGCGCCTACCGCGCGATCATCAGATGCATTGTCCGGCAGCTTCACCCGATAGTTCCAGCGCACCAGGCTGCCGGGCTGGATCAATCCGGTGGCGCGCAGCGCGTCCTGGCTGGTCAGGAAGCGGGGCCCGAAGCCGATGCCGATGCCGAGCTTGTCCGGCTCGGATTCCACGGCGCTGCGGATCTGGAAGCGCGCATCGCCGATCGTCGCGGTGTCGCCGATCTTGAGGTCAAGCCGTGCCAGCAGCGTCGGATCGGCGGCGGCGCCGAACACACCGTCGCGCTCGCTCAGTACCTCGTTCAGCGGCAGCGATGGATTGAGCGTGACCTCGCCGATCGACGGATAGGTGTTGTCGACCGCCTTCATTTCGACCAGCGCCAGCCGGCCGTCGGCCGCGCGGGCCATGCCGCGCAGCGTTGCGATCGCCGAGACTTGCCCACGCGAGCGCAGGAAAGCGAGTTCGTCGGGCGTGGCTTCGCGCTGAAACAGGAGGAAAGCGACGTCACCGCCAAGCAGATTGCGGCCCTCGCGCGCCATGCCGTCGCCGAGGCTGGCTGCGACCGAACCGACGCCGGCAATCGCCATCACGCCGAGCGCGATGCAGGCGATGAAAACATAAAAGCCGCGCAGGCCGCCGCGCAGTTCGCGCAACGCGTAGCGTAGGCTGAGCCATAGCGCATGGTTGCTGCGCTCGGGCTCGGCAGCGAGGCGCCCCAGGCTTTCCGACGCAAGGCTCATGAAGCGGCCACGCGACTATCGGTGCTCGTATCGATGCGGCCCGAACGCAGCCGCACCACCCGGTCGCAGCGCTGCGCCAGCGAGGTATCGTGCGTCACCAGCACCAGCGTCATGCCGCGCTCGCCATGTTTGGAGAACAGGAGATCGACGATCTGTTTTCCCGTTGCTTCATCGAGGTTGCCGGTCGGCTCGTCGGCGACGAGGATCGCCGGATCGGGCGCCAGCGCGCGGGCCAGCGCCACGCGCTGCTGCTCGCCGCCGGAAAGCTGGGTCGGATAATGATGCAGCCGGTCACCGAGACCAACCGACGTCAATTCCTGCGCCGCGCGTTTCGCCGCATCGGGATTGCCTGCAAGCTCGAGCGGCACGGCGACATTCTCCAGCGCCGTCATGGTCGGGATCAGATGAAACGACTGGAAGACGATGCCGACCTGGCGGCCGCGGAAGCGCGCCAGCGCGTCCTCGTCGAGGGCATTGAAAGGCG
>DATMNV010000007.1:0-2183 GCA_035568535.1 Bradyrhizobium sp.
TGGCGGTGGCGGAATCCAGCATCCGCGCGGTCGCCAGCTTGGCTGCCGGCTCGAGCAGACGGGCGACGATCAGGGCCAGCGCAAGATCGCGGCGGCGTTGCGGCGCGCGGCGCGGCAGCAGCGTGTCGAGCGCGAGGCGGCGCGCCGTGCCCAGTGCGGCGAGCACATGGCCGTGCGGCAGTGCGCGGACGATTTCCACCGCCTCGGCGGCGGGCAGCAGTTTGTCGCCGCGCAGTACGGCGCGGAGTTGCTCAATGCGCTCGGCGGGCCATCGCGACAGGTTGGCGAGGGTTCGGTTCTTGGTCTTGCCGGCCTGGCGGTAACTCTCCCGCAGCAGGATGGCGGGTGGTGAGCCTCGGTTAGGGACGACGGCCACATACATGCGCCGTCATGATCATATGGCGGCTCTCTTGTCAACTAAAAATCGGTAGGAGACATGACCGCAAACACGACGAATATCAGGTCTTTTCAGCAGCTTCAGTTAGAAAGTGGTCAAAGTTCGGTTTAGTCCCGCAACTCCGGTGATGACGATGTTGGTGGTATTGAACAGCTCCTGCCCGCGTGCGATCGCTTGCCGCCGGTCGTCTCCACGGCCGGTCCGACGGTGGCCGCCCCAATCGCTGTAGAGATCGAATATCTGCGGGTTGAACGCCGTTCCCTTCGGATTTTGGCCTAACGGGTCGTTGATCCCGATATAGAATTTCGCCAGCTCTTTTGAGAGCGTAATCGGCCCGCCGTTGACGCCCTTATCGGCGAGATAGATGCCCGCGTCATCGAAAAACTGGGCGGCGAACACGCCGGAGCCGGCAGGAGTGTTCGCGCAAAGAGTCGGATCGACGGCCGACATGCAGCCCTCGAAACTCACGATCTGCTGTTGCTGCATTGCGCTTGGCGCCACGGCCCCCTGCGCATGGCCGAGCGTTGCGTCGACGGCCTGGTTGAAAAGGCTGGGCTCGCGCCCGTCCCACATGATCGCGCTCAAGAAGCCGAGATTGGCCGCCGGCAGCGGGCGGCGGTAAACCGACACGATGCCGGTCGTCGAGCCGGTCAGACCGGTGATCGCATTCGTGTTGCAGCCATAGGGGTCGTTCACATCGACGATCTGGAACTCCAGACCAGTGGTGGTCGGCATCGCAGCCCGATCCGGATCAATCCCTTCCCCAGCAACAGGCTATAAGCCTTCCGCTTTTGTCTGTATGTAGAGACATCGTCGGAGGGACAGGTGGCGCCGTCGACGAGGCGGAACAGCGGATCATTCGAGTCCGCATAAAAGCGATCCTGCGCGTGCTGCGCACTAAGCGACCAGCCGTCCTGCGGTTCGTGACAGGTGAAACAGGTGCGTCCGTTGGTTCCGAGATTTTGGAAGAAGGCGTTTTTTGCCGTTATTGTGGAGCCGTTCGGCTGAAAGGTTGCGATCGCGCCGCCGGGATCGCGGTCGATTTCCAGCTGCGGAATCACGAAGGGGGCTGGCTGAGCACCCACGCCGATATCCGGAAACAGTTTCCGCATTTTCTGCGCATGCGCGATTTCGCCCGCCCGCGCTGCTGCGGCGCCATCGGGTTGCGCCTTCTGCGCAACTGCATGACCGGACACTCCGGCCAGCAAAGTTGTTAATGCCAGTCTCGCGAGCATGGAGCCGAACGAAGTTGAGGTTGGACCCATCGCTAAACTCGACGGCGCGTCGCAGTGGTGGCGCGGCAACTCCGGTCTCGAATTCTGGCCGCATCTGTGGATCTGTCGACGCGAATCAGAGCTTTCTGTCGGCATCTCTGCCTCCTGCGCACAATGCACGCGCGTAGCTTATGGCAGCCGCAGCTTTCGCCCTGTGAGCAAGGTCACACTGCCGTTAAATAAACTTATGCAGCCGGCGAGTTCAGTACGCGCGGTCAGGCGGAGCAGCGCAGAGTCGGGCGGGCCCAGACGTCGCCGAGAGCCGCCACCAGCGCGTCGATGTCCTCATCGCTGTGCAGTGGCTTCGGTGTCAGGCGCAGGCGCTCCGTGCCGCGCGTCATGGTCGGGTAGTTGATTGGTTGCTCGTAGATCACCACAAGCGCTCGCCTTGATCGCCGGTGAGACCGATCCGTTTGCATTGGCGGCCCTGGCCCATCGGCGAATCAAGGCCTCGCAAGCCGAACTTGAGGCGGCGCTGCGCGGCCGGGTGAGTGACCATCATCGGTTCATGC
>DATMNV010000008.1:0-100960 GCA_035568535.1 Bradyrhizobium sp.
TCCGACATTCCCTGCACGATGGTGTTGCGGCTTACTCCGCGCTCTCCCCGGTGTCCGGGCTTGATAGCCACCGTCATTGGCGGATCGCCCGCCAACTTGATGCCAGCGTCGGGGCATCAGGACCACACAGCTTGGGCCGCACGCGACCTGCGCTTCGTCGATGCGCACAGCCGCGTCCATCGTATCCCGCACCACGTTTCGTGACGATCGCGAAGCGCCCCTCTTTGTGAGCGCGGAGCGCGCAAATAGGAGCCACTGATTTGCCCGACGGCGCAAGCGCGGCCGCCTGCGGCAGAATAACACGACGGGCAATTTGCGCATGGCTCGCATGAACGAAGCGCGACGCTTCCTGACAAACCGCGGTCGTCCCTGCGAAAGCAGGGCCCATAACCACAGGGCGTCGTAGTGAGCGGGATGGTCGCCCCAGCATTCGTATAACAACGGCCTGTGGTTATGGGTTCCGGGTCGCGCTCGCGATGCTCGCTTGCCCGGGACGATGGAGATTTTACTTCTCTCTTTCCTTCTTCCTTTCCTGCTTCCGCCGCTCGCCGACGAATGCGACGAACGCCGCAAGCGCGGGTGGCAGCTGTCGGCGGCTCGGGTAACACAGGAACGGTCCCGGAAACGGCGCGCACCAATCGTCGAGCACGCTGGCCAGAGCGCCCGAAGCGATCGCCTCGCGCACATGATCGCTGAAAGTAAGCCAGAAGCCGACGCCGTCACGGGCCGCGCGCATCGCAGGCCCCGGATGATTCACGACCAGCTTCGCCGCCGGCGACAATTTCACCGCACGGCCGGCTTTCTCGAACTCCCAGTCCAGCATGGCGCCGCTGGAAAGGCGAATGCGAATGCAGGCGTGGTCAAGCAGGTCGCTTGGATGCTTCGGCCTGCCATGCCGCGCGAGATAGTCGGGGGCAGCGACAAGCGCGTAACGTTGCGGCAGGCCAAGCGGGATCGCGACCATGTCCTGTTCGAGATGCTCGCCATAGCGGACGCCCGCGTCGTATCCGGCATCGACGATGTCGATGAACCCGCTCTGGCCGACGATCTCGAGATCGACTTGCGGGTAGGCTCGCAGGAACGGCGCGACCATTGGCGCCAGCACCAGATCGACCGCCGGGGGCGGCGCGTTGATGCGCAAGCGCCCCGACGGCACCTCGCGCAGGCCACGCACGCGCTCCAGCGCATCGGTGACCTCGGACATTGCGGGTCCGACCCGGGAGAGCAGGAGCTCGCCGGCTTCTGTCAGCGCGACGCTGCGGGTGGTGCGGTTCAAGAGTCGTACCCCGAGCCGCTCCTCCATGTCGCGCAGCCGCTGGCTGAGGCTCGAGACCGAGACGCGCTCATCCAGCGCCGCGCGCCGGAAATTCCTGGTGCGCGCGACCGCCAGGAACGCACTGAGATCACGCAGGTCGGGATCGCTCATTGTTCGATATAGTGAACAATCTATTCAGAACTGTCCAGCTTATCGTTCCAATCGAAAGGGCGCATATCAGCCGCGTCATTCACGGCGGCCGCCCCGCCGGCCTTTTCGAAGGAGAAGAACCATGGATACGCGCAAACTCGGCAAAACCGGTCCCGCCGTCTCGGCCATCGGCCTCGGCTGCATGGGCATGTCGGACTTTTATGGCCCCACCGACCGCGGCGAGAGCGTCAGCACCATCCATGCCGCGCTCGATGCCGGCATCACGCTGCTCGACACCGGCGATTTCTACGGCATGGGCCACAATGAAATGCTGATCCGCGAGGCGCTGTCCTCGCGCCATCGTCACAACGCGCAGATCTCGGTGAAATTCGGCGCGCTGCGCGATGTCGAGAGGAACTGGTACGGCTACGACAGCCGCCCGGCGGCGGCGAAGAATTTCCTGGCCTATTCCCTGCAGCGGCTCGGCGTCGAGGCGATCGACATCTATCGTCCGGCGCGGCTCGATCCTGCCGTGCCGATCGAGGAAACCGTCGGCGCGCTCGGCGAGATGGTGAAGAAGGGTTACCTCAAGCATATCGGGCTTTCGGAGGTCGGCTCGGAAACCATCCGCCGCGCGCATGCGACGCATCCGATCTCGGACCTCCAGATCGAATACTCGCTGATCTCGCGCGGCATCGAGAGCGACATTCTCAAGACCTGCCGCGAGCTCGGCATCGGCATCACCGCCTATGGCGTGCTGTCGCGCGGGCTGATCAGCGGCCACTGGTCGAAGGATCGTTCGGGCGCGCAGGATTTCCGGAAAAACTCGCCACGCTTCCAGGCCGACAATATCGACCGCAACCTGGCGCTGGTGGAGGAGTTGCGCGCGATTGCCGCCGATGTCGCCGCGACCCCGGCCCAGGTCGCGATCGCCTGGGTCGCGGCGCAGGGCAATGACATCGTGCCGCTGGTCGGCGCAAGGCGGCGCGATCGACTGACGGAGGCGCTGGGTGCGGTGGAGGTGAAGCTGACGGACGCGCATCTCGCAGCACTTGCCAAGGCATTTCCGCCCGGTGCCGCGGCTGGCAACCGCTATCCGGACTCGCAGCTTGCGCATATGGACAGCGAGAAGCGCCAGACGGCCTGAACGATTGCTCTTCACCTCTTCCCGCAAGCGGGGAGAGGGAGAAGAATCACCGATGCGCGCTCGGCAACTCTAGGGTGGGCAACGGCGCGCAGGCGCCGTGCCCACCACCTATCAACGGCGTCACTCCAAAATGGTGGGCACGCTTCCGCCTTCGCTTGTTGAAGTTCCGGCGAACGTGGTCGCTTTGCCCAACCTACGAACTAGATGGCATATTCGAAACTAGATTGCATTGACGTTGACCTAAGCAGATTGATGTCGCAATTTGCAGTCGCGCAATTTATTCGAGCATTCAGAGATGATCGAGCTGATAAAGGCACTAACACCACTCGCGTGGCCACTTATGGTAGCCATTCTCCTGTGGAAACTGTTTCCAATTTTAAAAGGAATCGTCACGTCGCGAAGCTTCTCCGTGAAGATTGCTGGCATGGAAGTCAGCGTCCAAGATGCAACTGAGCAATTTCAAACTCAAATCTCGGACCTTCAAAAGCAAGTGTTGCTCTTGCGCTCTGACAAGCAGCCAGCCGGATCAGGTCAGGACATCGCCGAATCTCCTGCACCGACCGCGGTTGCCAAAAAGTCTCCAAGAATTCTTTGGGTTGACGACAAGCCGACCGGTAACGCGCTTGAGATAGCTCAGTTGAGGGAGCGGGGGATTGAGGTTACCCAGGCGGTGTCTACAGACGATGCGATGGCCATGTTAAACAATGACCTTGCGTATGATGCTATCGTTTCCGACATGGGACGGCGCGAACATGGTACATACCGCGCGCAAGCCGGTCTCATGTTCCTAAACGCTTTGAAGCGCGCCGGATACAATGTTCCTTTCCTAGTATATTCGTCGCAAAAATATGCTGCTCGCAATAACGAGGAAGTTAGATCTGCAGGCGGAGATGGAGCGACGGCTTCTCCCGTTGAGCTGCTAGAGTGGATAGATCGCAAACTAAAATAAACACACCGTCTACAGTGGGAATAACCACCCGTGCCTGTCCGGCAAATGATGGGCTGGCTGCTCATGGCACTGTTCGGACATCATCCGGCGTCCGCAGTGCCTACCAAAGCGGCCGTCAGCCAACCCATCTGAATGATGGGTTCACGCCCTACCACGCTTCAGGCATCATCGATGCCCGCTGAGATCCGTGATCGTCAGCGCATCGCCGTTGAGCGGGTTGAGCGGGTCGCGGGCGTAGCGCAGCGTCTCGAAGCGCATGTTGCGCGCGTCGATCATCAGGAGCTTGCCGACCAGGCCCTCGCCGAAGCCGACGATCTCGCGGATCGTTTCCAGCGCCATCATCGAGCCGAGCACGCCGGCGAGCGCCCCCAACACGCCGGCTTCCGCGCAGGTCGGCACCGTGCCCGGCGGCGGCGGCTCTGGAAACAAACACCGATAGGTCGGATTGAACTCGCCCTTGTCGTTCTTCTCATGCGCGCGGATCGTGGTCAGCGAGCCGTCGAAGGTGCCGAGCGAGGCCGTAATCAGCGGACGCGCGGCGAGGAAGCAGGCGTCCGAGACGAGATAGCGCGTCTCGAAATTGTCGGAGCCGTCGAGCACGAGGTCATAGCCGCCGATCAGTTCCATGGCGTTGCCGGCATTGAGCCGCGTCGCATGCGCGGCAAAGCGCACATGCGGATTGAGCGCATGCACGCGTTCGGCCGCGGTATCTGCCTTGCGCCGGCCAATGTCGGGCGTGGTGTGGATGATCTGGCGCTGCAGATTGGAAAGTGACACATCATCGTCATCGACCACGCCGAGATCGCCGACACCGGCCGCGGCGAGATACATCAGCGCGGGCGCGCCGAGCCCACCGGCGCCGATCACGAGCACCGAGGCCTCCTTCAGCGCCTGCTGGCCGGGTCCGCCGACCTCATGCAGCACGATGTGGCGGGCATAGCGTTCGAGTTCGTTGGCGCTGAGCATCTCAAATCGAATCCTCTCAATCCTCATGGTGAGGAGGCGCGCAGCGCCGTCTCGAACCAGGAGGCCCGGCCGGTGGCCTCATCCTTCGAGAAGCGGCTTACGCCGCTCCTCAGGATGAGGATCGAACCACCGTCCGGCTGTTGCCGACAAAGCAGATGTGCTTAAATCGGCTCCATTCAATCACCTCCGGGATTTGTCATGAGATCGTGGCTGGCAGCAACCTTGATGTTCTGGGCTGCCGGGGTATCGGCAGAGGCGCAGATGGTGGCGCCGTCGACCGCCGGCGCCAAGCCGAAGGCGGTCGCGACCGTCCCAATCCGCCCCCCGGGATTGCAGACGCCGGCCGATACCGCCAATGCCATGGCGCAGGGCGAGCGGCTGGCGCTGCAATCGGACCTCGCCTGGGTTGGCGAATATAACGGTGCCATATCAGGCGATGTCAGCGAGCGCATGGTCGCCGCGATCAAGGAATACCAGAAGAACAAGGGCGGCAAGCAGACCGGTGTGCTCAACCCGCAGGAGCGCGCCGTGCTCGCCGAGACCGCACGGCGGCGGCAGGACAATGTCGGCTGGAAGATCGTCACCGACGCCGGCACCGGCGTGCGCCTCGGCATCCCCACAAAACTGGTGCCGCAGCAGACCAGCGACGCCAACGGCACCAAATGGAGCTCGCCGACCGGCACGATCCAGGTGGTCCTCGCACGGCGCAAGGAAGCGGGGCCGACCACGGCAAAGCTTGCCGACCGCGAAAAGAAAGAGGCCGGACGCACGGTCGACTACACCGTGGTCAAGCCGGACTTCTTCGTGCTGTCGGGCCTGCAGAACCTGAAGAAGTTTTACCTGCGCGGCACCTTCAAGGGCGACGAGGTCCGCATCATGACCATCCTGTACGACCAGGCGGTGGAAAATACCGTCGAGCCGGTGGTGATCGCGATGTCGAGCGCCTTCAATCCGTTCCCGACGGGTGCGGTCGGGCCGGCGCCGCGCAAGACCGTCGAATACTCGACCGGCCTGGTCGTGACCGAGGACGGCGCGATCCTCGCCGATCGGGAGGCCAGCGACGGCTGCCAGGCGATCTCGATCCAGGGCTTTGGCCGTGCCGATCTCATTGACGACGACAGGGATCGCGGCCTGGCGCTGCTGCACATCTATGGCGTGCGCGGCCTGAAGCCGCTGAGTCTCGCCGACGGCGCGGCGAAAACAGGCGTCGACATTGTCGGCATCGCCGATCCGCAAAATCAAGCGGGAGCCGCCGCGGTCAGCAGCGTGAAGGCGCAGGTGACACAGGTCGGCACCGGCGGCGATCTCGCGCTGTCACCCTCGCCGGCCATCGGTTTCTCCGGCGCGCCGGCGCTCGATGATGGCGGCAAGTTCGCTGGTCTCGCGCTGTTGAAGCCGGTGGTGGTGGCGACAACGGCAGCAGGCGCGGCACCGGCGCCGCAAGCGGTGCTGGTGACGCCCGATGCCGTGCGCGAATTCCTGAAGGGCAATGACATCACCGCGGACGGAAAATCGACCGACGCGAAGGCCGCCGTGGTGCGCGTGATCTGTGTGAGGAAATAGCCTCTTCTTCACCTTTACCCGCTTGCGGGGAGAGGTCGATTGCGAAGCAATCCGGGTGAAGGGGGGCTCTCCGGGAGCTCGGTGCGTGGAGAGAGCCCCTCACCCCAGCCCGCTCCCCGTAAGAACGGGGAGAGGGAGCCCATCCGGCTCGCCGTAAGGATAAAACTTTTTCAGATCGACATTCTCGTACGGCAGCGCGTCGAGATGGACGGTGCCAAGGAACGGCTGATCCGGCTCGACCAGCAGGATCGTCTTCGCAAAGCCGTTATCGTCAAAACCTCTGCGGAAATGCACGCGCGACTTGATCGCGAACACCTTGAAGGCGTGGATGTCGAGCCGCGGTGAGGCAAGCGAGAGCGGGTCCATGACCTGCACCAGATAGGTCGACAGCATCAGGACATTGTCGCGGCCGAATTTGATGGCGACCCAGAACTGGCCGTAGCTCTCGACGGCGCCCAGGATCGTGCCCTGGATGCGCACCGGCTCGCCGGCGGATTCATCGACCAGCCCGCCGATCTCCATATCGAAGGGATCGCCGGCCTTGGCGCCATCAGCCTTCAGCTTCGCGGTGGTCGCCGCGTCCGCAATCGTCGCAATCAGCACCTGCGACAGGTCCTGCACGATGATCTCCCGCAACAGGAAGGTGGCCGAGCCCGAGCGGTCGCTGTGATCGGCGAGCACGACCGGCGTCTCGCCTTTGGCGATCGCCTGCTTCGCCGCCGCGACACCATCGGCGATCGAATAGATTTTGGTCGAGGTCAGCAGCGCCTCGCGCTTGCGCCAGGCGAGATCGGCAATGTCCCTGGCGATCTCCTCGGCGCGTTTGGCATTGCCGTTGGTCATGACCTGGATGGTGATGCCGACGTCGGGCACGTCGGCGAAGGGAAAGCCGAAGAACACGTTGACGTAGACGTCGACCTCGCGCGCTTCCCAGGTGAGCGCGCGCTGGCTCAGATCCATCCAGGGTGAAGCGCCGGTCCACATCCGTACCGTCGCGGTGAGGATCGGCACTTTCCTGACCGCATGGACCGGCTTGTAGTCGCCGCGGATCATCCGCACCAGCATTCGCGCGGCGCGCTCGCCCTGCAGGTACTCGTCGTAGTGCGGGAAATATTTCACCGCAAAGCCCATGTCGGCGTGTTTGAAGAACTCGTCGTCCTCGTTGCCATGGAGATCGAAGGTCGCGACGATGAAGGCTTTGGGCCCGACCACCTCGCGCACCCGCCGCGCCAGCTCGGCTTCGGGGCGCAGCACGCCACGTACCGCCATCGCGCCGTGAACGCAGAGATAGACGCCGTCGAAGGGGCCTTCGGCTTTCAGCCCGGCGATCATGTTGCCGACAAGGGTTTTGAACGCCTCTTCGGTGATCCACCCCGAGCCCGTACCGGTCTTTGGCCACAGCGGCGACTCGATGCCGACAAGTTCGACGCCCTCGAACTCGCGCGCCATCTTAACAAAGCCACCCATGTAGGATTTCGGATAGGCCTTCAGCAGCGCCTCGCCGCTGGCTGGCGAGCCCGGATAGATGAAATCGGAAAGCGTGGTGTCATTCTTGAGGAACGTCACCGTCTCATGCGCGAAGTGCAGCACGGCGATGCGGATTTTCTCTGACATGACAGCCTCACCGCAGTCCGAAGCGCACGCCGGCCCGCGCGAGCCCGCCTGATATCGCGACCGGTGTGCCGTCGGCGCGCCAGCAGGCCGCGCCCGAGAGCGTGCCATCGTCGTGGAATTGGATCGCGTTCATGCCGCCGGCCACCGTCGGCATCTCGACGACGGTATGTCCGAGCGCGCGCAGTTTTTCGCGCACGGCTTGCGGGATCGCCTGCTCGGTCTCGAGCGCATTGCCCTCGGTCCAGACCCGCGGCGCCTCGACCGCCTCCTGTAGGCTCATGCCATGATCGATCAGGTTGATCAGTGCCTGCATCGCGCTCGGGAAGATGCGCTTTCCGCCGGGCAGACCCAGCGCGTACACAAGCTTGCCGTCGCGCAGCGCCATGACGGGCGACATCGAGGTGGTGACGCGCTTGCCAGGCGCGAGCGACAGCGCGTGGCCGGGACGGGGGTCAAAAAGATTCATGTAATTGTTCGGCACGGTGCCGAGGCCGGGAATCAGGAATTTCGCGCCGAAGAGATTGTTGATGGTCTGCGTGGTCGCAATCACGTTGCCGAAGCAATCCGCCGCTGTCATGTGCGTCGTGGTGGCGCTCTCGAGCTGCTGTACCTCCGCGCCCCATTTTTGTGCGCGGGCTCGATCGAGCGCGCGGCGTCGCTCGCCGGCATAATCCTTCGAGGTCAGCCGCTCGACGGGGACGTTGATATAATCAGGGTCGCCGCTCGCCGCGGCACGGTCGGCAAAGGCGATCTTCAGCACTTCAGCGATGAGATGCACGGTCTCCGCCGTGCCGAAGCCGAGGGCGCGGAGGTCAAAACCCTCCAGGATGTTCAGCATCTCCGTGATGTGCACACCTGACGCCGCGGGCGGCGGCGGGCCCAGGATTGCCCAGCCGCGATAATCGCAGCGGATCGGCAGACGCTCGACGGTCTTGTAGCCGGTCAGGTCCTCTTTCCGGATGAAGCCGCCATGCGTCTTCATATAGTCGACAAGAATGTCGCCGAGCGGGCCTTGATACAGTGCGTTCTCGCCGTGTTTGGAAATATGCGTCAGCGTTTCCCCATATTCCGCCTGCACCACGCGCTCGCCGGGTTCCAGCGGCTCGCCGTTGGGCAGATAGATTGCCGAGATCGGCTTGTCCTGCAGCATCTCCTTTGCGCCGTCGCGGATGCATTCATGCAAATAGGGCGTGACGAGATAGCCGCGCGAGGCATGCTTGATGGCGGGTTGCATGACGTCGGCAAGACTCATGGTGCCGAAGCGGCGCAGCGTCTCGCACCAGGCTTTCAGCGAGCCCGGCACCGCGACCGCTTTCGGCCCGGTCAGGTTTTCGTCGTCGACGGTATCGAACACGTCATGCGCCGAACCGGGTTTTGAGCGATAAGTATCGGGCTTGACCATCGCCGGCACGGTGCTTTGGCCGTCGATGAAGCGATGGCTGCCGTCGGCGAGGCGGATATGCGCCATGCCGCCGCCGATGATGCCGATCATCATCGGCTCGACCACGGTCAGCGCGAACAGCGTCGCGACCGCGGCGTCGATGGCGTTGCCGCCGGCCGCCAGCATCTCCGCGCCGGCGGCGGAGGCGAGCGGATGATTACTCACCACCATGCCGCGGCTGCCGGTGGCCGGCTTCTTTTGACAAATGAAGGTCGTCGCCGTCCGGTCGCGCCAGTTGCCGCTCATGAGCCGTCCCTGCGTTCTTGTTGGCAGGATGTGAGCGGCAATTGGCGGCGCGGTCAAGCACACGCAAAGACAAAACCCCGGCGCATTTTGCCGGCGCCGGGGTTTTTCGTCGCGCGGATTATTCCGGCAGCGTCTCACCGGAGCCGCCGAGTTCGGCCGGAAAATCCTTCATCTTCGGCAGGCCGTCCTTCATCCGCAAAACCGTCTCGCCGTAATTGACGTGCACGGCGGCTGCGAATTTCAGGTCGGGGATGGTCGCGGCATAGACGTCGATCAACCCGACCGGCTTGTGGCCGGTCATCAGATGACCGCCGCACTTCTTGCAGTACATGCGCTGGCTGAACGCCGTCTTCTCGAAGGTGCCGACATGCTCGGCGCCAGCCTTGACCTTCACATGATCCGATTTCCAGAGCGTGAAGGCATTGACCGGCGCGACCGACCAGGAGCGGCAGGAACTGCAGTGGCAATAACCCATCGCTTCCGGCGCGCCGTCAGCTTCGATTTCAACCGCGCCGCAAAAGCAGCGTCCGATATAGCCCATTGATGTTCTCCTTGAGTGGACAAGCAATGGTGCAGTTATCGGCCTCCCGCCAAATCGGTCCAGTTCACGAACTATACTGGGGCGCGAACCCCTGGATTTGAGAGTGATCGACGCAGGTCCGCTGCCAATAGCGGAAATGCGATTGGCACCGGCCTTCACGGGTAGCCTTTGACCGTCGCCACCCGCCAAATTATCGGCCGGTTGCCCATTGAAGAACCAGTTGACCCGTCGACGAGCCACGTTCGCATTGTGTTCCTCTCTGAATCGTGAAAACGTACCGCGGAAACGTGGCGACTGCGATGATGGAAATTTCCCACCAGCGGCAATTTCTCCTGGCAACCCTGCCACCGTCGCGCGGGCAGATTCGGCTGGCGCTCGGAATTGCTGCTGCTCTTCTCGTCCTATTTTTTATCGCGGCACCGTTTGCGAGGATTCAGCTGCAGCGTGTTGACGGTTTCGTTCCGGCCTACCAAGGCATTTATGCTGTTAATGATCTCGTCACCTCTGCACTGATCTTTGCGCAATTTGCCATTGTGCGTCGGTGGGCACTTTTCGCGCTTGCAATGGGCTTTTTGTATACTGCGCTGATTGCCATTGCGCATGCGCTCGTCTTTCCGGGAGCGTTCGCGCCGAAGGGGCTCTTCGGGGCCGGGGTGCAGACCACCGCATGGCTCTATAATTTCTGGAAAGTCGGATTACCGCTGGCCGTCATCGCCTATTCGCTGCTGAAAGACGATGGCAGCGCGACAAGCGCGTCCAAACGCTCGCCGGGATTTATCATCTTCTCGGGCGTCGCAGTTGTGATCGCAATCGTGTGCGGACTGACCTGGAGTGTGATTGCCGCGGAACGGTTTTTGCCTGCCCTCCTCAGTAGCGATGCCGTTCAGTATGACCAAGGTACAGTGCGGCTGGCTGCCGTATTGCAGGAGTCATTGTGTATCGGCGCCCTTTTGCTGTTGTGGTTTCGGCGAAACTGCGTGCTTGATTTATGGCTGCTGGTTCTGTCTTCCACGCTTGTGCTTGAGGTTACGATGAGTAGCCTCCTTGCCGGTGGCCGTTTCGATGTCGGCTGGTATGCATCCCGGATCTTTGCGTTAGCTGCTTCAATCGTCGTACTGATTGTTCTCCTTTCAGAGACGACCACCCTTTATGCAAACCTGGCACGTTCCGTCTTGAGGCAGCGTGCCGTTCGCGAGGCACGGCAGACGGCAATGGATGCAATGGCGGCCTCAATCGCGCACGAGGTCCATCAACCCCTGGGGTCGATCGTGTTGAATGCCGAGGCGGCCTTGCAGTGCCTGACGAGGGCAAGACCAGACCTCGATGAGGCGCGTGCCGCTCTGCAGGACGTCATTGACGACGCGCACCGTGCCGGCGAAATAACTTTCGGCATCCGCTCGATGTTCAAGAAGGGCGCCAGCGGGAGACTATTGCTCGATGCTAACGACCTCATGCGAGAGGTGCTCGATATGGTTGAGCTTGATTTACGGAAGCACCGGGTATCGGTCACAACTGATCTGCGCACTGGACTCCCACAATTGCTTGCCGACAGAGGTCAATTGCGGCAAGTGTTTTTAAATTTGATTGTGAATGCCATTGAAGCCATGGAGTCCCTCACGGATCGCGCGCGTAACCTGCGGGTCAGCTCCGATGTGGTCCGAGAACCTTTCGGGGTTGTGATCGCCGTTGAAGACTCAGGCATAGGGATAAAGGGTGAGGACAAGGATCGTATCTTCGAGCCGTTCGTTACGACGAAGCCCACCGGAACCGGGATAGGACTTCACATTTCTCGGTCGATCATCGAGTCTCATCGCGGGACCCTTCGGGTATCCGGCAACAAACCTTATGGGACGATCTTTCACGTCACTTTGCCGAGTAGCGATTTGTGAAAGCGAAACCGGGGAAGGGCGGGATGGAGACGCTCGGCCTCGCCGTGTCAGACAAACTTTCTCGCGCACACTGATGAGGTGATTGAATCAGCGAGCGCGATTTCCGCCTTCGGGCCAAAAGGCGAAACTCCGCGGCGACCAGCGCATGACTGCTTTAGCCCAAAAAGCGGCCATCTCTCGTTTTGCGAGTACGTGCCCTGGCTCGCAAGCGTCAGCTTGCGAGCTTGCGCTCTTTCGCGAACGGACTGAGGCCCAGCCAGGTCTGCATCGAGGCGGCGAGCGATTTGCTGCCGGTCAAAATCATGCGCTGGCTCGCGGCCGCGGCGCGCACGGTGTCGAGTCCCATCCAGATCGCAGTCATGCTGCGCAGATCGACGGAGACATAGAGATCGACGTCGAAGCCGGGATCGATCTTGCAGAGATCGGCGCCGGCGTCGGGGTCGACCACCAGCCAGTAGCGCCGCTGCGCCGGCGGCTGGCCCGGAAAGACGAACTCGATCACGCTGCGGCTTGGCGGCATCGGCGTGGTGTTGAGACTGCGCCGCATGTCCCACATCAGAAGATCGGCATCGAGATGTGTGAGCGACAGATCGGCCTCGATCCGGCGCTGGCCCCAGATGCCGAAGGCTTGCACCAGCGGGCCGAGTTCGCGGCCGGATTCGGTCAGATGATATTCGAACAGTTTGGCGTCGGCCCCTGACGCGGCGCGCGCGACAATGCCGGCCTCTTCCAATTCCTTCAGCCGCCGCGAGAGCAGCGCCGGTGACATCCTGGGCACACCGCGGCGCAATTCGTTGAAGCGCGTCGAGCCCGCGAACATCTCGCGCAGCAAAACGACGGCCCAGCGCGTGCACAGGATCTCCGCGGCCATCGCGACGGGGCAAAACTGCTGGTAGCTGACGACACTCATGTTCCTCTCCTGATCGGGCGAATGAGCTAAGGCGGGCCCGGGTCGCTTTCCAGTTCAGATTCTGTATCGGGCGGGATTCACTTCCTGAACTGGAGGCGAGCCGCCCAGTTGCCCTATTTCACGAACAACGAACGCGCGGGCCTTTGAGCCCGGCTTGCGGTGAGATCGCCGCCATACAAGGCGGCGTTCCGCGCTTTTTTCGACAAGGATCATTTCGATGAATTTGGACGCACGGCATTTGGCATGGCTGATACAGATCGCGACGCTCGGCATTGTCATCTTAATGGGTCTCTGGCTGTCACCTGCGGTCGCGGCGACGCTGTCGCCAGGCTATCCAGTTGACGCCATTTTGTTGGCGATGCGCGCGATGCTCACCCGGACGCGCCGGGCCCCGGTCGCCTGCCACAGAGGTTAACGCTTGATAACACTTCTGTACTTGCACGGACTTTGAAATTATGGCGATCGTGTCATGGTTGATTATCGTTGCCGGCATCTGATTCGACTTCGGAACGGGCCCGGAACGTCCTGAGCAAGAATTGCTCCGCGTCGCGCATGCGATGCACTCAGTTCGGCGTATCCGAGACAGCTCCGTCAAATCATCCGAAGGACGCTTGCAAATGCAGACCATCGTGTTGGCCACCCAAAAAGGCGGCAGCGGCAAGAGCACGCTTGCCATCGGGCTGGCGCTCGCCGCCAAGCAGGCCGGGCACACCGTGCGCCTGATCGAGACCGACCAGCAGGGTACCCTGTCGAACTGGCAGCGCCGCCGCGGCTCCTCCGAGCCGCTGGTCGAGGCCGTCCACAACGCCCGTGAGATCGAATCCCGCCTGCAGTCGCTCGCGCGCGACGGCGTAACGCTGGCGATCATCGACACCGCCGGCGGCATCACGGCCGCGACCACGGAAGCGGTGCGCTATTGCGATTTCTGCATGATCCCGGCGCGTCCCTCGATCGTCGACATCGAAGCCAGCGCCGCGACGATCGAGCTCGTGCGCGCCTGGCGGAAGCCGTTTGCCTTCATCCTCAATCAGACGCCAATCCGCAGCCACCGAATCAACTGTGCCGCCGACGCGATCGGCGAGGCGGCGGCGCGCGACCTGGACGATGTCCTCGCTCGCCCCTTCATCGTGATGCGCAACGACCACCAGGACGCACTTGCCGCCGGCCTTGCCGTCAGCGAGCTCTCGCCGTTCGGCAAATCGGCTGACGAGATCCGCGATCTCTGGCGGTGGGTCGACGCGCGTATCAATGGCCGTGTCGCGGCCAGCGAGGAAATCAGCAATGAGGTTTCGGACATCGAGTTTCCGATCATCCTCTCGCCCAAACGCATCAGGGCCACCGCCGTGGCGAAAACGGTACCGCAGCCCCGGCGCGAGCCAGGCGACGACATCACCTGGGACGCGGGCCTGTAACGGCGCGTATCCTCACTTCTGGCACTTCGGACACCAGAAGGTGGAACGTCCGTTCTGGGTGAAGCGGCGGATCACGCCGCCGCAGCCTTTTCCGCAGGGCTCGCCTTCGCGGTCATAGACCTGGAAGGAATGCTGGAAATAGCCAAGCTCGCCCGAGGTCTGGCGGTGGTCGCGCAGCGACGAGCCGCCGGCCTTGATGGCCTGGTTCAACACCTCGTGAATCGCGTCGACCAGCCGCTTGGCATGGTCGGTCGGCTCGGCTTTCTTGTTGGCAAGCGTGGAAGCCTGCCGCTTCGGCGACAAACGCGCGCGATAGAGCGCCTCGCAGACATAGATGTTGCCAAGCCCCGCCACCACGCGCTGGTCGAGCAGCGCCGCCTTCAGCGTGGTCGACTTGCCGGCACAGGCGCGCGCCAGCATGGCGGCATCGAATTCATTGCCGAGCGGTTCGGGGCCCAGGCCCTTGAGTAGTGGTTCGGCATCGAGCGCATTGCGCGCGATGATCTTCATATAGCCGAAGCGGCGCGGATCGTTGAAGACGATGTCGGCGCCGGAGGACATGCGAAACATCACATGGTCGTGCGCGGCATCCTTGCCGCGCGGATGGTGGAACTCGCCGGGCGTGCTGCCATCGTCCTTCATCTCGACGCGAAACGAGCCTGACATCCCCAGATGCATGAGCAGCACGTCGCCGGAGCCGAGGTCGGCCATCAGATATTTGGCGCGGCGGCCGAGCCCGGTGACGGTCTGGCCGGTCAGCCGCGCGACAAAATCCTTCTGGAAGGGAAACCGCAGGTCCTTGCGGCGGGCCTCGGCGTGCAGAATTTTTGCACCCTCCATGACCGGCTGCAGGCCGCGGCGGACGGTCTCGACCTCGGGCAGTTCAGGCATGGAAAACCATCACCTTCAAGTCATTCACCTTATGAATGTGACGTGATAGCTCCATTGCGCCGGGCGCGCTATGGTCCGGGTGACGGAGTTGTCGAGTTATGAACCGGCCGGACGAAACCACCCATTTCGGCTTCCGCGATGTGCCGCTGGAGGACAAGCAGACGCTGGTGAACGACGTGTTTCACAGCGTGTCACAGCGCTACGACCTGATGAACGATTTGATGTCGGCGGGCCTGCACCGGGTCTGGAAGGACATCATGATCAACACGCTCAACCCGCCGAAGAACGACAAGCCTTACGCACTGCTCGACGTCGCCGGCGGCACCGGCGATATCGCCTTCCGCGCCGCGCAGGCTTCCGGCGCAGGCTTCCGCGCCACCGTCTGCGACATCAATGCCGACATGCTTGCGGTGGGCCGCGACCGCGCCGCCAGGCGTCAGCTCGACGACCGCGTCTCGTTTGTCGAGGGCAATGCCGAGGCGCTCGCCTTTCCCGACCGCAGCTTCGATGGCTACACCATCGCATTCGGCATCCGTAACGTGCCGCGGATCGATCTGGCGCTGCGCGAGGCATTCCGCGTGCTCCGGCCCGGCGGGCGCTTGCTCTGCCTGGAATTTTCCTCCGTCGACGTGCCCGGCCTCGACCGGCTCTATGATCTCTTCTCCTTCAGGGTGATCCCCGAGCTCGGCCGCGTCGTGACCGGCGACGCCGAGTCCTATCGCTATCTCGTCGAATCCATCCGCAAGTTTCCGAAACCGGCGGCTTTCGCGGACATGATCCGCGCCGCGGGCTTCTCCCGTGTCAACTGGCAGACGCTTTCCGGCGGCATCGTGGCCTTGCATTCGGGCTGGCGTTTGTGATCTCGGCTTTCACCCACATCATGCGGCTTGCACGCGCCGGCTTCGTGTTCGCGCGCGAAGGCGTCTTTGGCGCCGTCGATCCCTCGCTGGTGCCACCGCCCGGACAGCTCGCGCTGAAGCTCGCGCGGCTGGTCGAGCGCCGCGGCGCCAAGTCCGGACCGCGCCTGTCGCGCGCGCTGGAGCGGATGGGTCCGGCCTATCTGAAACTCGGGCAATTTCTGGCGACCCGTCCCGACGTCGTCGGCGTAGGGATGGCGCGCGACCTCGAAGCGCTGCAGGACCGCTTGCCGCCGTTCTCGCAAGCCGAGGCG
This sequence comes from Bradyrhizobium sp., assembly GCA_035568535.1. Taxonomy (GTDB): domain Bacteria; phylum Pseudomonadota; class Alphaproteobacteria; order Rhizobiales; family Xanthobacteraceae; genus Bradyrhizobium. The sequence goes on from DATMNV010000008.1 coordinate 16,146, forward strand.
GAGGCGGCGATATCGACCTCGCTGGAACGCCCGGTATCGCAGGCCTTTGCCAATCTTGGCCCGCCGGTCGCTGCCGCCTCGATCGCGCAGGTGCATCGCGGGGAGGTGCTGCGCGACGGCGTGCGCCATCCGGTCGCGGTGAAGGTGCTGCGGCCCAACGTGGCGTCGCGCTTCCGCCGCGACCTCTCCGATTTCTTCTTTGTCGCCCACAAGGCCGAAGCCTATTCGGCCGAAGCGCGGCGGCTGCGGCTGGTCGAAGTCATCAACACCATGCAGCGTTCGGTCGCAATGGAGATGGATCTGCGGCTGGAGGCTGCTGCGCTCTCCGAGATGGCGGAGAACACGCGCGACGATCCGGATTTCCATGTGCCCATGGTCGACTGGGATCGCACCACCCACAATGTGCTGACCATGGAGTGGATCGACGGCATTGCGCTAAGCGATCACGCCCGTCTCGAGCAGGCGCAGGTCGACCTGGCCGATCTCGGCCGCAAGGTGATCCAGAGTTTCCTGCGTCACGCGCTGCGCGACGGCTTCTTTCATGCCGACATGCATCCGGGCAATCTGTTCCTCGACAAGGAAGGCCGGCTCGTTGCGGTTGATTTCGGCATCATGGGCCGCCTCGGGCCGAAGGAGCGGCGCTTCCTCGCCGAGATTTTGCTCGGCTTCATCACCCGTGACTATCGCCGCGTCGCCGAGGTGCATTTCGAGGCCGGCTATGTGCCCTCGCATCATTCGGTCGAGAATTTCGCGCAAGCGATCCGCGCCATCGGCGAGCCGATCCATAACCGGACCGCCGAAGAGATTTCGATGGCGCGGCTGTTGACCCTGCTGCTGGAGGTTACCGGCCTGTTCGACATGCGCACCCGGCCCGAGTTGATCCTGCTGCAGAAGACCATGGTAGTGGTCGAGGGCGTGGCGCGCGGCTTCGATCCCAAGCTCGACATCTGGCGGATCGCCGATCCCGTGGTGCGCGAATGGATCGAGCGCAATCTCGGCCCCCTCGGCCGTATCCAGGGCGCGATGTCCGGCGCCGGCGAGCTGGGCCACCTGCTTACCAAGCTGCCGGAGATCGCGAGCCGCGCGGTGACCGTGCTGGAGCAGCTGGAGGTCATGACCGCGGAGGGCCTCAGGCTGTCGCCGGACACCATCGCCGCCATGGGCCGCTCCGAGGGCAGGAAAAGCCGCTGGCGCACCATCGCGCTCTGGATCATCGCCGCGACCTTTATCGGGATCTTGTTTGCCATCCGGCAATTGTGATTGCATTGCATTCATGCTGGCGCTAGCATTGCTAGCATAGCTGCAGGGATGCCCGCCATGGCCAGCCTGACCATCCGAAAACTCGACGAGGCCGTCAAAACCTATCTCCGCCTGCGCTCGGCCGGCAACGGCCGCTCGGTCGAGGAGGAGGTCCGCGTGATCCTGGGCGAACTGGTCCAGGGCCGGACCGAGGCGGCCGCGCTCGCGCCCGAACTGTCTCCCGCCCGATCGCCGCGGCCCCGCAGCGCGTCCAGTGATGCCCGCGTCACCCTCATCATCGGCGGCGGCATCGCAGCCTACAAGGCGCTGGACCTGATCCGGCGGCTGAAGGAGCGCCACATCCGCGTCCGCTGCGTGCTTACCAAGGCCGCGACGCAATTCGTCACGCCGCTCGCGGCGAGCGCGCTGTCGGGCGAGCGCGCCTACACCGACCTGTTCGATCCCGAGAGCGAATTCGACGCCGGGCATATTCGCCTGGCCCGCGACTGCGACCTGATCGTGGTGGCGCCCGCGACCGCGGATTTGATGTCGAAGATGGCGCATGGCGCCGCCGACGATCTCGCCTCCGCGATTTTGCTTGCAGCGAGCCGGCCGATCCTGCTTGCACCCGCGATGAACCCTGTGATGTGGAGCAATGCCGCGACCCGCCGCAATGCCGCGCAGCTCGCGCGTGACGGCATCGCCATGGTCGGCCCCAATGCGGGCGAGATGGCGGAGTCGGGCGAAGCCGGCGTCGGCCGCATGGCGGAGCCGATCGAAATCGCCGACGCCGCCGAGCGCTTCCTGCGGCCGGTGCTGCCACGCCCGCTCGCGGGCAAGCGCGTGCTGATCACCGCGGGCCCCACGCATGAGCCGATCGATCCCGTGCGCTACATCGCCAACCGCTCCTCCGGCAAGCAAGGTTACGCCATCGCCGCTGCGGCGCAGGCCGCCGGCGCCGACGTGACGCTGATCTCGGGCCCGGTCGAGCTCGACGATCCCAACGGCGTCCATGTCGTGCGGGTGGAATCCGCGCGCGACATGTTGGGCCGGGTGGAGGCAGCACTACCGGTGGATATTGCGATCTTCGCCGCCGCTGTGGCGGACTGGCGCGTCGCCAACGAGGGCGGGCAGAAGCTGAAAAAGACCGACGCGGCGATGCCGCCGCTGGCGCTGGTCGAAAACCCCGACATTCTTGCCACCATCTCGCATTTGAAAGAGCGCCGGCCGCCGCTCGTCATCGGCTTCGCCGCCGAGACCGAGCATCTGATCGACAATGCGAAAGCAAAACTCGCGCGCAAGGGCTGCGACTGGATCGTCGCCAACGACGTCTCGCCCGCGCTAGGGGTGATGGGCGGCGATCGCAACACCGTGCATCTGCTCACCCGTCACGGCACGGAGATCGACGTCGATTCCTGGCCGGTCATGACCAAGGAGCAGGTCGCGGTGGAGCTGATCGCGCATGTCGCGAAGAGTTTTGCGGGAGCGTGATTGCGATTCGCCATTTGACGATGCGGGTGTTCTATGATGTTTCTGGCGCAATCGTCGAGATTTTGGCGATCGTTTCCAAATCGGAGGCCGACGCATGGCTCGCACAGTTCGGGGATCCCGAATGAAGGAAGTTCCTCTATCCGAAATCAAGGATGATCTATCTCGATTTCTTCGCGAGGCAGAAACGCAGGAGATTGTGATCACGCGCCACGGCAAGCCGGCGGGTGTGCCGATCGGCTTCGAGTCGGAGGACGACTGGTTCGAGTATCGTCTCGAGCACGATCCGCGCTTCTTGCGGCGCATTGAGCAGGCGCGGAGCAACTTACGTGCGGGACACGGCGTTCGCCTCGAAGACATCGAATCGGAATAGGGTTCCATGCGACATGCATGTCGTCGGGGCTTGATGGCGCCGGGTGACGCCGGAACAGCCGCTCGAGCGCTTCCATGAAGGTCGATATCTGCAGGTTGCCGCATGGCGAAGGCCTGCCGCTGCCCGCCTATCAGAGCGCGCATGCGGCCGGGCTCGATCTGCTCGCCGCCGTTGCCGAAAACGCGCCGCTGGTGCTTGCGTCGGGCAAGCATGCGCTGGTGCCGACCGGACTCGCCATCGCGCTGCCGCAAGGTTTTGAGGCGCAGGTGCGGCCGCGCTCGGGGCTTGCGGCGAAACACGGCGTCACCGTGCTCAATTCGCCCGGCACCATCGACGCCGATTACCGCGGCGAGATCCAGGTGATCCTGATCAATCACGGCACTGAGGCCTTCACGATCAAGCGCGGCGAGCGCATCGCGCAGATGGTGATCGCGCCCGTCGTGCAGGCCGAGTTCGTGGCCGTCGCCGCGCTGTCGGACACCGACCGCGGCACCGGCGGCTTCGGCTCGACCGGCCGGTAAAATACGGACTCAGTTTTTGGAAAATCCGGCGCGCGTAAAGATTCGCCAAAACGCTTTTTGGCTAATTGTTGGCGCATGACGATCCGCAGTATCCGGCTTTTTTCCCCAGCGAGACTCCCGTTCACGGTCTGGACTCTTACCCCTGGAGTCCCCTTGGCGATATTGTCCTTTGATTCGCGCGCAGTCGGGGAATGCTGCACGCAAAATCTTGTTCTCATACGGTTTGCTTTGGGGCGCGAAGGATGTCGGGCGTAATCGGATCGATACGTCGGACGCTGCTGTCGTGCACTGCGCTTGCACGCAACGGCCTGATCGGGCTCGCCGCGAGCGCCCTGCCCTTTGCGCGGCCTGCCTGGGCCGGCGGCGGTTCGCTGATCTCTGCGATCTTCGACTTCAACCGGCAGGAAGTCGCAGTACTGACCACCGCGCTGGCGCTGCTCGGCTTTTCCGTGCTGGCCGCGATCCTGTTGATGCACACCCGCATCCGCGCCGCGAAGGCCGAGGGCCGGCTGCACACCAAGATCGAGGGGCTGCAGCTGCAGGCCGACCGCTACCGGGCGCTGTTGTTCGCGGAACCGCAGATCCTGATCTCCTGGGCCGCCGGCGACAACCGGCCGCGGATTTCCGGCGACATCTCGCTGCTGATGCAGCAGGACACCCCGCAGCGCATTCTCGCCTTCGGAACCTGGCTGCCGCCCGAACCGGCACTGCAGATGGACCATGCGGTCGATGCGCTGCGCGAGACCGGCGAAGGCTTTCTGCTCAACCTCACCACCTCCAATGGCCATTCGATCGAAGCGATGGGCCGCGCCATCGGCGGCCAGGCCATTGTGCGGATTCGCGAATTGTCGGGGCTGCGGCGGGAACTCGCGGAAACCAATTTCCGCCTGAAGGCGCTGATGGAAGAGACCGAGATGCTGCGCGGCTTTGCCGACGCCTCGCCCTTTCCGATCTGGGCCAAGGGCGCCAAGGGCGAGCTTGCCTATGCCAATGCCGCCTATGTCCAGGCGACCGAAGCCGGCAGCATGGCGGATGCGATCGGCCGGCATGTTGAATTACTCGATTCCAGCCACCGCGCCGAGATGGAACGCGCGCTCGACGAGACCGCCGGCTATAACGCGCGGCTGCCGATCGTGGCGCGCGGCGAGCGCCGCATCTACGACGTGCGTTCCATCAATGTCGGCGGCGGCAGCGTGGGCGTCGCGATCGACGCCAGCGAAGCCGACGCGCTGAGCTCGGCGCTGGTGCGGATGGCGGAAGCGCATCGCCGCACGCTGGACCAGCTGTCTTCGGGCGTCGCCGCGTTCGATGGCCAGAAGCGGCTCGCATTCTATAATGACTCCTATCGCCGGCTGTGGGACCTCGAGCCGCAATTCCTCGACAGCAACCCGGATGATTCCAGCGTGCTCGACCGGCTGCGCGCGGCACGCAAGCTGCCCGAGCAGGCCGATTTCCGCGCCTGGAAGATGAAGCTGCACGAGGCTTATCGTGCTGACGAGACTATCAAGGACACCTGGTTTCTGCCGGACGGCCGCGCGCTCAGCGTCGTCACCACGCCCAATACCGAAGGCGGCGTCACCTATCTGTTCGACGACGTCACCGAGAGTTTCAATCTGGCGCGCCGCTTCGACGGCCTGATCCGGGTGCAGCGCGAGACGCTCGACAGCCTCGCCGAAGGCGTCGCGGTGTTCGGCAGCAATGGCCGTGCGCAGTTGTTCAACCCCGCCTTTGCCAAGATGTGGAAGCTGTCTCCGGACGCACTGCGCGAAGAGCCGCATATCGATACCGTGGAAGCCTGGTGCAAGCCGCTGTTCGACGAAGCCGGGGCCTGGCGCATCATCCGCGAGGCGATCACGACGATCGAAAACCGTACCGACGTGCAGCTCAAGCTCGATCGCAAGGACGGCAGCGTGCTCGACTGCATGAGCCGGCCGTTGCCCGACGGCGCCACCATGCTGACCTTCCAGGACATCACCGACACCGAGAATGTCGAGCGGGCCTTGCGCGAGAGCAACGACGCGCTGAAGGCCGCCGACCAGATGAAGATCGACTTCGTCCACCACGTCTCCTACGAATTGCGCGCCCCGCTCACCACCATCATCGGCTTTTCGCATTTCCTCTGCGACCCCTCGACCGGACCGCTGACCCCGAAGCAGGCCGAATATCTCGATTACGTCACCAAATCGACCAATGCGCTCCTGGCATTGACCAACAACATCCTCGATCTCGCCACCATCGATGCCGGCGCCATGAAGCTCGAGCTCGGCCCGGTCGATATCCGCAAGGCGATCGAGGCCGCGGCCGAAGGCCTGCAGGACCGCCTCGCCACCGACCGCATCCGCCTCAAGGTCGACGTCGATGCCAATATCGGCAGCTTCATCGGCGACGAGCGGCGCGTGGTGCAGGTGCTCTATAACCTGCTCGCCAACGCCGTCGGCTTCTCGCCGCAGGATGCGACCGTGGCCGTCAGCTCCAGACGGACCGAACGTAGCGTGGTCTTCACCGTGACCGATTCCGGCCCGGGCGTGCCGGCGGAGTTCCGCGACAAGGCCTTCGACATGTTCGAGAGCCATTCGCAGGGCTCGCGGCATCGCGGCGCCGGACTCGGCTTGTCGCTGGTGCGCTCCTTTGTCAAACTGCATGGCGGCGACGTGCGTTTCGCGCCGCCCGCGGGCAAGGGAACCACTGTGATCTGCGAATTTCCGCTTCAACAGGCCGTGCAGCGCGACGCCGCTGAATGAACGCGCCTGCGACATTTTCCGTGGCGCTCGCAAACGAGGCGGCGACCGGGCAGCTGATGGCCGATCTGGCGCTCTTGATCAGCCCCGGCGACCTCATCACGCTCTCGGGCGATCTCGGCGCCGGCAAGACCGCCGCGGCGCGAGCGATGATCCGCTACCTCGCCGACGACGAGGCGCTGGAAGTGCCGAGCCCGACCTTCACGCTGGCGCAAAGCTACGACCTGCCGTCGTTGCCGCTGGTGCATGCCGACCTCTATCGCATCAGCGACCCCTACGAGCTGGAAGAGATCGGCCTGTCGCCGTTGCCGGAGGGCACGGTGGCGCTGATCGAATGGCCGGAGCGCGCCGAAGACACATTGCCGGCCGACCGCATCGACATCGCCTTCAACCATCGCCCGGGGCTCGGCTCGACCGCGCGCGTGGCCGTGATCACCGGCTATGGCAGGACTGCCGCCGTGGTGGAGCGGCTCAAGACGCTGCGGCAATTCCTCGAAGGCGCAAACTTCATCGACGCGCGGCGCAAGCGCATGGCGGGCGACGCCTCGATCCGCTCCTACGCGCGGCTGCTGCAGGATGATGCCGCCTTCATCCTGATGAATTCGCCGAAGCGGCCGGACGGGCCGGCGATCTATGACGGCAAGGCTTACAGTGCCGCCGTGCATCTCGCCGAAGACGTCAAACCCTTTGTCGCAATCGACAAAGGCTTGCGCGGGCGCGGGCTCTCGGCGCCCGAAATCCATCACGCCGATCTCGAAGGCGGCTTCCTGATCACCGAGGATTTCGGCAGCGAGCCCTTCATCGCAGGCGATCCGCCCGCACCGATCGCGGAGCGCTACGAAGCTGCCACCGACATGCTGGCGGCACTGCATCACGAGGCAGTGCCCGAAGTGCTGCCACTGGCAGCCGAGGCCAACTATCCGATTCCGGTTTTCGACATCGACGCCTGGCTGATCGAGATCGGGTTGATGCTGGAATGGTATCTGCCGGACCGTGGCGTGACGCCGAGCGACCAGCTGCGCGCCGAGTTCATGACGATGTGGCGCGAGATCCTGCAAAAGCCGGCTTTCGCCGCCAAGACCTGGGTGCTGCGCGACTTCCACTCGCCCAATTTGATCTGGTTGGCCGATCGCGCCGGCATCGCGCGGGTCGGCATTCTCGACTTCCAGGACGCGGTGCTGGGGCCCGGGGCCTATGACGTCGTGTCGCTGCTGCAGGATGCGCGGATCGACGTGCCGGAGATGACCGAGCTTTCGCTGTTCTCGCGCTACATCAAGGCAAGGCGCGCGGCGGACGCCGGCTTCGACGCCGCCGAGTTCGCGACCCTCTATGCCATCCTGTCGGCACAGCGGAACACAAGGCTGCTCGGCACCTTTGCCCGGCTCAACCGGCGCGACGGCAAGCCGCAATATCTGCGCCACCAGCCGCGGATCTGGGCCTATCTCAACCGCTCGCTGGCGCATCCGTCGCTGGCGCCGCTAAAGGACTGGTATGCGGCGAATGTGCCGCCACCTTCTCCGTAGATTTACTGGTTGTTAGCCGGCTCCCTTTACGCTGTGGCAGGCCGGGGCTCGCGAGCGCGCACGGCCTTTTCGCGTACGGCTGGAGTATAAAGACATGGCGGCGACGGAACGGCGCAACGGCGACCGTGTCACCTTCGAGCGCGGCATCCCCGCGCATATGATGGGGATCGACGGCACCTGGCGGCGCGACTGCGTCATGGAGGACGTCTCCGAAAGCGGCGCCAAGCTGACGGTCGACGGCCCCGTCGAGGGGCTGCACCTGAAAGAATTCTTCCTGCTGCTGTCGTCGACCGGCCTCGCCTACCGCCGCTGCGAGCTGTCCTGGGTCAATGGCAACCAGATCGGCGTTAACTTTCTGAGGCTGGGCGACAAGAAGAAGAAGCTCGGCCGCCGCACGCCGGCGGACGCCTGAGCCTGGCAGGGCGGCCGCCGTCGTACGGCCGTCATCAGGGACGACTATGGCCTCGGCGCAACTACCCCCGCCCCGCCGCCGTGCTATGATTCGCGGCGCTTTTTACCGAGATTTCCCGAATATGTCCGTCGAACCCACCAAAGCCATGGTCCTCGCTGCCGGCCTCGGCCTGCGCATGCGCCCCCTGACGGACCATATGCCGAAACCGCTGGTGCCCGTGGCGGGCCGGCCGCTGCTGGACCATGTGCTCGACAAGCTGGCCGCGGCCGGGGTCGGCGAAGCCGTGGTCAATGTGCACTATCTGCCGGACCAGATCATCGACCATGTCGCCTCGCGCAAATCGCCGCGCGTGATCATTTCCGACGAGCGGGACCAGGTGCTCGGCACCGGCGGCGGCGTGGTCAAGGCGCTGCCGCTGCTGGGCCAACAGCCGTTCTTCCATGTCAATTCCGACACGATGTGGATCGACGGCGTGCAGTCCAACCTCAAGCGGCTCGCCGAAACGTTCGATCCCGCGCGCATGGACATTCTCCTCCTGATGGCGCCGACCGCCAACAGCATCGGCTATGGCGGCCGCGGTGACTACGCCATGCTGCCGGATGGCGCGCTGCGCAAGCGGCGCGAGCATCAGGTGGTGCCGTTCGTCTATGCGGGCGCCGCGATCTTCTCGCCGGTGATCTTCGACGGCGCGCCGAAGGGCGAGTTCTCGCTGACCAAAATGTTCGACGCCGCCAATGAGCAGGAGCGCCTGTTCGGGCTGCGCCTCGACGGCGTCTGGATGCATGTCGGCACGCCCGACGCCGTGAACGCTGCCGAAGAGGCGTTCCTGGAGAGTGTGGCGTAGCCGTCGTCCCGGACAAGCGAGCAAAGCGAGCGCGATCCGGGATCCATAACCACCGATGTTGATTGGGCGAAAACGCTGGGGCCCCAGCTTTGCCCAACTATTTCCCCCTGTGGTAATAGGTCCCCGCTCCCGTGCGCAATTGCGCACTAGGCGGGGACGACAATTGCCCTGTGGGACGCGTGTACAACCAAACGACCAGCCGCTCGCCAACCTTTCGCGGGTGATGACAGCGCCTATATTGGCGCCAGATCGAATCAGGCCCTCCATGCGCGTTTTCAACGTTCCCCTTTCCGTGCCGTTCCTGCGCTGCGTCATTGGGGCGCTGATCGACGGCCGGCTGGTCGAGGGCTTTGAGGCGCGCAGCAATCCGGCAAAACTCGCAGGCGCGACGCTTTATCTGCCGACCCGGCGTGCGATGCGCGTCGCACGCGAGGTGTTTCTCGACGAGTTGAACAGCGACGCCGCGGTGCTGCCGCGCATTGTCGCGCTCGGCGACATCGATGAGGACGAGCTCGCCTTCGCCGACGAAGCGGAGCAACTGGGCGGCGGCGCGCCGCTCGACATCCCGCCGAGACTCGGCGAGCTCGAACGCCGGCTGACACTGGCGCGCCTCGTCGCCGCCTGGGCCAAGGGTCCCGTGCTGGCGCCGCTGGTGGTCGGCGGGCCGGCCTCGACGCTGGCGCTCGCGGGCGACCTGGCGCGCCTGATCGACGACATGGTGACGCGCGGCGTCGACTGGAATGCACTCGACGGGCTCGTGCCCGACCAGCTCGACGTCTATTGGCAGCATTCGCTGCAATTCCTGAAGATCGCGCGCGAGGCTTGGCCGAACTATCTCGCCGAGATCGGCAAGATCGAGCCGGCGGCGCGGCGCGATCTGTTGATCACGGCCGAGGCCGCGCGGCTGACCGCCCATCACAGGGGCCCGGTGATCGCCGCGGGCTCGACCGGTTCGATGCCGACCACCGCAAAATTTTTGCATGCGGTCGCAACACTGCCGCAGGGTGCGGTGGTGCTGCCCGGCCTCGACACCGATCTCGACGAAGATTCCTGGCGCGGCATCGGCGGCGAGCGGGACGACAGTGGCAAATTCATCGAGCATCCCGCCTCGAACCATCCGCAATTCGCGATGCAGGCGCTGCTGGAGCGTTTTGGCATCAAGCGCGGCGACGTCGAAACTCTGCAGCCGCCGTTGCCCGACGGGCGCGACGTGCTGCTGTCGGAGGCGATGCGCCCTTCGAACGCGACGGCGCAATGGCATGACCGGCTGCAGCAGCCGGAGATCGCCGCCCGTATTGAAAACGGCATGAGACATCTCGCGGTGATCGAGGCACCCAATCCGGAAATGGAGGCGCTCTCGATCGCGGTGGCGTTGCGCGAAGCACGGCATTTCGGAAAGACGGCGGCATTGGTGACACCCGACCGCGCGCTGGCGCGCCGCGTGATGGCCGCGCTCGGCCGCTGGAACCTCGACTATGAGGATTCCGGCGGCGATGCGCTGATCGAAACCGCCGCTGGCGTGTTTGCGCGCCTCGCGGCGGAGGCCGTCGCAGGCGGACTGGAGCCGCCGACACTGCTGGCGCTGCTGAAGCATCCGATGTGCCGGCTCGGTAGCGCGGAAGGCATGCAAGGACCCGCGATCGAGACATTGGAGCTGGCGTTGCTGCGCGGCACGCGCCCGCAACCGGGGACGGGCGGACTGGCGCAGGATTTTGCGCGCTTTCGCGGCGAGCTCGACAAGCTCAACCGCGGCGAGGTGTCGTCGCTGCACCGCGCCGAGCGACGGGCCCGCCTGAAAGATCGCGAGCTCGATCGCGCGCAGGCGCTGATCCGCAGCCTGCAGACGGCGCTGGCGCCGCTGGAAAGCCTATCGTCGACAAGACCATACGATTTCGCTGAACTCGCGACACGGCATCGCGACATCCTGATCGAGTTGTCGCGCGACCAAGGCGGCATCTCGGTCGCCTTCGAGGAACGCGAAGGCCTGGCGCTCGCGGCCGCCTTCGACGAACTGTTGTCGACACAGCAACAAAGCGGGCTGCTGGTCTCACTCGCCGATTATCCGGAGGTGTTCCAGACCGCCTTTGCCGATCGCGCGGTACGGCGGCCCGAGCGTCCGGGCACAAAGCTCCACATCTACGGTCCGCTGGAATCGCGGCTGATGCAGGCCGACCGCATCATTGTCGGCGGACTGATCGAGGGCGTGTGGCCGCCGGCGCCGCGGATCGATCCCTGGCTCAGCCGCCCGATGCGACACGAGCTTGGCCTCGATCTGCCGGAGCGGCGTATCGGCCTTTCCGCGCATGACTTCGCGCAGCTGCTTGGACAAGAGGACGTGATCCTCAGTCACAGCGCCAAAGCCGGCGGCGCGCCCGCGGTGGCCTCGCGCTTCCTGCACCGGCTGGAAGCGGTCGCGGGCGAAGCGCGCTGGAAAGCTGCCGGGGCGGCGGGCGAGCAATATGTGCAATTCGCGCATGAGCTCGACCGGCCCGAGAAAGTCGTGCCGATCCCGCAGCCCGCGCCGACGCCGCCGCGCGCGACTCGGCCGCTCAAGCTTTCGGTCACTGCGATCGAGGACTGGCTGCGCGATCCCTACACCATCTACGCCAAGCATATTTTGAAGCTCGATGCGCTCGATCCCGTCGACATGCCGCTATCGGCGGCCGATCGCGGCTCGGCGATCCACAATGCCATCGGAGAATTCACCAAGGCATTTGCCGACAACCTGCCCGCCGATCCCGTGCTTGCCTTGCGCGAGATCGGCCAGAAGCATTTTGCGCCGCTGATGGAGCGGCCCGAGGCGCGTGCGCTGTGGTGGCCGCGGTTTCAGCGCATCGCCGGATGGTTTGCCGAATGGGAGGCCGCCCGCCGCGGTCGCATTGATACGATCAAGGCCGAGATCAAGGGTGAAATGGCGATCCAGCTCGACAACGCGCGCACCTTCCATCTCTCCGCGCGCGCCGACCGCATCGAGCGCCGCGCCGACGGTACCTTCGCGATCCTCGATTACAAGACCGGGCAGCCGCCGACGGGAAAACAGGTGCGCATGGGCCTGTCGCCGCAGCTCACGCTGGAAGCCGCGATCCTGCGCGAAGGCGGCTTTGACGGCATCGACGCCGGTGCCTCCGTCGGCGAGCTGGTCTATGTGCGCTTGAGCGGCAACAATCCACCCGGCGAAGAGCGGTCGCTGGAACTGAAGATCAAGAACGGCGATACGCCGCAGCATCCCGATGCGGCCGCCGATTACGCGCGGACGCAGCTCGAGGCCCTGGTCCGAAAATTCGAGGATGAGAACGAACCTTATCGTTCGCTGGTGCTGTCGATGTGGACCAGCCGCTACGGCACCTATGACGACCTCGCCCGGATCAAGGAATGGTCCGCGGCCGGAGGATTGGGGCTTCCGGAATGGTGAAGGCGCCGCGCCCGATTCCCGAGGCCGTGCGCGCCACACAGGCGCGCGCGTCGAACCCTGCATCGTCGTCGTTTGTGTCGGCCAATGCCGGCTCGGGCAAGACGCATGTGCTGGTGCAACGGGTGATCCGGCTGCTGCTCGATGGCGTGCCGCCGGAAAAGATTCTCTGCATCACCTTCACCAAGGCCGCCGCCGCCAACATGGCCGAGCGCGTGTTCACGACGCTGGGCCACTGGGTCACGCTTGATGATGCCGCGCTGGACAATGCCATTCTCGGCGTCGGCATTCCCCATCCGGACACGCGCTTGCGAAAGGCTGCCCGCGAGCTCTTCGCGCGCGCGCTGGAAACGCCGGGCGGGCTGAAGGTGCAGACCATTCATGCGCTTTGCACTCGGCTGCTGCAGCAATTTCCGTTCGAAGCCAACGTGCCGGCGCGCTTCGCCGTGCTGGACGATCGCGACCAGAACGACATGATGGAGCGCGCCAATCTCAGGGTGTTTTTGGAAGCCTCGCGCGCTCCCGACAGCGCCATCGGCCGAGCGCTGCAGACCGCGATGGCGAACGCCGCCGACGTCACCTTCAAGGACGTCGTGCGCGAGGCGTGCCTATCCCGCGACCATTTCATGGCGTGGGCCGATGGGACCGGCGGCGTCGAGGCCGCGGCGGCGCAGATGTCGGCCGTGCTCGGTGTCGACAAGGACGATCGGATCGAGGATGTTGAGAATGAAATTCTCGAGGGCCCCTATCTGCCGCGCCGGCGATGGCCGGAGATGGCGGCAGCGCTGGATGACGGCAGCAAGACCGACCAGAAGCAGGCGGATCAGTTGCGCGCCGCTTCTGCCTTCACCGGCAGCGCACAGGTTGACGAATATCTGTGCGTGTTCCTCACGGACGAGCGTTCTCCACGATCTGCCGTCCTCACCAAGGGCTTCATCCGCGACAATCCATCCGTCGCCCGCCTGTTCGAAAACGAAATCCAGCGCCTCGGCCCGCTGATCGAAAAGCGCCGCGCCGTCGTCACCCGCGAGCGCACCCAGGCGCTGCTGCATATCGCCACCTCGGCGGCGGCGAACTACCGGCGCGAGAAGCTGGAGCGCGGGCTGCTCGATTACGACGACCTCATCGACAAGACGCTCACGCTGCTGGGCAATGTTTCCGCCGGCTGGGTGCATTACAAGCTCGACCGCGGCGTCGATCACGTGCTGATCGACGAGGCGCAGGACACGAGCCCGCGGCAATGGGAAATCGTCGACCACATCATCTCGGAGTTCACGGCGGGCGCCGGCGCGCGCGATCGTCTCAACCGCACCGTCTTTGCGGTCGGCGACGAGAAGCAGTCGATCTTCTCGTTCCAGGGCGCAGCCCCCCGCGAGTTCGACGCCCGCCGCCGCGAGTTGCAGCGGAAATTCACCGCCGCGGGGCTGGAATTCGATCCGGTATCCTTCACCTATTCGTTCCGTTCGGGCCCGGCGATCCTGCAATCGGTCGACCACGTATTCCGCGAGGAAGCGATCTATCGCAGCATCCACTCGCCGGATATCGGTTACCCCATCCATCATTCGCTCAGCGACGCCGGCCCTGGCCTCATCGAGTTCTGGAATCTGGCGGAGCACGACGACAAAAAGGATATCGAGGGCTGGCGCGCGCCATTCGACGGCGTGTCGGTGACGAGCCCCGAAGTCAAACTGTCAAGACGAATTCAGGCCGAGATCAGGCGGTTGATCGAATCCGGCACCATGACGGGGCACACCGGCGACCGCCGGCCGCTGCGCTATGGCGACGTACTGGTGCTGGTGCGACGGCGCGGCAATATCTTTGACGCGATCATCCAGGCGCTGAAGCAGGCCAATATCCCCGTCGCCGGCGCCGACCGGCTGAAGCTCACCGAGCACATCGCGATCATCGACCTGATGAACCTTGCCGACGCGCTGCTGCTGCCGCAGGACGATCTTGCGCTGGCGGTGGCGCTAAAGAGCCCTCTGTTCGGTCTCGCCGACGACGATCTGTTCGAGCTTGCATGGGAGCGCAAGGGATCGCTGCGCGAGGCGCTCACCAAGCATGCAGCGACGAACGACAAATTCGGGAGTGCCGAAGATCGGCTTGTCCAATGCGAACGGCGTTTTGCGCAGGACACACCCTTCGCATTCTGCGCCTGGCTGCTCGGCGGCGACGGCGGACGCCAGCGCATCCTGAAACGACTCGGGCATGAGGCCAATGACGCGCTCGATGAACTCCTGGAGCTCGCGCTGAATTACGAGCGCAAGGCGCCGGCCTCGCTGCAGGGTTTCATGGCTTGGCTGCGCTCGGCCGACACCGAAGTGAAGCGCGACATGGAAATCTCGCGCGACGAGGTGCGCGTCATGACGGTGCATGGCGCCAAGGGGCTGGAAGCCTCCGTCGTGTTCATGGTCGACACCACGTCGTCGCCATCGGATAAGCAGCGGCTGCGGTTGATCAACGTGCCGCGCGGCAATGGCGGCAAGGTCGTGGTCTGGGCGGGCAGAAAGGCCGACGATCCGAAAGTGGTTGCCGACGCGCGAACCGCGATGCTTGACGACACCGAAGATGAATATCGCCGGCTGCTCTATGTCGCGATGACGCGCGCCGCGGACCGGCTGATCGTCGCGGGCTGCAAGCCCGGCAACATGAACAATGTGCGTCCCCTCTGCTGGTACGATCTGATCGACAAGGGGCTCGCCGGTTCCGGATTGCAGGAGCAGACGATCAAGACGCCGGATGGGCCGATCAAGCGATATTCGCGGCCGGAGGATGGCGCGGCGGCCACGGGCGTAGCGGCGCAAACAGCCGGCGCGCGCCGCGAGCTGCCGGAATGGCTGCGCGCACCGGTGCTCGCGCAAGCCTCAAACGATCATTTCCTGCGGCCTTCGGATGCCGGCAGCGCCGCGTCAAAACTCCGATCGGGCGAATCGATCGAGCAGCGCACCAAGGCCCTGCAACGCGGCACGCTTGTGCATCGCCTGCTGCAGTCGCTGCCCGATCTGGCCACCGATCGCCGGCGCGACGCGGCGGAAAAATTCCTCGCGCGCAATGCCGCCGGCTGGGACGAGGCCGAACGCGCGGAGCTTGCGGAAAAGGTGCTGGCGCTGATCGCCGATCAGCGATTCGCGCCGGTGTTTGCCGAAGGCAGCCGGGCCGAGGTCGCCATCGTCGGTCGGCTCGACCTGCCGGGCCGGCCACGAGCGCTCGTTTCCGGACAGATCGACCGCCTGGTGGTGACCGAAAACGAAGTTTTGATCGTCGATTTCAAGACCAACCACGCTCCGCCGCGAATAGCGGCCGACGCGCCGACCGCCTATGTCGGCCAACTCGCGCTGTACCGGGCGGTTTTGCGCAAGCTTTATCCCCAAGCCACCGTCCGCGCCGCGCTGCTCTGGACCGAAACTACTGATTTGATGGAGATTTCTGTTCCCGCGCTGGACGCGGAACTGGCATCCCGCGGCAGCGGGGAAGGCCGTGCTTGACCCGGCAACATCTCGTTCATACGTTTCACCCATGCTCCCAGGCGCGATTCTATGCCGCGCCCTTCTCTCCAACCAAACGAGGTGTTCCCATGGCCGTTGGCAAGGTTTCTGACGCCAATTTCGAAGCCGAAGTGCTCAAGGCCCAAGGGCCTGTCGTGGTCGACTTCTGGGCCGAATGGTGCGGCCCCTGCCGCATGATCGCTCCCGCACTCGACGAAATCTCCGGTGCGATGGGCGAGAAGGTCAAGATCGTGAAGCTCAACGTCGACGAGAGCCCGAAGACGGCGTCGAAGTATGGCGTGATGTCGATCCCGACCCTGATGATCTTCAAGGGCGGCGAAATGGCCTCCCGCCAGGTCGGCGCCGCGCCGAAGGCAAAGCTGCAGCAGTGGATCACCGCTGCGGTCTGAGCCGCTTTCCACGCAATGCCATTGCATGACGGCCGGCGCCAAGCCGGCCGTTTTGTTTCATTTGAGCCAGCCCGTGGCAATCGCCGTCGCCAATTCGACTTGGCCGTTCTGCCGCGCCAGCGTGGCCATCGCGTCGTGATCATAGGGCACGTGGCGAAAGCTCACCTGCCAGGCGTCGCCGGACAGTTCAAGGATGGCGTAGCGTGCGTCGGGCGAACCCGCCTCGACGACATGCGGGATTGGATGCACGTCGCGATAGCCGGGACTGCCGACGCTGCCGGGATTGACGATCAGGAGGCCGTTCCGCAGGCGCACGGCACGCGCAAGATGCGTATGCGCGCAGAGGATCAGCCTCTGAGTAATGCCCGCTGCCAGCTGCTCAATCCGCTCATATGACGACATGGCTACCGTGCCATCGGGAAGCACCGTCTCAAGCCAATAGACTTCGTCGCTGGCAGGCGTCGCGTGGCAGAGGAAGACCTGACCGCGAAACACCTTCGTGGACGGCAAAGCACGCAGCCAATCGAGATGATCAGCATCAAGCTGGGCATGGGCCGGCCGGTCCCATGATCCCATCTTCTCCGGCGCGCGATCGATCAGATAGCGGTCGTGATTGCCGAGCACATGCACGGCGTCGAGTGCCATCAATGCGTCCATGGTGCGCCGCGCGTCCAGCGGGCCGCTTGCCATGTCGCCGAGATTGACGATGTCCTTGATGCCCTGCGCGCGGATATCCGCGATCACCGCTTCCAGCGCGAGATAGTTCCCGTGGACGTCGGCAATCGCGGCAAAGCGCATGCGCTAGCCCGGCGGCGTGCCGTTGATGGCTAGCACGTGGCCGGCGAGATAGAGCGAGCCCGCGATCAGAATGCGTGGCGGCACTTCATAGGCGAGCCTGGCTATTCCGCGCAGCGCGGCTTCGACGTTGCCGGCGATCTCGACGCGCATGCCGAGCGTGCGCGCCGCATCGGCGATCCGATCCTGCGGCATCGGATTGTCCTGGCCGGGAATCTCCACGGTGACGATATGCCGCGTCAATCCGGCGAAATTGGCGAGGAACGCGCCGGCGTCCTTGCTGCCCATCATGCCCGCGATCACCACCAGCGGCCGCGACACCCGCTCCTCGAGATCGCCGAGCGCGGCCGCCGCGACGCGGCCGCCTTCGGCATTATGGCCGCCATCGAGCCAGATCTCGCAGCCCTTCGGCCCCAATTCGATCAGCTTGCCGGACGACAGCCGCTGCATCCGCGCCGGCCATTCGGCATGGACGATGCCCTCGTAGGCCGCATGCCCGAGCTTGAGCATGTCGATGGCGCGCATGGTCGCGATCGCAAGCCCGGCATTGTCGAACTGATGCCGGCCGAACAGCTTTGGCGCCGCCAGGTCCATCAAGCCGCGCTCGTCCTGATAGACCAGCCGGCCGCGCTCGACACTGACATGCCATTGCTGCCCGGCAGCATGCAGCGGCGCGCGCATCCGCCGCGCCTGCTGCTCGATCACTTCCATGGCTTTCGGGTGCTGTTCGGCTGAAATCACCGGCACGTTGCGCTTGATGATCGCGGCCTTCTCGCCGGCGATGGAAGTCAGTGTATCGCCCAGAAATTCCATGTGGTCCATGCTGATGGGCGTAATCACGCTGGCGAGCGGCGCCTCGACCACGTTGGTGGAATCAAGCCGGCCGCCGAGGCCGACTTCGAGCAGCAGCACGTCGGCGGGATGTCGCGCGAACAGGCAAAAGCCGGCCGCGGTCTTGGCCTCGAAGAAGGTGAGCGGCTCACCCGCATTGGTCCGCTCGACATGTTCGAGTGCGGCCTGCAGCTCGTCATCGGCTACCAGTTGGCCTGCGAGGCGGAAGCACTCGTTGATGCGCACCAGCCAGGGCGAGGTGTAGGCGTGAACCCGAAGGCCGGCGGTCTCCAGGATCGCGCGCAGATACGCGACCGTCGAACCCTTGCCATTGGTGCCGGCGACATGGATCACCGGAGGCAGTTTTTTCTCGGGATGATCGAGCCGCGCCAGCACGCGATGCATGCGATCGAGGCTGAGGTCGATACGCTTCGGATGCAGCGCGGAGAGCCGCGCGATCACATCGCCAAGCGAATCCCGGGGTTTGGCGGCCGGCGCGTTCACGCGTGCGGCGCGGCCGGCGCCGTTTCCGGAGCCGACGCGATCTGGGCCGGCTCGGGAACGAGCGGCGCTGGCTTCGGCGCGGTCTCCAGCGCCGGTGATTTGGTCAGGATACGGCATAGCCGCGCCAGCGTCGGGCGCAGCTCATGGCGATGCACGACCATGTCGACCATGCCGTGGTCGCGCAGATATTCGGCGCGCTGGAAACCCTCGGGCAGCTTCTCGCGGATGGTCTGCTCGATCACGCGCGCGCCCGCGAAGCCAATCAACGCGCCGGGCTCGGCAATCTGGACGTCGCCGAGCATGGCATAGGAGGCGGTGACGCCTCCGGTGGTCGGATTGGTCAGCACCACGATGTAAGGCAATCTCGCTTCGCGCAGCATCTGCACGGCGACCGTGGTGCGCGGCATCTGCATCAGCGACAAAATACCCTCCTGCATCCGCGCCCCGCCGGAAGCCGCGAACACGATGAAGGGCGATTTCTTCTCGACCGCGAGCTCGAGCCCGCGCACGATGGCCTCGCCCGCCGCCATGCCGAGCGAGCCGCCCATGAAATCGAAATCCTGCACGGCGATGACGGCGGCCGCGCCTTCGAGCTTGCCGTAGCCCACCTTGATGGCGTCGTTCATGCCGGTGCGGGCGCGCGCATCCTTGATGCGGTCGGCATAGCGCTTCTCGTCGCGGAATTTCAGGGGATCGGCGGTCACCTCGGGCAGCGCGATGTCGTACCAGGTCTCGTTGTCGAAGATCGATTTCAGCCGCGCTGTCGCACCCATGCGCAGATGGTAGTTGGAGCCGGGGATCACCATCTGGTTGGCCTCGACGTCCTTGTAGAACACGAGCTGCCCGGAATCCGGACACTTGATCCAGAGATTCTCCGGGGTCTCGCGGCGCAGGATGTTGCGGATCTTCGGCCGAACGACGTTGGTGAGCCAATTCATGTTTCGCTCCGATCGTTTCGAATATATGGCTTCCCGGACCGGGCCCGGCAAGCCGTCTCTCAACGCTTACTCAGCATGAAATGCGCCTATTCGGCGGCCTGTCGCGCGCCTCGCACGCCCCGCGCGAGGGATGCGGCGAGATCGGCGACTGCGTTAACGGTTTTGGCGGTGGCGCGGCCCTCCGCGTCGAGGCTGCCGCGCAACGCATCGACCAGCGCGGTTCCGACAACGGCGCCATTAGCTCGCTCGGCGATGGCACGCGCGGCGTCCGGGGTGCGGATGCCGAAGCCGACGCAGACCGGAAGATCGGTATGCCGCTTGATCCGCGCTACCGCATCGCCAACGGCTTTCGAATCGGCGGTCGCACTGCCGGTGATGCCGGTGATCGAGACGTAATAGACGAAGCCCGAGGTGTTGGCGAGCACGGCCGGCAGCCGCTTGTCGTCGGTCGTCGGCGTCGCCAGACGAATGAAATTCAGCCCGGCCTTCAGCGCCGGCACGCAGAGCTCGGTGTCCTCCTCCGACGGCAGGTCGACGATGATCAGGCCGTCGACACCGGCAGTCTTGGCGTCACCCAAGAATTTGTCGACGCCATAGATGTAGATCGGATTGTAGTAACCCATCAGCACCAGCGGCGTGGTGTTGTCATCCTTGCGGAAGCCGCGCACCAGCTCCAGCGTCTTCTTCAGGGTCATGCCGGCTTTGAGCGCGCGCAGGCCGGCGGCCTGGATCGAGGGGCCGTCCGCCATCGGGTCGGTGAAGGGCATGCCGATCTCGATGATGTCGGCGCCGGCCTTCGGCAGCGCCTTGATGATGTCGAGGGAAATGGCGGGATCAGGATCGCCCGCCATCAGGAAGGTGACGAAAGCCGAGCGGCCTTCGCGAGCGAGCTGCGCAAAACGCGCGTCAATGCGGGTGGTCACTTCTTCCTCGCCTTCAGGATATCACCGACCTGCGGCACGTCCTTGTCGCCGCGGCCGGAGAGGTTGACCACCATCAAATGATCTTTCGGCAGCCCGGGCGCGAGCTCCATTACTTTCGCGATCGCATGCGCAGGCTCAAGCGCGGGGATGATGCCTTCCAGACGGGACAACAGCTGGAACGCTTCGAGCGCCTCATCGTCGGTGGCGGAGAGATATTTCACGCGGCCGATCTCGTGCAGCCAGGAATGTTCGGGGCCGATGCCGGGATAATCGAGGCCGGCCGAGATCGAATGCGCATCCTGGATCTGGCCGTCATCGTTCATCAAGAGATAGGTGCGGTTGCCGTGAAGCACGCCGGGCCGGCCGCCGGCGATCGAAGCCGCGTGCAATTGGGTGAGCCCATGGCCGGCCGCTTCCACGCCGAAGATTTCGACCGAAGGATCATCAAGGAAAGGATGGAACAGCCCCATCGCATTGGAGCCGCCGCCGATGCAGGCGATCAGCGAATCCGGCAGGCGGCCTTCGGCCTCCTGCAACTGCTTCTTGGTCTCGTTGCCGATCACCGACTGGAAGTCGCGCACCATCGCCGGATAGGGATGCGGGCCCGCCACCGTGCCGATGCAATAGAAGGTGTCGTGCACGTTGGTGACCCAGTCGCGCAGCGCCTCGTTCATCGCATCCTTCAGCGTGCGCGTGCCCGACTGCACCGGAAAAACCTTGGCGCCGAGCATCTCCATGCGAATCACATTGGGTTGCTGCCGCGCGACGTCGACCGCGCCCATATAGACCACGCAGTCCAGGCCAAAGCGTGCGCACAGCGTTGCGGTGGCAACGCCATGCTGGCCGGCGCCGGTCTCAGCGATGATGCGCTTCTTGCCCATGCGCCGCGCCATCATGATCTGGCCCAGCACATTGTTGACCTTGTGCGAGCCGGTGTGGTTCAGCTCCTCGCGCTTGAAATAGATTTTGGCGCCGCCGAGATGCTCGGTCAGCCGCTCGGCGAAATAGAGCGGCGAGGGACGGCCGACATAGTCGCGCAGGTGGCCGTTCATCTCCTTCTGGAACGTCGGATCGGCCTTGGCCGCCGTATAGGCCTTCTCCAGGTCGAGGATCAGCGGCATCAGCGTTTCCGCGACAAAGCGGCCGCCGAAAATGCCAAAGTGCCCGCGCTCATCGGGGCCGCTGCGGAAGGAATTGGGACGAACCTGGTTCATCGGACGGTCAACTCTTTATCTCGTTGAGCGGTGCCGTCTCTTCCCCCTCTCCCCGATCTTGCGGGGTCGAGACGAGCGAAGCTCGCTCTGAGAGGGTTGGGGTGAGGGGCTCGTTCCGCAAATTCTGTGAGAGACGCGCCCGCGGAGCCTCCCCCTCACCCGGATCGCTAACGCGATCCGACCTCTCCCCGTTTACGGGGAGACGTGAGAGAGGAGCGCTTGCACGCGCGGCGCGGATGAAATCGCGGATCATCTCGATGTCCTTGATGCCGGGCGCGCGCTCCACACCCGAAGAGACATCGACGCCGCCGGCGCGGGTGACGCGGACGGCTTCCGCGACATTGCCGGCATGGAGGCCGCCCGAGACCATGAAGGGCAGGCCGAGGTCAAGATCTTTGAGCAGGTGCCAGTCGAACACGGCCCCGAGGCCGCCCGGACGCGTCGCGCCCCTGGGCGGGCGGGCATCGAACAAGATGCGGTCGGCGACGGCGGCATAATCCTGCAGGGACGCGAGATCGGCGGCGCGCTCGACCGGCAACGCCTTCATCACCTCGCGGCCGAACTTCCGCTTGATCTCCGACAACCGCGCCACGGTCTCATGGCCGTGCAGCTGCAAGATGTCGGGCTGCAGCGCAGCGATAATGCCCTCCAACGTCGCGTCGTCGGCGTCCACGGTCAGCGCGACCTTGATCGCGCGCTGCTTCACCCGGCTGCCGAGCTCGCGCGCGGTCTCGAGCGCGAGGTGGCGCGGCGACGGCGGAAAGAACACGAAGCCGACCATATCGGCGCCGGCGTCCAGCGCCGCGTCGAGCGTCTCGCGCGTGGAAAGGCCACAGATCTTGACAGCCAGGGACATCAATACGTTTCGCAGAGCGGAAATAACGGGTTCAACCGGGGCGGGTTTACAACGTCGCGCCCTGCTTGTCTCGCCCCGCAGCGCCGTAGAAACCGGCCCGCGAGGTCAGCGCCAGCCGCTGGGCATCGCCGCGCGCGGCCAGCGCATCGGCGCGCAGTTCCGCCAATTGCGCCCTGACGGTGCGCGCATCGGCCTCGTGCTGCCGCGCCGCCCGCCGCCAGCGGTGCTGGCCGGACCAGCTGGCGCAGCCGCCGGCGACCACGCCCAGGATCGCCACCGCGATGATCAGCACGAACAGCGGCAGCGAGACCTTGATCGAGGGATCGACCGAGTTGAAGGGGTCGAACGAGACCGTGACGAAATGCCGGTTCGCGACGGCGAAGGTGACAAAGATCAGCCCGAGGAGGATGGCGAACAGGGTGCTGAAGAATTTTCGCATGGCGATGGCTCGCGTTGATCGCAGCTGATAGTCCGAAATCGGCGGCCGCAGGCTTTTGGCCGCCGGGCGCAAGAACTCAGGCGCCGGCCTCGGGATTGTCGCGGTTCAGCCGTTCGCGCATTTCCTTGCCCGTCTTGAAGAACGGAACGCTCTTCTGATCGACCGGCACATGGGCGCCGGTGCGCGGATTGCGGCCGGCGCGGGCTGGGCGATGCTTCACCGAGAACGCGCCAAAACCGCGCAGTTCCACCCGATCGCCGCGCGCCAGTGCAGCCACGATCTCGTCGAGGATCGCATTCACGATATTCTCTACATCCCGCTGGTAGAGATGCGGGTTGTGCTCGGCGATACGCTGAACAAGTTCGGATTTGATCATCGAGAGTTCGGATCCGGGAGCGTCACTGATCCATTTCCGTGAAAATACCTTGAACTGTCAAGACGCTAAATCAAGTTTGCGCGCCGCGAAAGTGCGTGACAAACGCCCGAACAGGGGGTTGTCCCACCACTCGCACTGCGGGAAAGGCCGCCATAATCGGTTTTGCAAGGTTTCAATTGGTCGCAGCCGGCTGCCATAGCGCAAGCATCCCATCGAGACCGAGGCGATCGATACCCGCGTTCTCGACCTGGCGTGCGATCGCACCCAGACCGAGGGCGTCGAACGTGATGGAGGCCGCGGTCCGCAGGAAAGTCAGGTCGCCGAAGCGCGGCCCGAGCTTGTAGTCGCGCACCGGCAGGTCCTTCTTGACGCCCTTCTGCTCGACCAGCCAGGCGATCGCGGTCTTCTCGTCGCCGAGCTGGTCGATCAGCTTGAGATCGACCGCCTGGCGGCCGGTGAACACGCGTCCGTCCGCGACCTTTTCGAGCTGCGTGTCGTCCATGCCGCGCCGTTCCTTCACCAGTCCCTTGAACCAGGCAAAGGAATCCTTCACCAGCGAATCCAGGGCGTCGCGGGCTTCGGGGCTGGTCGGCTCAAAGCCGTTGGGGGCAGCTTTCAGCGGGGAAGACTTCACTTCCTCGACCTTGACACCGACCGTCTTGAGCACCTCGGAAAAATTCGGAAACTGGAACAGCACGCCGATCGAACCGACCAGCGAGGTTTGCTGCGCCACAATATGATCGGCCGCGATCGCGGTGATGTAGCCGCCGGAGGCCGCCAATCCTTCCACGACCACGACCAGCGGCTTCTTCGCCTTCAACTGCACCAGCGAATCATAGAGCTGCTCGGAGCCGGCGGTGGTGCCCCCGGGCGAGTTGATATGGACGACGACGGCGGCGGCTTGCGACTTCTCCAGCCGCTCCAGCGCCTCGACGCGCTCCCGGTCGCTGCGAATCAGGCCTTCGATATTGACGCGTGCGATCGAGCCGGATGAGGTGAAGGTACCGCGGCTGCCGGGCGACACCAATGCGCCGACAACGGCGACCGCCGCAATAGCGATCACAACGGCCGCCACGCGCCAGAAGGTCAGCTTGCGGCGCATCCGCCGGCGATCGACGATCACATCGGAATCCAGCGACATCGAAATTCTCCTGAAAACATTCCTCGCGCGTTTTGCGCCCGCAGCGTGACCAGCGCGTTATTGATTACATCAATTGCGGCGCAATATGAAGAAATGAAGGCTCTCTTACCTTCTCCCCTTGTGCGAGAAGGTGGCGCGTAGCGCCGGTTGAGGGGTCTCCATCCGCGGAGAGAACCCCTCGCCCGTCACGAACTCGCTTTGCGCGTTCATGACACCCTCTCCCACAAGGGGAAAGGGTGAGACAAACAAAAAGGCCCCGGTCGTGACCGGGGCCTGATTCGCATTCGCAAGTGAGCGAAGGCTTACTTCTCGGAAGCGCGGTTCTTGAGCGCCGTGCCCAAGATATCGCCGAGCGTCGCACCCGAATCGGAGGAGCCGTACTGCGCGATGGCTTCCTTCTCCTCGGCGACTTCGAGCGCCTTGATCGAGACCTGCACCTTGCGGGCCTTCTTGTCGAACTGGATCACCCGCGCATCGACTTTCTCGCCGACGGCAAAGCGTTCGGCGCGCTGATCGTTGCGGTCGCGGGCAAGTTCGGACCGCTTGATGAAGGTGGTGAAGTCGGTGCCGACGATCTTCACCTCGATGCCGGCCTCCTTCACTTCCAGCACTTCGCAGGTGACGACAGCGCCCTTCTTGACGTCGCCCGGCTCGGCGAAGGGGTCGCCCTCGAGCTGCTTGACGCCGAGCGAGATGCGCTCCTTCTCGACATCCACATCGAGGACGACGGCCTTGACCATGTCGCCCTTCTTGTAATTGTCGATGACCTGCTCGCCCGGAAGCTTCCAGTCGAGGTCGGACAGGTGGACCATGCCGTCGACGTCGCCCTCGAGGCCCAGGAACAGGCCGAACTCGGTCTTGTTCTTGACCTCGCCCTCGACCACCGAACCAACAGGGAATTTCTCGACGAAAACTTCCCAGGGATTGCGCATGGTCTGCTTGAGACCGAGCGAGATGCGGCGCTTGACCGAGTCGACTTCCAGCACCTGCACTTCGACTTCCTGCGAGGTCGAAACGATCTTGCCGGGGTGCATGTTCTTCTTGGTCCACGACATCTCGGAGACGTGGATCAGGCCTTCGATGCCCGGCTCGAGCTCGACGAACGCGCCGTAGTCGGTGATGTTGGTGACGCGGCCGTGGAAGCGGGCGTTCAGCGGGTACTTCGCCTCGATGCCCTGCCACGGATCGTCAAGCAGCTGCTTCATGCCGAGCGAGATGCGGTGCGTCTCGTGGTTGATCTTGATGATCTTGACCTTCACCGTTTGACCAATCGTCAGCACCTCGGTCGGGTGGTTGACGCGGCGCCAGGCGATGTCGGTGACGTGGAGCAGGCCGTCGATGCCGCCGAGATCAACGAACGCACCGTAATCGGTGATGTTCTTGACCACGCCGTCGATCACCTGGCCCTCTTCGAGGTTCTGCACCAGCTCCTGGCGCTGCTCGGCACGGGTCTCTTCGAGAACCGTGCGGCGCGACACCACGATGTTGCCGCGGCGGCGATCCATCTTGAGGATCTGGAACGGCTGCGAGTTGTTCATCAGCGGCGCCACGTCGCGGATCGGGCGGATGTCCACCTGCGAGCGCGGCAGGAAGGCCACGGCGCCGTCGAGGTCGACGGTGAAGCCGCCCTTGACCTGGTTGAAGATGACGCCCATGACCTTTTCGTTGTTCTGGAACGCCTTCTCCAGCTTGCCCCAGCTCTCCTCGCGGCGCGCCTTGTCGCGCGACAGCACGGCTTCGCCGAGCGCATTCTCGATGCGGTCGAGGAACACTTCGACGGTGTCGCCGACCTTCAATTCGCTGTCACGGCCAGGGCCCGAAAATTCGCGCAACGCGACGCGGCCCTCGGTCTTCAGGCCGACGTCGATGACGGCCATGTCCTTTTCAATCGCAACCACCGTGCCCTTGATGACGGAGCTTTCCTGAAGGTTGCCGCCGGCAAAGGACTCATCCAGCATCGCCGCGAAATCGTCGCGGCTGGGGTTGTAGGAATTTGCAGTAGCAGTCGAAGCCATTTGTTCTCCACTTGCGATGGTCTTGCCGGCCATTGGGGTTTGAGGGCGTATCGCGCGTGAAGGGTCAGGGCTCGCAAAACCCGCGACAACCGCTCGTTGCATAATATGCAAGAGCGGGCCGGCAGATGCCTGCACGTTCAATACGGTGATTTCTGTCCGGGGACGGATGGTCTCGAAAATTCTGTTCGAGATATCGACTTGTCTTGAGGGCGGGAGCGGGCTCTACCTCCAATGACGCCAGCGACTCAACTCCGCTGACGGCCCGCTCGAACGGCCTCGACAATGTCGATGGCGGCCCGGACGCCGCCTTCTATATCCAGATTGGAATTATCTAGCAAGTAAGCATCTTTTGCCGGTTTTAAAGGCGCAACGGCCCGGTTCTGGTCGCGTTCGTCGCGCGCCAGGATGTCGGCCAGCACGGCCGCCTCATCGGCTTCTTCGCCCCGGGAGCGGGCTTCCAGGGTCCGGCGACGGGCCCGGATCCTGGGATCGGCGACCACGAAAATCTTCACCTCGGCGTCGGGGCAGATCACGGTGCCGATGTCGCGTCCATCGAGCACGGCGCCGGGCGGTTTGACAGCGAACTGGCGCTGGAATTCGACCAAAGCCTCGCGAACCCGTGGAATCGCGGAGATCACGGAAGCGGCGGTGCCTACTTTTTGGGACTTCAGGGCCGGATTCTCGAAGGTCTCGGGGTCGAGTTCCCGGGCGGCTTTCACCGCCAGCGCCTCGTCCTTCGGGTCGACCCCTGCGTTGATCAAAGCGTAGGCAACGGCCCGATAGATCACCCCGGTATCGAGGTGGCGCAGGCCATAATGCGCGGCGAGGCGTTTTGCGAGCGTGCCCTTGCCGGAAGCGGCCGGTCCGTCGATGGCGATGATCATGCAAACTCCGCGCCGAGCGCGCGCATCATCGGGATGAAGTCCGGGAAGCTGGTGGCGATGAAGGCGGTGTCATCGACCTTCACCGGCTTGTCGGCGGCCAGCCCCATCACCAGCGCGGACATGGCGATGCGGTGGTCCATGTGGGTTTTGACCAGGCCGCCGCCCGGCACATGGCCCCTGCCCTCGACGATCAGATCATCGCCGGCGACTTCGACCTTGACGCCGTTGACACGCAGCATGTCGGCGGTCGCTTCCAGCCGGTCGGATTCCTTCACCCGCAATTCCTTCAGGCCGCGCATCACGGTGGTGCCTTCGGCGAAAGAAGCGGCAACGGCAAGCACCAGATATTCGTCGATCATCGATGGCGCGCGCTCGGGCGGCACCTCGACGCCGCGCAGTTTCGAGGCGCGCACGCGCAATTGCGCCATCGGCTCGCCGGTATCGCCGCGCGCAGCACTTTCCTCGATCGAGGCGCCCATTTCGCGGAGCGTCGTGAACAGGCCGGTTCGCAGCGGATTGGTCATGACATCTGATAATACGAGGTCGGAACCTTCGACGATCAGCGCAGCGACGATGGGGAATGCCGCGGATGATGGATCGGCGGGCACCACGACCTCGGCGCCATGCAGCTCCGGCTGGCCGGTGAGCGCGATCTTGCGGCCGTGCGCGCCCTCCCTGGTCGAAACGATGTCCGCGCCAAAATGCTTGAGCATCAATTCGGTATGATCTCGGCTCGCTTCCTGCTCGATCACGGTGGTCACGCCCGGCGCGGCGAGACCCGCGAGCAGCACCGCCGACTTGATCTGGGCGGAAGCCACCGGCGTCTTGTAGGTGATCGGCACGGGGTCACGGGCGCCGTGCAGGGTCAGCGGCAGGCGGCCGCCCTCTCTGGTTTCGCCCGCCTTGGCCCCCATCAGTTCCAGCGGATCGAGGATCCGCCGCATCGGCCGGCTACGCAGCGAGGCGTCGCCGTCGAACACCGCCGTAATGGGACAGCCCGCGACCGCCCCCATCACCAGCCGGCAGCCGGTGCCGGAATTGCCGAAATCGAGCGCATTTTGCGGGCTGGCAAAGCCCGCAACCCCAACGCCATTGACCTTCCACGCGAAACCGCCGGTCCGCTCGACCCGGGCGCCCAGCGCCCGCATTGATTTGGCGGTGTTGAGGACGTCTTCGCCCTCCAAAAGGCCGGAAATCCTGCTTTCGCCGACCGCGAGCGCGCCCAGGATCAAGGCCCGATGCGAGATCGACTTGTCGCCGGGAACCCGGACTTTGCCGCTCAGGGGGCCGCTGGAACGAGCTTCCAGTGGCGTCGGATGGTCGGAATGGGTCACGATTGGGTCCTTTCGGCCGGGCCAGTAGCATGCCGGCCCGGCAGCGTCACGGCCCGGTATTTCATGCACAAAGCGCTATTGACAGCAGCCGCTCAACTAGCCAAGTGAAGCACCGCTTTTCAGACATTCCCAGGATTCCGCCGTGGCCAAATCCGATCTCGGAACCAAACGCATTTGCCCGACCACGGGCAAGAAATTTTACGACCTGAACAAGAGTCCGGTGATCTCGCCCTATACCGGCGAGGTCGTGCCCATCGCGCCCGTCGCGCCGCCGCGCGCCATGCGTGGCGAAGCCGCGCGCGCGCATGCGGCGGCCACCGCCGAGGTCGCGCCGGAGCCGGCGGAGGCCGAAGAGCTGGTGCCGCTCGAGGAAGCCGACGCCGAGGAGAACACCGGCAAGGTGAAGGCGGTCGTTCCGGAATCCGAGGACGATATCGAGATCGACGAGACCATCGAGGACGATGATGATGACGATTCGACCTTCATCGCCGACGAGGAAGAGGGCGATGAGGATGTCACCGACATCATCGGCGACGTCGGCGGCGACGAAGAGACTTGAGATCAGCCCTGATCTGTGATCAGGGTTCGGCCCGCGAGACGCCCTAGGGCTCGCAGGACCGCATGATCCCACAAAAGGATCGTGCTAAAAGACGGTTACGGGGCCATAGCTCAGCTGGGAGAGCGCTTGCATGGCATGCAAGAGGTCGGCGGTTCGATCCCGCCTGGCTCCACCACGCTTCGCCCTTCGGGCTACGCGTGGCGCAGCCGCGCAGAGCCCGAAGGACGGAGCGTGGTGCCCGGCGTAGCCCAATGGGCGAAGACGGGCGTCGGCAAGCCCCGTCGAACTCTATCGTAGCGAAGTGAGCGAAGGCTGCCGCGCCGTAGCGCAAAGCGCGTAGGCGGGCCTCAGAAAGCCTACTCCCCCACCACCTCATTCAGCCGATCCCGCAGCGCGACGATCTCGTTCTTCATCGCGGATAGTTCCGCCACCGAGCAGGCCGAGGCCGACAGCAGCGACGACGGCACCGCGCGCGCCCTTTCCTTCAGCGCCAGGCCCTGCGGCGTCAGCGCGATCAGGACCTGACGCTCGTCCTCGGTGCTGCGCGTGCGCTTGATCAGTTGCGCGGCCTCGAGCCGCTTCAAGAGCGGCGTCAGCGTGCCAGAATCCAGGAACAGCCGCTCGCCGATATCCTTGAGCGGGACGCCGTCGCGCTCCCACAGCGTCAGCATGACCAGATATTGCGGATAGGTCAGGCCGAGCCGGTCAAGCAGCGGCTTATAGAAGCGGGTAAACGCGTGTGCAGCCGAATAGACGGCGAAGCAGATCTGGTTGTCGAGCCGCAGCATCTGGTCCGCCGCGACGGGTTTTTTTTTGGCCATTTTGCATCCCTGTAGCGATTCCCTGCCATTCTGGGCCCGGGCGGCGCCGCATTCAATTGCGGACAATTAAATGTGAGGCGACGCTTTCTATATTGTACACAATCTAATTGTGCGCAATATGCGTTCCATCGAAATTCAAACCAAAGGAGATCCCCATGTCCGTGAATGTGCTCTACAAGACCCAGGCCAAGGCCACCGGCGGCCGCGACGGCCACGCCGCAACCCTGGACGGCGCACTCGACGTCAAACTCACCACGCCGAAGGAATTGGGCGGCGGGGGCGGCGCTGGCAACAATCCCGAGCAGCTTTTCGCGGCCGGCTATGCCGCCTGCTTCATCGGCGCCATGAAGTTCGTGGCCTCCCAGGGCGGCCCGAAGGTGCCCGCCGACGCCGCGGTGACTTCCACGGTCGGCATCGGCCCGCGTTCGGAAGGCGGTTTCGGCCTCGACATCGCGCTCGACATCTCCCTTCCCGGCCTTGCGCGCGCCGATGCGGAAGCGCTGGTGGCCAAGGCGCACCAGGTGTGCCCCTACTCCAACGCCACGCGCGGCAATGTCGATGTGCAGCTGAACGTCGTCTAAATCCACAACGCGGAATGGCCTGCCGTAAGCACTGGCGGGCCATTCGCTGTGGACGCTTGATGCCGCCTGCGAAGACCGCTAGCTCTCAATCGCTTCTCTGGATTTGAGCGAAGGTTTTCGATGAGTTCACAACAGGTGGCTCCCGGTGCCATGACCGGTTTGCGGGTGATCGATCTCACGCGCGTGCTCGGCGGCCCCTATTGCACGCAGATCCTCGCCGACCACGGCGCCGACGTGATCAAGGTCGAGCCGCCGGCCGGCGACGAGACGCGCGACTGGGGCCCGCCCTTCCATGAGGAAGACGCGGCCTATTTCGTCGGCATCAATCGCAATAAGCGCTCGATCGGTTTGGACCTCGCCTCCGAAGGTGGGCGCGCGGTGCTGATGAAGCTGCTCGAGACCGCCGACGTGCTGATCGAGAATTTCAAGCCGGGCACGCTCGACAAATGGGGAATCGGCAGCGACGTGCTGCGCGGTAAATTCCCGAAACTCATTCATTGCCGGATTTCCGGCTTCGGCGCCGACGGCCCGCGCGGCGGCAGTCCCGGCTATGACGCCATCATCCAGGCCATGACCGGCATGATCGCCGCGACCGGCTCGCGCGAGAGCGGACCGATGCGGATCGGCGTGCCAGTGGTCGACATCACCACCGGGCTCTACGCCGCGATCGGAATCCTGATGGCGCTGTGGGAACGGCAGAAATCGGGGCTCGGGCAATTCCTCGAAACCACGCTGTACGAAACCGGTCTCGCCGTGATGCATCCGCACACCGCGAATTATTTCATGCATGGCAAGCCGCCGAGCCTGACCGGCAACGAGCATCCGAACCTCGTGCCTTACGCGATCTTCCCGACCAGGACCGACGACATCTTCATCGGCGTCGGCAATGACGGCACATTCCGGAAGCTCGCCACGGAGATCGGCAAGGCCGAGCTCGGCACCGATCCGCGCTTTGCACGCAACAAGGACCGCATCGCCAATCGCGAGGCGCTGCGCCAGGAACTCGCGGCGGTGTTTTCCCAGCATGAGGCCGAGCCGCTGTGCAATCGCCTCTTGGCCGCGGGCCTGCCCGCAGGTCCGGTGCAGAAGATCGACCAGGCGCTCACCAATGAGCACACCATCCACCGCGGCGATGTGATCGCCAGGGACTGGTACAAGGGCGTTGCCTCGCCGATCCGCATGGAGCGCTCCAAGCCGAGCCTGCGCCGCACACCGCCGAAATTCAGCCAGCACACCAAAGAGGTGCTGGGCGAATTCGGCTACTCGGCCGCCGAGATTGATGCGCTGATCAAGAGCGGCGTGGTTTGCGGTACTGAGCGCAAGCGCTGATTGTCTTTCGTCGGGGCAGCGAAAGCCGGGACGAAAGATCAACACGACCTCCTCTCGATTTGGGCTTCCTTGGGCCCGCCTTCCCCCTTACGATCCCGCCGCTTTCAACGGTCATTTGCACGTCATCCGGCGCTGATAACGCGCAACCACCGGAATGACGGTCCAACGGGAGGGGTTTTGATGACTTTTCGACACTTCGGCACGGCTGCCGCCACCGCTGTCGCCCTTGCCTTCGCGGCCTCGCCCGCGAGCGCGGTGACGGAGATCCAGTGGTGGCACGCGATGACCGGCCCGAACAACGACGTCGTGGTCAAGCTTGCCAATGATTTCAACGCTTCCCAGAGCGACTACAAGATCGTTCCCTCCTTCAAGGGCAGCTATGCCGATACGCTGAATGCCGGGATCGCGGCGTTCCGCGCCGGCAACGCACCAGGCATCATGCAGGTGTTCGAAGTCGGCACCGCGACCATGATGGCCGCCAAGGGCGCGATCAAGCCGGTGTTCGAATTGATGAAGGAACAGGGCGAAGCCTTCGATCCCAAATCCTACCTGCCGGCGATCACCGGTTATTACTCGACCGCGAAGGGCGACATGCTGTCGTTCCCTTTCAACTCGTCGAGCATGGTGATGTGGGTCAATCTCGACGCGCTGAAGAAAGCGGGCATCGACGCGCCGCCGAAGACCTGGCCGGAAGTGTTCGCAGACGCCAAGAAGCTGCATGCGAACAGTCCGACCTGCGGCTTCTCATCGAGCTGGGTGACCTGGGGCTTTGTCGAGCAGTTCTCCGCCTGGCACAACGAGACGATCGGCACCAGGGCCAACGGTCTCGACGGTTTTGACACGGTGCTGAAATTCAACACGCCGCTCGAGATCAAGCTGCTGGACAATCTCGTCGAGCTGCAGAAGGACAAGAGCTACGACTATTCCGGACGCACCAACACCGGCGAAGGCCGCTTCACCTCCGGTGAATGCGCTTTGTACATGACATCGTCGGCGTTCTATCCGAGCGTGAAGGCCAACGCCAAGTTCGAATACACCGCGGTGCCGATGCCGTACTTCCCCGACGTCAACGGCGCGCCGCAGAACTCGATCATCGGCGGCGCCTCGCTGTGGGTGATGGGCGGCAAGTCGAAGGAAGAATACAAGGGCATCGCAAAATTCTTCACCTTCCTGTCGGACACCGATCGCCAGGTCTACCTGCACGAAGCCTCCGGCTACCTGCCGATCACCAAGGCGGCCTATGAGAAGGTCAAGGCCTCGGGCTTCTATGAGAAGAACCCGATCCTCGAAGTGCCGCTGAAGGAATTGACCAACAAGGAGCCAACCGAGAATTCGCGCGGCCTGCGCTTCGGCGGCATGGTGCAGATGCGCGACGTCTGGTCGGAGGAGATCGAGGCGGCATTGGCCGGCAAGAAGTCGGCCAAGGAAGCGCTCGACACCGCGGTGAGCCGCGGCAACGACATGCTGCGGCAGTTCGAGCGCACCGCAGTCAAATAAAAGCGGCAAGGATCGTGGCGCGGCGGGACCGCAGCCACGATTTTCTGAGAGTAGACTCTCATGTGAGTAAGTGGGGCGGGGGCTTCATGGAAAACCGGGCGATCTTTTCAGGAAAGGCTCTCGCCTATCTGCTGGTGCTGCCGCAGCTTGCGGTCTCCCTGATCTTTTTCTACTGGCCGGCGGCGCAGGCGCTCTGGCAATCCTTCCTGGTCCAGGATGCCTTCGGGCTCTCGACCGAGTTCGTCTGGTTCGAGAACTACGTCGTTCTCCTGCAACAACCCGGCTATTATCACGCCATCGGCGTGACCTTCCTGTTCTCGGCGCTGGTGGTGTTCTTTTCCATGAGCCTCGGGCTGCTGCTTGCCGCGATGGCCAATCACAACATCCGCGGCGTGCAGATCTACCGCACCTTCCTGATCATTCCCTATGCGGTGGCGCCGGCGGTAGCGAGCGTGCTCTTCATCTTCATGTTCCAGCCGGGGCTCGGCATGATCGCGCGCGCCTTGCAGCGCTACGGCATCGACTGGAATCCGGTGCTCAACGGCAACCATGCGATGATCCTGATCGTCGTCGTCGCGGTCTGGAATCAGATCAGCTACAACTTCCTGTTTTTTCTCGCCGGACTGCAGTCGATTCCGAAAAGCGTGATCGAGGCCGCCGCGATCGACGGCGCGCGGCCGATGCGGCGGTTCTGGACCATCATCTTCCCGCTGCTGTCGCCGACGACCTTCTTCCTGATCGTGGTCAACATCACCTACGCCTTCTTCAACACGCTCGGCATCATCGATACCGCGACCGGCGGCGGCCCGAACGGCGCCACGGCGACGCTGGTCTACAAGGTGTTTCTGGACGGCAAGGTCGGCTCCGACCTCGGCGGCTCGGCCGCGCAGTCGGTGATCC
The DNA here is from genome assembly GCA_035568535.1 of Bradyrhizobium sp. Taxonomy (GTDB): domain Bacteria; phylum Pseudomonadota; class Alphaproteobacteria; order Rhizobiales; family Xanthobacteraceae; genus Bradyrhizobium. The sequence continues at coordinate 50,525 of DATMNV010000008.1, forward strand.
TGATGATCATCGTGGTCGTCCTCACCGCGGTTCAATTCCGCTACGTCGAAAAGAAGGTGCACTACTAGTGCCGCCGATTTGAAGTTCCTTCAGAGCAAGCGGCAAATTCGGTCAGGAACTTCAAATCGATAAGCGGCACTGGAATTATAAGTTTGGCTAGCGCCCTTTCTTTCCGAAGTTCGAAAGAAAGGCGCTGAAACTAATGACGAACTTCGGAACGGGGCGCTAGCCATGGTCGAGCACCGGCGATTTGGAAATTGGCTGCCTCACCTCGTGCTGCTCTTGGGCGTGATCATCGTCGCCTTCCCGGTGTATCTCGCGATCATCGCCTCGACCCACGACAACACCGTCATCGCCAACGGCCAGATGCCGCTCTATCCCGGCTCGCATGGGCTCGAAACCTATTGGCACACCATCGTCTCCGGCACCGGCAAGACCACGCGCCAGCCGGTCGGCGGCATGATGATGTCAAGCTTCATCATGGCGGTCGGAATCGCGCTCGGCAAAATCGCAATCTCGATCATCTCAGCCTATGCGATCGTGTTCTTTTCGTTCCCGTTCCGGATGACCGCGTTCTGGACCATCTTCATCACGCTGATGCTGCCGGTCGAGGTGCGCATTTTCCCGACCTACAAGATCACCTCCGACCTGAATATGCTGGATTCCTACTCCGGCCTCATTCTGCCCCTGATCGCGTCAGCGACCGCGACGCTGTTGTTCCGGCAGTTTTTCATGACCGTGCCAAAGGAGCTGGTCGAAGCCTCCAAGATGGACGGCGCCGGCCCAATCCGCTTCTTCTTCGATACGCTGCTGCCGCTGTCGGTGACCAATATCGCCGCGCTGTTCGTGATCCTCTTCATCTATGGCTGGAATCAATATCTCTGGCCGCTGCTGATCACGACGCGCGACGACATGCAGACCATCGTGATCGGCATCAAGAAGATCATCGACGTGCATGACGCGCTCACCGAATGGTCGGTGGCGATGGCGACCGCCGTGCTCGCCATGCTGCCTCCGGTCGCTGTCGTCGTGCTGTTGCAGCGTCTGTTCGTCAAAGGCCTGATCGAGACGGAGAAGTGAGGAATGGCGAACGTCACGCTGCGCAACGTCAAGAAGGCCTATCCGAACGGTTTCGAGGCCATCAAGGGCGTCGATGTCGACGTCGCCGACGGCCAGTTCTGCGTGCTGGTCGGCCCGTCGGGCTGCGGCAAATCCACGCTGCTCCGAATGGTCGCAGGGCTCGAGACCATCACCTCGGGCGAGATCGACATTGGCGGGCGCGTCGTCAACCAGGTCGAGCCGGCCGATCGCGACATCGCGATGGTGTTCCAGAATTACGCGCTCTATCCGCATATGAGCGTCTACAACAACATGGCCTATGGCCTGCGCAACCGCGGCATGCCGAAGCCCGAGATCCACACCCGCGTGCAGGAAGCCGCGCGCATCCTCGAACTCTCCGCCATGCTCGACCGCAGGCCAGGGCAACTCTCCGGGGGCCAGCGCCAGCGCGTCGCCATGGGCCGCGCCATCGTGCGCCAGCCAAAAGTGTTTCTGTTCGATGAGCCGCTGTCGAATCTCGACGCCAAGCTGCGCATCGCCATGCGCGTCGAGATCCGGAAATTGCAGCGCCGGCTCAGCACGACGTCGATCTACGTCACCCATGACCAACTCGAGGCGATGACGCTCGCGGATGTGCTGGTGGTGATGAATGGCGGCCAGGTCGAGCAGATCGGCAATCCCCTGCAGATCTACCAGAAGCCCGCGACCACCTTTGTTGCCGCCTTTATCGGCGCGCCGCCGATGAACCTGATTCCCTTGCGCGGCTCCGACATCAAGTTGCAGGGCGCAAGCTCCGACGCCGGCATTCTCGGCATCCGCCCCGAAGATCTCGTGATGTCCAACGGCTCGGCGCCGGACGGCAGCGTCGCGCTGGTGATGACGGTGGAGGCGATCGAGCGCGTTGGCGCCGAGACCTATGTCTATGGCCTGCGCGCGCAGCAGAACGGCCAGCTGGCCGTGAACTCGGAGCCGGGCGAGCCATCGCCGGGCGAAATCCTCGTCCGCATACCCGGCCAGGAAGGGCCCGCGATCGGCGAGAGAATCGGGGCGTTCGCGCCGCGCGAGAAGCTGCATTTATTTACCGCCGACGGCCGCAAGCGGGTCAATTGACGAGCAATTAACGGCCTTTAGGGCACTTTCTGAGGTGCTTGAACAGCCTGCGGCAATGCCCATATTGATGCGCAAGGGGCGCCGTAAAGGGCCCTGAAACATCAAAGTCGCTTCGAGAGGACTTTGTAAACTATGTCTCGTGTTCCTTCGCTCTCCAGTCCGTTTCTGCTGGGATTCGACGAGATCGAGCGCGTGCTTGATCGCGTCGTCAAAGGCGCCGACGGTTACCCTCCGTACAATATCGAGAGGTGTGAACGGTCGAACGGTGCGCCCGAACGGTTGCGAATCACGCTGGCGGTGGCGGGTTTTACCCGCGACCAACTTGATGTAACCATTGAGGAAAACCAACTCGTGATCCGGGGCCGGCAGCAGGACGACAAGGCCCGGCAATATATCCATCGCGGCATCGCGGCGCGCCACTTCCAGCGCACCTTCGTGCTCGCGGAAGGTATGCACGTGCTGGGCGCGGATCTGAAGAACGGGTTGTTGTCGATCGATCTTGCCCGGCCCGAACCGGAGAAGATCGTTAAGACAATCGCTATCAATGAATACGAATAATGGAACGAGTAGCGGACTCGACCGCTTATGTCTCAGAGGAGTCGAGACCATGACTGAAGGTAATGTTGCGTCAGAATCGCGCGTCTCGCTGGAGGCGCTGGCCCATATGGGCGAAGGCCATATCGCCTATGTGAAGCAAATCCGCTCCGAGGACGTACCGGGGCTGTTTCCGCAGGCGCCCGACCTTGCGCCGGGAATGAAGCTTTTCGCGCTTCACGCCGCTGATGGCACGCCGATCATGCTGACCGATTCGCGCGAAGCTGCGATCGCCAATGCCTGGAGCAACGAGCTGCAGGCGGTGAGCGTCCACTAAGGCCCTCGCCGACCGGCGCGTTCATTTTCGGCGCGCCGCGGGCACGAGTTTCAATGCGCGGGTGTTGTCTCTGGTGGGACAGCGCCCGCGCATTTTCGTTTGCGGCTTTGTCAATTGCGGAAGTCGAGGGTGCACGCACCCATCGCGGCCACAAACTTCACGCGTTTATGTGCTGAAGTGATTGACGGGTTACGCCGCGGTCGCCGGCGGCAGTGCCAGCACGGAATAGATCGCCTGCGCGTCGCGCGAGGCGCGCAGTTTCTTGGCGACATCCTGGTCGCGCAGGAGGCGGGCGATTCGCGCCAGCGCCTTCAGGTGGTCGGCGCCGGCGCCTTCAGGCGCAAGCAGCAGGAAGACGAGGTCGACCGGCTGGCCGTCCATGGCTTCAAAGTCGATCGGGCGCTCCAGCCGCGCGAACAGTCCAAACAGCTTTTCAAGCTTGGGGAGCTTGCCGTGGGGGATGGCGACGCCATAGCCGACCGCGGTGGTGCCGAGCTTCTCGCGCTGCAGCAGGACTTCGAACACCGCGCGCTCATTCTGCCCGGTTAGCTCGGCGGCTTTCGCCGCCAGCTCCTGCAACGCCTGCTTCTTGCTGTTGACTTTCAACGCCGGGAGGATCGCCTCGGGTGCGACCAGGTCGGTAATCGTCATTGGGCGTTCCGAGGTGAATTGAACCGTCAGGTTGCGAAATAGGCCTTGGCCGGCCGGCGTCAAGAAGCTGAGGTGGGAGGCGGGCCTCTAAGCCCGGGTCCGTGATTTGGGGGCTTCTACTCCAACACAACGGCGGTGCCAACACCTGCGAGCGGCTAACCTTAAAAACCGTAGAGGAAAATCGGCGGCCAAAAAAGCGCCAAAAACCCGTAAGTTTACGGTTTGACCGCGGGCGGATCGACCCAGCCGATATTGCCGTCGGAGCGGCGGTAGATGATGTTCACCCGGCCGCTCGAGCCATGCTGGAATACCAGGCAGGCGGCGCCGGTCAGATCGAGCTCCATCACCGCTTCGGAGACCGACAGCCGCTTCAGCGACGTCGTCGCTTCCGCGATGATCACGGGATTGTAGCCAGTGACTTCGTCATCGCTTTCCGCCAACGCCTCGATCACATAGGTCGGAGCATCCAGCGTCGGACCGTTCATCTCGGCCAACGCCGCCGCCGCGGCGTGCGTTTTCCGCGCCGAGTGATCCTTCAATCTGCTCTTGTAGCGGCGCAGCCGCTTCTCGATCATCAAGAGCGCCGCATCCGCGCTGGCATAGGCGTCGGTGGCGTTCGATTCCGCTTCCAGCGTCACGCCGGAATCCAGATGCAGCGCGCAATCGGTGCGGAAGCCGAAGCCGTCTTTGGAGAGCGTGATGTGGCCGGAATAATTGCCGTTGAAATATTTTCGCAGCACTTCGTCGGTGCGCTCGTTGACGCGGTCGCGCAGCGCTTCGCCGACGCTGATGCTCTTTCCCGAAATCCTGAGAGTCATGGGATGCCTCGTTTGGATAGTCTGGGGAAGATGAGACTAAACCGATTTGGACAGGGCGCAACAATGGCCTTGGCTATCGCAGATCCGGCAATTTCAGGTCGGCAACAAGAGCGAACTCTGCTTGTCACGGCGGCGTTGCACCGAGGATGGAATACGCATGGCTTCGCGGTATTTCGCGACCGTGCGGCGGGCAATATCAATGCCCGATTCGCGCAATCGTTCCACGATGGTGTCGTCGGAGAGGATCGCGGCGGAAGCTTCGGCGTCGATCAGCTGCTTGATGTGATGACGGACGGCTTCGGCCGAGTGCGCTTCGCCGCCGTCGGCGGAGGCGATCGAGGCGGTGAAGAAATATTTTAGCTCAAAGGTGCCGCGATTCGTCGCCATGTATTTGTTGGCGGTGACGCGCGAGACCGTCGATTCATGCATCTGGATCGCGTCCGCTACTGCTTTCAGATTGAGCGGGCGCAGATGCGCGACGCCATGGGTGAAGAAGCCGTCCTGCTGGCGCACGATTTCGGTAGCGACCTTCAGAATGGTGCGGGCGCGCTGGTCGAGCGCGCGCACCAGCCAGGTCGCGTTCTGCAGGCAATCCGTGAAATACGACTTGTCGCCGTCCTTGCGGATCGTCTTGGACAGTTCCGTGTAGTAGGTCTGGTTCACCAGCACGCGTGGCAACGTGTCGCTGTTGAGCTCGACATGCCAGCCGCCGTCGGGGCCGGGCCGAACATAGACGTCCGGCACCATGGTCTGCATCCGCGACGCGCCGAATTTCAGGCCGGGCTTCGGATCAAGCCGGCGGATTTCGCCGATCATGTCGGCGATATCTTCATCGTCGACCGCGCAGAGCTTTCGCAGAGCGGCGACGTCGCGCTTGGCGAGCAGATCGAGATGCTCGACCAGGGCCTGCATCGCCGGGTCATAGCGGTTCAGCTCGCGGAGCTGGATCGCGAGGCACTCGCTCAAATTGCGCGCGCAGATGCCGGGCGGATCGAATTTCTGCAGCACCGCCAGCACCGACTCGACGTCGGCCTGCGATGCGCCCAGCCGTTCGGCGGCCTGGCCGAGATCGGCCGGCAGATAGCCGGCTTCGTCGACGAGATCGATCAGATATTGGCCGATCATGCGCTGTGCGGGCGCTGCGAACGCGACGGCGAGCTGCTCGGCGAGATGATGGGACAGCGTTACCTCGGCGGCGACGAAGGCCTCGAGATTGTAGTCCTCGTCGCCGGAGGCGCCGCCGCCCCATTCGGTGTAGGTGGTGGGCGCGGCATCCTGGGCGGTGCGGGCAGCCGCTTCCGCCGGCTCCTCGGAGAACACGTTGTCGAGCGGCGTATCCAGCGTCTGTTCGATCTCGGCGCGGCTGCCGAGATCGCGGCTCATCCATTCTTCCTGGGCCGGCTCAAAACCCTCGCCGCCCCCGCCCGCCTCGGTCTGGCCGGCGGAAAACTCCTCGCCGTTGAAGCTGCCGGATTCATCGTCGCCGGAAAACTCGGGCCGTTCCGGGCCCACCTCGCCCGCGACCGGCGGTTCCGGGCCGTCATTGGCCCGCTCCAGCAGCGGGTTTCGCTCGAGCTCCTCCTCGACAAAGGCCGATAGATCGAGATTGGAGAGCTGCAGCAGCTTGATGGCTTGCATCAGCTGCGGCGTCATCACCAGCGACTGCGACTGGCGGAACTCTAATCTCTGGGTTAGCGCCATGGAGGCAAGAACGATCCGTGAAAACTGGTCCGATTCTTGCTTAGCTTAGTCCAAAGCAGTTGTATACGCCTTGACGGATGCAATTTTTGGGCTAGAGGCGCACTTCCCGGAGAGTAGTTACCGGTTTTTCGCTGCGCTGCAATACGGACTATAGCCGGAATTCCTCGCCAAGATAGAGCCGCCGCACGTCCGGATCGGCAACGATTTCGTCCGGACTGCCTTCGGTCAGGATTTCACCGGCATAGACGATGTAGGCGCGGTCGGTCAGCCCGAGCGTTTCACGCACGTTATGGTCGGTGATGAGGACGCCGATGCCGCGATTGGTGAGATGACGCACGAGATCCTGGATGTCGCCGACGGCGATCGGATCGATGCCGGCAAAGGGCTCGTCGAGCAGCATGTAATTCGGACGCGTCGCGAGCGCGCGCGCGATTTCGACGCGGCGACGCTCACCACCGGAGAGCGCAATCGACGGGGTTTTCCGCAAACGCGTGATGTTGAATTCGTTGAGCAGCGAGTCCAGTTCCTGCTCGCGCTTTTTCTTCGAGGGTTCGACGACCTCGAGCACCGCGCGGATGTTCTGCTCGACCGTGAGGCCGCGGAAGATCGAGGCTTCCTGCGGCAGATAGCCGATGCCCAGCCGCGCGCGCTGATACATCGGCAGTTGCGTCACATCGTGGCCGTCGAGCTCGATCGCGCCGCGATCGGCCTTGATCAGTCCGGTGATCATGTAGAACACCGTGGTCTTGCCGGCGCCGTTCGGACCGAGCAGACCAACCGCCTCGCCGCGGCGCACATAGATGCTGACGCCGCGCACGACCTGGCGCGAGCCAAAGCTCTTTTCCACGCTATGCACAGCCAAGTAGCCCGGCCGCCGCAACAGCTGCGGCCCGCCCGAGCCGTTGCTCCTGGCTTGGCTCTTGACCTGGCCCCTCGCTTGCCGTGCCTGCCCGGCAGGTTTGGTGCGGGCTTGCGGCTTGGACTGCTGCGCATGTTCGCGCGGGGGCTCGCGGTGCGGCTCTCGTGTATGTCCCCTCGGCTGTTCCCTCGGATGTTCTCTGGGGTGTTCCCTCGGCAATTCCGCGACCGGCGGCGAGCGCGGCAGATCGGTGCCCGACATCGGCGCCTCGCGTGCGATCGGCGGCGCGTCGCGCACCGGGCTGGTCAACATGCTGCCGAAGGAATCGGCGAGCGCCGTGATGTCCTCGCGCGAGCGCGCAAAGCCTTTGCCCCGCTTGGCAGGGCGCCGCCGGAACATGCCAAGTAAGTCCACCATCCCCGCTTTGCCCAGGCCTTGTGAGGGCGTCCCGCCAGCCGCACGCAGCGGTTTGATTCGCTGGCCCAGCATGAAGCAAGGGATGCCCGTTGCCCAGCGGAGCACCCCAAATCCCCGGGGCGTAGATACAGTCTCGCAGCCGACGGTTCAACCTCGCGGCACCGCACTATCTAACAAGTGACTGATATTATTTCTGTTTATTTGGGGCCGGCGCCGGCAGCGGCGAACCGCCGCCCGGCTTGGAAGGGCCGCAATCGCCTCCGCCACCTTGCGGGAGCAGGGCCTGCACCTTGCCGCTGTCCGACTCGACCCGAGAAACGCCGGTCGTCATGTCCACCATCAGGCGGTCGCCGCGCAGCACATTCTTGCACTGGGTCAACACCACGCCGCCGAGCATGGTGATGAGATTGGACCTGGTGTCGAACACGGCGGTCTCGCCGGTCACGACCTGGTCCTTCTGGGTCACGACGACATTGCCGCGCGCTTCCAGCCGCTTGATCGACGACGCGCCGCCGGGACCGGGGGTCGCCGACTGCATCGGCGCGGTATTCTTGGCGGCCTTGGCGCTGGCCGGTTGCGCCGGGGGTGGCGCCGAACCCTGCTGGCTCGATTCATAGAACACCACCAGCGTCTTCGACGTCATGGTGGTGTCGCCCTGCACCACCTTCACATTGCCGGAGAAGGTCGCTTCCTTTTTCTTGTCGCGCATCTCGAGCGACGCGGCTTCGATCTGGATCGGCTGATCGCGATTCTGCGTAAAACCCTGCATCGCGTTGGGCACGCCCTGCACCGCGCCTTGCGCGTGAGCCTCGAACGCTGCTGCCGACGACGCAAGCAACAGCGCCGCCGCGATGACGCGCCCTGCCCTCGGCTTGATGCCGCAACGGAAACACTGCGTCATGAGGCTCATTTCGAGTTGGCGGATTTGCCGTTCGATTTCGTCTTCGCCGGCGGCGCCGGCTCCGGCGCAGTCTGCGAGGCGTCATCGGTATTGAGATGGTCGAGATTCATCACGACATTGCCTTCGAAGCGGATGATCTCGCCGCCGTTGATGATCCGCAGGCGATCGGAGGACAGCGTGCCGTTGGTCAGCTTGACGTCGACATGCTCGTCGGAATCGACGGTGTTCTTGACCATGTCGACATGGGCCTGGGTCAGACGCGCTTCATAGCCGGTGGTGGTCTGCAGGAAGATGTCCTTGTGCAGATCGAGCGTCTGCGCCTTGTTGTCGAACAGGCCGGTCAGCGAGTCCAGGAACACGGTCGAGCTATCCTGCATCAACAGCTTGGTCCTGAGCTTGTTGAGCTCGACATGGTCCGGATCGGTCACGTCCTGCACCGCGGTCTTGGCCCACATCTCATAGGGCCGCTGGTCCGGCGTGTAGCCGGACAGATGCGGCGATTCCATCGTGATCTTGGTGCCGGAGACGACCAGATTGCCCATGTCGAGCGGCAGTCTCGGCATCAGCATGCGGAACGGATTGAACACCGAAATCCCGATTACGCCCGCCATCGCCAGCCCCACGGCGCCCGGCACCGCGATGCGCAGGATCCGCACCATGCGGCTGTGGCGCGCGGCCATGGCAAAGCGCGCTTCGAGACTCGCCTGATAGACTGGATTTTGGACCGAATTCACGGTTGCTCCGACGCACGAACAAACGCCATCATACCCGGGCCCGCCGGATAATGCAGCCTGCGACAGGCCTCACGAACATGTCCGAAACGGGGCGAATTGCCCCAGTTTCAGTCAACGAGGTGAACGAGACGTCCGTTCACGAATGCGCGAAAATGTCCTCGGCCTCCCAGCCGGAAAGATCGAGCTTCGCCCGCGTCGGCAGGAAGTCGAAGCAGGCTTGCGCAAGCTCGGTGCGTCCCTCGCGCGCCAGCATCGCATCGAGCCTCTCGCGCAACGCATGCAAATGCAGCACGTCGGAGGCGGCATAAGCGAGCTGCGCTTCGCTGAGCGTGGACGAGCCCCAGTCGCTCGACTGCTGCTGCTTCGACAGATCGATATTGAGCACCTCGCGCACGAGATCTTTCAGGCCGTGGCGATCGGTGTAGGTGCGCGTCAGGCGTGAGGCGATCTTGGTGCAATAGACCGGCTGCGGCATCACGCCGAAGGTGTGATAGAGCACCGCGACGTCGAAGCGGGCGAAATGAAAGATCTTCGTGATCTTCGGATTGGCGAGCAGCGCTTTCAGGTTCGGAGCATCCGTATGCCCCTTCGGAATCTGCACCACATCGGCGCTGCCATCGCCGTTCGACAGCTGCACCACGCAGAGACGGTCGCGATGCGGATTGAGCCCCATGGTCTCGGTATCGATCGCAACAGCTCCGGTGTAGCGGGAAAGATCGGGCAGGTCGCCGCGATGCAGGCGTACGGTCATGGCTTGTTAAAACCTCGTCGATTCGATCATCGCCAAGCTAGCGCCGGGAACGGGAACTGGCGAGAGCTGGACCGTGGAATTTCATGCGGTTGCTTACATCTGGCGGCCTGCCGGAATGACGCACAAGCGCCTTGTCCTGAAGATGACACCATCATTGGCCGTTGGCTCGCAGCGGTCCACGACATAAGCGATGCCGTGGCGGGACGCGTATTCGATGCGCTCGGCAAGTGAGCCGAGGCGCTCGGTCTCGATCATCCTGCTACGCCAGACCGGATAATAGGACGGCATCCACATGACGGCCGCCCCTCGCTTGAAATCGACAAAAACGCGTCGATGCGAGGTGAATTCGAACACCGCCGTCCGGGACAGCGCGATATCGGGCGCGTTTGAGGGCAGTATCGCATCATCACGAGGTCTCGGCGGGACGAGGAACACCGCCGTCGGAGACGTCGAGCGCCGTGCCCATTCGCCAACATCCCGCCACTCGGCGACGGCGTCCGCAAACATCGAATTAAACGTAAAATTCTGCCAGAACGAATAGGGCCAGACGATCAACACAACAACCGCCAGCACGACATAGCCGATTGTACGGAGGTAGGCCGGCGCGGAATCCTGCGCAGCGGGTAAAACGACGGGTATCAGCATGATCGGGATGGCGAGCCAGAGCGCCACGCCGTGCAGGCTCAATGTCAGCAGCAGCAGGGCTGCGAGCAGAAATGACGTCACGCTTTCGGCCCTGAACCAATTCACCACCAGAGCCGCGGCGGCCAGGCCCGCGAGCAGGTGAATGATCGTGCTGGAGCGAAGCAGATGCAGATTAAGCAGGAGCGGCGAGCCGGTCATATGGGGGAGAACGATGCCAACCGCATAGACGAACATGACGCCAACATAGGCCACCCTCAATTCTGCGGCGCGTGGCCCAAGCCGCCAGAGCGCGACTGCGCCGATGGCGGCAACTCCCGCCAGGGCCACGATATCGCTGGCCGGAATTGACGAGATCAAGACGTGCACCGGATAATATTGGCGCAGGAACGTTGCAAAATCGAAGTCGATGGGGCTGCCGAATTCCGGATTGGAGACAATTGAATGGATCACCGGCCATGCGAAGGGAATGCAAAGCACGATGCCTGCCGAGACGCGGACACAGATCGTGGCAATGTCGGTCTCCTGCTTCGCCAGCAGGACAACTGCGATTGCCAGCAACAACGGCGCAAGCCATACGGCGATGAAGACATTGGTGAAAAACGTCACGCCGAGAGCAAGCGTCGCCGCCGTGAAGCGTCCCTTCGCGGCAAAATAGATCGCCAGAAGGACGGTGCCGTTGGCGATCTCGGAATGCGTGAAGTACCGCAGAAACAGCCCGCCCGCTCCGGCATGACTATCGCCATCGAGGAACGAGATGAAGCAGACGACCAGGGCGAAGATGACTTTATCGCGCCGCTCGACCACGCCGACGAGCGAAGCACAGCACAGAAACCCGACGAAGCTCAGCAGTCGCGAAAGATAGTCGAGAACAAGGAACAGCGCCTGAACGTCGCCGAAATGTTTCTCGGCGTTGCCGAGCAACAGCCAGACGCCGGACGCGAAATAGCGTAGCGACTGGATGAAGGCGTCGTCGCGATATTGCGGTTCATCGTAGAGACCGGCGACGATCGGCAAATGAAACAGGTTGTTTTCGATTCCGAAGACAAAGCCGGTGTGGAGCAGCGACAGCGCCGAAACGATGGCGGCGATCAGAAACGTGTCGACCCGGGCGCCCGACAGGCTTACCGCACTTCGACAACGAGCATCGATATCGACGTTGAGTTCCGCCACCTAGATCGCCGCCAGCACAATGCACATGATCGCCGCGATGGCGATCCGGCTGCCACTATCCGTGAAGGTGTAGATGATCGGATCGTCCGACATCATACGGCGATGCGCCGCGAGCAGCGCGCGACTGATCCAGTAGAGCAGCAGCGGGTTTACCAGCCACAACATCCAGGGACGGCTGTACATCTGCATGACCGTCGTCGAGGAAGCGTAGAGCGAAAACACGATCACGGCGTTCATTCCGCTGGACGCCGCCAGAGCGCCGATGATCTCTGCATCGCCGACCTTGTAATCGCGATTGGTGGGATCGGACAATCCCTCTCCGCGGCACATCATCAATTCGCCGTAGCGCTTGATCAGCGCCAGCGACGTGAAGATGAAGAAGGAAAACATCAGAAGCCATTCGGACAGCGTAACGCCGACGGCGACGGAACCGCCGACGATGCGGATCGTGTAGAGACCCGCAAGCGTCACGATATCGACCAGCATCTTTTTCTTGAGCAGGAGCGAATAGGCGATCGTCGTTGCGAGATAGGCGCCGAGAGCGGCCAGGAAGGGCGTGGAGATGGCGAGAGCCGCGGCGATCGATCCCAGCCAGAGCACGGGAATTGCGATCAGGGCCCGCGATATCGGCAAGTCTCCCGAAGCAATCGCACGATGGACCTTGCCGGGATGACGGCGATCGGCTGCAAGGTCAATGAGGTCGTTCAAGAGATAGGCGCCTGATGCGCAGGCCGAGAACGCCAGGAATGCCAATAGCGCGCTGCCCCATGCCGCGGGACTCATCTGATGAGAGGTCAGCGCAGGAACGAAAACCAGCGAGTTCTTGGCATATTGGTAGACGCGCAGGGCGTTCAGCCATATCCGCCAATTGATCTCGCGCCGCCCGACGCGACCGCCAACACGCTCGAAACTGTCCAGCTCGAGAGGCAGCGCGCCTTTGTGGCCGTCTGCTGTGACATCGGACGATGCGACCACGCCATCGAAGCCCAGATGCGACGCGATCGCCTCAGCGTGGGCGCGAAATCGGGTGAAGGCGAGATAGACCTTCCGTCCCTGCGCTCGTCCTGCCAGCACCAAATTCAATGCTTCGGGATCGTAGGGAAGACGGCCGTAGTCGATATTGGCGTCCGACAGCGCCTCCAACAGCGCCGCCCCGTTCGAAGGTCGGCGCGCGCGCAGGCGGGCAAACGATCGACCGACGTCGCTGAAGAACGCTTCGTGCAGCAGATCCGAACGGAGCAGCGCGCCTTCCAGATCGATCACAAGCGCGCGGCAAGCGTTCGCACCGACCGGCGACGATTGCGGTTCAGCCAGGCCCTGCAGCATGTGTGCGACTCGAAGGCTTGATCGTTTGCGAAAAACACCGGGCCCGCCTGCCCGGGCATGACACATGCATACGCGGGCAACCACTAATGGGCGATTAAATCAGCCGTCGGCAGTGATGGTTGACGAACCATTGCAGCGGCCGGAAGCCTCTGTGGGAAAGCCGTCTTTCCGGCCAAACTGCGCCGGTTTTGGTTTCTTTTGCGCCATTGCAGCGCTCGGTGGAAGCGTTGGCCGGTCGCAACAAAATTGGCTGCTGCATTGCTGCCGGGGTCGTTATCCTGCCCCTTCCCCGGACTCGAACGCCGCAGCACGAAAACCAGGTGCATGACGGTGCCGATCATCACTGCCGCCGGGACGAAACGAGCAGCGGGCAGCGTAGTTCCAGTCGCTTAACACGGCGATCCGCCGAGGAGTAAGGCTGCCATAACAAAAAATTGGCTGTTTCACCGGCCGCGTTGCGGATATCGCTGTGCGCCCTCCCCGATGCTTGCACGGCACCCAATTCAACGAGGAACCATGTCCGAACAGACCCTGGCGGCGGCGATTGACGATGAGCCGGAGCTGGAGCGCGGTTTTTCGCGCTACCAGTCGGGTCTTGTGGCGCTTTTGGCGCTGGTTCAATTCACGATCATCCTCGACTTCATCATCATGTCGCCGCTTGGCGCGATTCTCATGCCGGCGCTGGACATCACGGCCGCACAGTTCGGCGTGGCGGTTTCGGCCTACGCGTTCAGCGCCGGCATTTCGGGTGTGCTGGCGGCCGGCTTTGCCGACCGTTTCGACCGCAAGCGTCTTCTGCTGTTCTTTTATGTCGGCTTCACCGCCGGAACGACGCTGTGCGCCCTCGCCCCGAACTATCACCTGCTTCTGCTCGGCCGGATCGTCACCGGGCTGTTCGGCGGCGTGGTCGGCTCGATTGTGCTCGCCATCATCACCGATCTCTTTCCCCTGCATCTGCGCGGCCGCGTAATGGGTTATGTGCAGACGGCGTTCGCGGCGAGCCAGGTACTGGGCATTCCCGTCGGATTGTTTCTCGCCAACCACTGGAACTGGCACGTCGCGTTTGGAGCGATCGTCGGGCTCGCGATCGTCGTGGTAGCAGCCATCCTGGTTCTGATGCGCCCGGTCGACGGCCATCTGCGGCTCAAGCAGGAAAGGAACGCATTCGCGCATCTGATCGCGACGGTCAGCGAGCCCGATTACGCCCTCGCCTTCGGGGTGACCACCCTGCTCGCGACTGGAGGTTATATGCTGATGCCGTTCGGCAGCGCCTACACCGTGCACAATCTTGGCATCGGCATCGAACATCTGCCGACGATCTATCTCGCATCCGGGCTCTTCACTGTTTTCACCGGACCTCTCGTCGGCCGGGCCAGCGACGCGTTCGGCAAATTTCCGACCTTCATGTTCGGCACAGCCGTGTCGATCGTCATGGTGCTGATCTATACCCATCTCGGCCAGACAACATTGACCGTCGTAATAGTAGTCAATGTGCTGATGTTCGTCGGCATCTTCTCGCGGATGATCCCGTCGCAGGCGCTGATCTCGGCGATCCCGGCGGCTCACCAACGCGGCTCGTTCAGCGCCGTCGGCGCCTCGCTGCAGCAACTTTCCGGCGGACTCGGATCGGTGTTCGCCGCGGCGATCATCGCGCAAAATGCCGACGGCTCGCTCCGGCATTTCGACCGCCTCGGCTACATCGTTGTCGGCACGTCATTGGTCGCGCTGCTGGCGATGTATTTCGTGCAAAGGCAGGTGGCGAGAAAGGTCGGCGAGGCGGTCGTATGACTCGGCCGCCTGCGCCCTCGCCTATTTCGCGCGCAACTGGTTGATGGCGCTCAGCCAGTTTTCCATGTGATAGGTTCTCGCGATCCTGCCGTCGCGGATGGTCTGGATGTCGACCGCCATGATGCGAAAGCTCTGGCCTGCAGCGTTTTGGAGTGAAGCCCGACATGGCCGATCTCACCGCAACCACGGTGCTCAGCCAGCTGGAAGGCCCACTCCTGTTGGCGCGGACCTATCGCAACCTGGAGCCGATGCGACGCGCCGAAGAGGCGCTAAAACTGTTGCTGCGCGGATCGGGAACCTGATGGCCCGTGCTCGCATTGGCGGGCTCGCTGATCGCCCGCGGTCGGTTCGGGCTAATCAGGCCGTTCTCGAATCCGACGATTTTGGCGGCTGTAGGCTGCGGCTATTGGCCCAGTGGTCGAGATTCTCGATGACCATCTCATGGCTCGGCCGGCGCGGCTTCGGCGCCTTCGGCTCGTCCGACAGCTTTCGCGGCAGCTTGATTTCCTCTGTCATGGCTATGCTCCGAGCCGGCAGCATGCGCCCTTCGCCAGCCGAACTCATACGCAACATATTGTTTTCATTGAATAATTTTACTTATTTGGCAACGGTTGCGAGATTCAGGGAACCAGCACCGACTTACAAAGTTGAGCAAACTACTCAATCTGCAAAGTTTGGGATGTTTGCGATGAAGGAAATGAGGGATGAAAGGCTGCAGGTGATGCTTTCGCCGGAGGAACTCGCGGCCCTCGACGATTTTCGCTTCAAGCACCGGATGCCGACCCGCGCCGCGGCCGTGCGCGAACTATTGAAGCTCGGGCTGACAGTGATGACGACCGATGGCAATACCCGCATGAAATCGAGCAATTACGGCGTGTTCAGCCGCGGTCCGGAGAGCCACAAGCAGAACGGCGGCAATCCGGAGGACTAGCGCAGCGAGTTTTGCGCTGTCTGCGTCTCCACCACTTCGGGTTTTGAGAGGCGTGGTGCCCAGGAAAGGACTCGAACCTTCACGGCCGTTAAGCCACTGGCACCTGAAGCCAGCGCGTCTACCAATTCCGCCACCTGGGCATGGGCGCGCTTACTACGGATCGGTCGTGCGCTTGTCAAATGGGCGCCGTGCGGGGCAAATATCCTGTACAGGGCCGATCTGATGGCGTATCGCGATTCCGCCGGAATACGCCGAATTTTGACGAGGAAGCTGACCGCATGGCATCGAATCAGGACACGTTGGTCACGGTTTTCGGGGGATCGGGCTTTCTGGGACGAAACGTGGTCCGTGCGCTTTGCAAGCGCGATTACCGCGTCCGGGTCGGGGTCCGGCGGCCGGAATTGTCGGGCCATCTGCAGCCGGTCGGCAGGGTAGGGCAGATCCACGCGGTGCAAGCCAATGTGCGTTATCCGGCCTCGGTGGAAGCCGCGATGCGCGATTCGCATGTGGCGATCAATCTGGTCGGCATCCTCGCATCGAGCGGCGCACAGACCTTCGACGCCGTGCAGGTCAAGGGCGCGGAAACGATCGCGAAAGCGGCCGCAGCCGTGGGCGCCTCCATGGTGCATGTCTCGGCGATCGGCGCCGACGAAAACTCGCCTTCGCACTACGCCCGCGCCAAGGCCGCCGGCGAAAAGGCGGTGCTGGCAGCGCTGCCGTCGGCCACCATCATGCGCCCGTCGATCGTGTTCGGACCCGAGGATGAGTTCACCAACCGCTTTGCCGCGCTGGCGCGGCTGGCCCCGGCGCTGCCGCTGATCGGCGGCGGCAACACCAAGATGCAGCCGGTCTATGTCGGCGATGTGGCGACCGCTATTGCCGATGCCGTCGACGGCAAGGCCAAGCCTGGTGCGACCTACGAGCTTGGCGGTCCGGAAGTGCTCTCGTTCCGCGAGATCATCGAGTTGATTCTGGGGATCACCGACCGCAAGCGCATGCTGGTGTCGCTGCCGTTCGGCCTCGCCCGGCTGCAGGCGAGCTTCCTGCAGTTCGCGCCCGGCGCGCTGAAGCTGACGCCGGATCAGGTCGAGCTGCTGCGCAGCGACAATGTGGTGTCGGAGGCGGCGAAGGCCGCGGGGCTAACGCTGGAAGGGCTCGGCGTCACGCCGGATTCGCTGGAAGCCATCGCGCCGCAATATCTCTGGCGCTTCCGCCCTTCCGGCCAGTTCCAGCGCAAGAACGCTTAGCTGTTGTAGGGTAGGCTAAGCGAAGCGAGCCCACCCTTGTCCCGCGACTTCGGTGGGCACGGCGTTAACGCGCCTTATTTCCCCATCGCCAGCGCGACCAGGCCGAGCGTGCCGACGATCACGCGCCACCACGCGAACAGCGCGAAGCCGTGGCGGCCGACATAGCTCAAGAACATCTTCACCACGATGATCGCGGTGATGAACGACACCACAAAGCCGATCGCGATGATGCCGAGATGGTCGGTCGTCATCTCGGCGCGGCTCTTGTAGAAATCATAGACGAAGGCGCCGACCATGGTCGGGATCGCAAGGAAGAACGAAAACTCGGCTGCCGCGGGCTTGTCGGCCCCGAGCAGCATCGCCGCCACGATGCTGGCGCCCGAGCGCGACACGCCGGGGATCATCGCAAGGCACTGCGCGATGCCGATCCAGAGATAGGTGAGGAGAGGGAAGCGCGTCGCGTCATGTTCGTGAGGGTCATGATCGATCTGGTCGACCCAGAGCAGGATCGCGCCGCCGACGATCAGAGAGAAGCAGACGACCCAGGGATTGAACAGCACTTCCTTGATGTATCTGCCGGCGATCAGCCCGACGATCACTGCCGGCAGGAACGCGATCAGGACGCCGATGACAAAGCGGCGGTCGTCGGCATTGGAGAACATGCCGAGCGCAATCCGCCACAATTTGGCGAAATAAAGCACGACGATGGCGAGAATCGCGCCGAGCTGGATCAGGATCGCAAAGCTTTTCCAGAAATTATCATCGCCGAGATTGAAGAAGCGTTCCGCCAGCAACAGATGGCCGGTCGAGGACACCGGCAGGAATTCCGTGACGCCCTCGATAATGCCGAGAATCACCGCCCGTATTGCATCTGACATCATGATCTCGTCCGTTCTGATCGATTTCGGCCAAAAAAGCCGCGTTCTTCTCGCTTATTCGTTCTGTTGCCGCAATCGCAAAATGTAAAATCACGCCTTGCGCCTTGCGTCCGTCTGAGTAGGTTGCGCCCGGCTCTTGCCCGTTTTCCGAGCCTGCAGCCGGAGCGCCAGCCGCAGTTGAACGTTTCGTTAAGCGTCCCACGACATACCTAAAGGCCGCATGTACACGCTGTTTCACCATCCCTTCTGTCCGCACTCACGCTTCATTCGCCTGGCGGTAGGCGAATATGGCCTCGACCTGCGGCTGGTGGAGGAGCGCGTATGGGAACGGCGCGAAGGCTTTCTGGCCCTCAATCCCGCCTGCACCACGCCGGTGCTGTTCACCGAAGGGCAGCCTGCGGTCCCGGGGGCTCAAATCATAGCCGAGTTCATCGACGAGACCCGCGGCGCCGAGCTGGGCGAGCGGCGGCTGCTGCCCGTCACGATGGCCGAGCGCATCGAGGTGCGCCGGCTGATGGCGTGGTTCAACGAAAAGTTCTTCGAGGAGGCCTCGAACCCGCTGGTTACGGAGCGCATCTACAAGCGCTTCATGAGCGAGGGCGATGGCGGCGGCGCGCCGGCGACCGACGTGATCCGCGCCGCGAAGACCAATGTGCGCTATCATCTGGCCTATATCGGCTGGCTGGCGCAGAAGCGGAACTATCTCGCCGGGGAGCGGCTGACCTACGCGGACCTCGCCGCCGCGGCGCATCTCTCGGCGATCGACTATCTGGGCGACGTGCCATGGATCGAGGACGACGCGGCAAAGGCATGGTACGCGCGGGTGAAATCCCGCCCGTCGTTCCGTCCGCTGCTGAGCGAATGGCTGGCGGGCGTGCCCGCGTCGCGGACCTATGTGGACCTGGACTTCTGAAGGGCGATGAGCTGAAGCGCGCGCTCGCGCAGGCGGCGCGCGCGGCCGGTTTCGATTGCGTCGGCATCACCGCGCCGGATGCGATTGCGGACGCCGCGAAACATTTCCGCGAGTTCCTCGAGCTCGGCGCCCACGGCGACATGGACTGGCTGGCGCAAAATCCGGAACGCCGCGCCGATCCGCGCCGGCTGTGGCCGGACGTGCGCTCAGTCATCATGCTCGGCGTCAACTACGGACCGGACGAAGATCCGCTCGCAATCCTCAAGCAACGCACTCTGGCAGCGATCTCGGTCTATGCGCGCGGCGACGACTACCACGACGTGATCAAGAAGCGGCTGAAGGCGCTGGCGCGATGGCTGGTCGCGACCGCGAATTGCGAGGTGAAGGTCTTCGTCGACACCGCCGCCGTGATGGAGAAGCCCTTGGCGCAAGCGTCAGGCCTCGGCTGGCAGGGCAAGCACACCAATCTCGTTTCGCGCGAGTTCGGCTCCTGGCTGTTTCTGGGTGCGATCTTCACCACACTCGACCTGCCGCCTGACGACGCCGAGCTCGACCACTGCGGCTCGTGCCACGCCTGTCTCGACATCTGCCCGACGTCGGCGTTCCCCGCACCCTACAAGCTCGATGCAAGGCGCTGCATCTCCTATCTCACCATCGAGAACAAGGGACCGATCCCCCGGGAATTTCGCAAAGCCATCGGCAACCGTATCTATGGCTGCGACGATTGTCTCGCGGTATGCCCCTGGAACAAGTTCGCGCAGGAGGGACGCGAAACGAAACTCGCCGCACGCGACGAATTGCGCGCGCCTTTGCTCGCTGAACTCGCAGGGCTCGACGATGCCGCGTTTCGCGCGCGCTTCACCAAATCGCCGGTCAAACGCATCGGCCGCGGCCGCTTCATTCGCAATGTGCTGATCGCGATCGGCAATTCGGGCGAGGGTGCTTTGGCGCAGGCAGCCGAGCGGCTGCTGTCGGACGCGAGCCCGCTGGTGCGCGGCGCGGCGGTGTGGGCGTTGGCGCAACTGGTCGAGCGCTCGCGGTTCGATGCGATGGCGTCGAAAGCGATGGCGTCCGAGACAGATGCCAACGTCCGCGCGGAATGGCACGCAGCCGACGCCTCATCCTGAGGAGCGGGCGCGTCCCGCGTCTCCGGCGCTCCTCACCATGAGGACCTGCCCTTGATTTCACCGCATAATCCGTCATGGTGCCGCGGCCATGGACATTGCAACGACCAACCAGCCTTTCTTCAACCTCGATCGCGACGCCTTCATTCCGACGCCGGTTTCGAACGGCCCGTGGGACCCGAAATCGATGCACGGCCGCGTCGTCATCGGGCTGCTCGCACATGTGATCGAGCAGCGCCATGCCGGCGAGGAGTTCGTGCCGGCACGGCTGACGGTCGACATGTTCCGCCTGCCGAACGTCATGATGCCGGTCGAGGTGAAGACGAAGCAGATCCGCGATGGCCTGCGCATCCGCGTGATCGAGGCCGATTTTCTTTCCGGCGGCGTCGCGATGGCGCGCGCTTCCGCCCAATTGTTGCGCCGGACGGAAAATCCGCAAGGGCAGGTGTGGTCACCGCCGAACTGGGAAGTGCCGAAGCCATCGGACATTCCGGCGCCGACCGACCCGCGGCTCGGCATGAACGGCAAATGGACCACACGGCCGATTGTCGGCCGGATGGGCTCGGTGGGGCCGCGGCGGCTCTGGATGAGCGAAGTGCGCGAGCTGGTCGAAGGCACTCCGCTGACGCCGTTCGTGCGCGTTGCCATCGCGGCGGATTTTGCCAGCCCCTTCGCCAATGCCGGCCAGAACGGCCTCGGCTTCATCAACAGCGACGTCACGCTCTATCTGCATCGCCTGCCCGTGACCAACTGGATCGGCTTTGACGTGGTGAACCACCACGCGACGGAAGGCATCGCGATCGGTGAATGCTGGCTCTATGACGAGCAGGGCCCGATCGGAACGTCGACGGTGGCTGCACTGGCGCAGCGCAAGCCGATGACCAACGTACCGTCGCCGTAGCGCGAAGCTCTCACCGACGGTGTTACTTGAGATGCCGCGCCATCTCTGGCCGCGCCTTCAACTCGGCGCCCTGCTTGGCCGCGATCTTCGCAATCCGCTCCGGCGCGAAATTCATGTCGACGAAGACGGGCGCGGTGTTGGCGACCTCGTGATATTCCGCGATCAAGCCGTCGCGCAGCTTCATGATCGAGACGCCCTCGAACATCACCCGCGCGCCCTTGGCTTCCGGCAGGTTGGAGCGATAGCTGAAAGTGTAGCGAGCATAGAGCGTCGAGCCGTCGGAGACCGGCGCATGCATGTCCCAGCGGAAATCATTCGAGGTGCGATAGAACCAGTCGTCGATCATCTCGGCGATTTTTTCGCGGCCCCTGAACGCGCCGTAGAACACGTCGTGATAGACGCCGTCCTCGGTGAACAGCGCGGCAAAGGCCTTGCCGTCGCGGCGTTCGACGGCGTCGCAGAAAGAGCGGAGCATGGTTGAGACGTTCATGGCGTTTCTCCCCAGCGCATGATCCGCAAAAGTGTGCAGCGGTTTTCCGAAAAGACCATGCGAAAACAACAAGTCCGT
This sequence comes from Bradyrhizobium sp., assembly GCA_035568535.1. Lineage (GTDB taxonomy): Bacteria > Pseudomonadota > Alphaproteobacteria > Rhizobiales > Xanthobacteraceae > Bradyrhizobium. Next base: position 71,888 of record DATMNV010000008.1, read on the forward strand.
CTCACCCGATCTCGGCAACCGCTGCAATGATCCGCGCGATGTCCTGCGGCCGCGACAGGCGGTGATCGCCGTCCTGGATCATGGTCAGCACCACGTCGTCGGCGGGCAGCCGATGCACCAGCGCAAACGCATGTCGCCAGGGCACGTCGGGGTCCTTTGCGCCCTGCAGGATGCGCACGGGACAGCCGACCTCGACGGAACCGCCGAGCAGCAGATGATCGCGGCCTTCCTCGATCAGCGCGCGGGTGATCGGGTAGGGCGAGCCGTCGTCATATTGCGAGGGCCGCATCCAGACGCCGCTGGTTTCGATCTCCTGGCGGATTTCGGGCGAAAAACTTTTCCACATCAGTTCCTCGGTGAAGTCGGGGGCAGGGGCGATCAGCACGAGTCCGGCAAGCGAGGCGTTTTTGCTGTGCTTGGCGACCTCACGCGCCAGGAGCAGCGCCATCCAGCCGCCCATGGAGGAACCGATCACCACCTGCGGTCCCCGGCAGAACTGCTCGAACACCGCAAGGCTGTCCTCCAGCCAGCGGCCGATTGTACCATCGACGAATTTTCCCCCGGATTCGCCATGGCCGGAATAATCGAACCGCACGCAGGCGCGGCCGTGCTCGGCCGCCCAGGCGTCCAGCGCCAGCGCCTTGGTGCCCTTCATGTCCGAATTGAAACCGCCGAGCCAGAACAGGCCGGGCGCGGCGCCGTCGCGGGCGCGCACGGCAATCCGCCGCATGGCGCCCTCGCGGCCGACCTCGATAAAGGCCGGATCAGGCGCGGGAACTGGGCCGTCGGTCATGGATCATCACTCCAAATTCATCACGGCTTCCGGGCGACGTCAGAAACCCGTCGTTGACCTAAGGCATTCCATTGGCTTGCGGAAGCAAGGATGGGTGTCTATGTCGCAGGCCGTGGCCGAAATGCCTCGCATTTGTCGGTTTTCCTGCGCAGGGTACGACTTCGCTTGCTCGTAGCCGCGTATTGCTTCAAAATATCGCCCTTCGTTCACAACATTGGAGACCACCCCATTCGCCGTCCGAATAGAGCCCCGCCCGCTGCCGCCAAAGACGGGCCGCGCGTCAATGATGATATCCGCAATGCGCAGATCCAGCTGATCGATCAGACCGGCCAGAACCACGGCACCGTCGAGACCGTGGTGGCGATCAAGATGGCCATGGATGCCGGCATGGATCTGGTTGAGATTTCGCCGAACAACAATCCTCCCGTCTGCAAGATCATGGACTACGGGAAGTATAAATATTCGGCGCAGAAGAAAGCCGCGGAAGCCCGTAAGAAGCAGAAGGTGGTCGAGATCAAGGAGATCAAGCTCCGGCCGATGATCGACGATCACGACTATGACGTGAAAATGCGCGCTATGCAGCGCTTCTTCGAGGAAGGCGACAAGGTCAAGATCACCTTGCGCTATCGCGGTCGCGAAATGGCGCACCAGGAAATCGGCACCAAGCTCCTCGACAAGCTGAAAGCCGACGTTGCCGAATTCGCCAAGGTCGAGCAGGACGCCAGGTTCGAAGGTCGCCAGGTCGTGATGGTACTGGCGCCGCGCTAGCGCTTGATCCGGAAAAGTGGGCAGCGGTTTTTCCCTCGCGACAAACGCATGGCGTTTGCGCGGAGATCATACGCAAACAAGGCCTCTTAAATCCCCCTGAAATGAAAACGGTCCGTCAGGTCAACTGGCGGACCGCTTTTCTTGAGGCGTGTCGATTAGCTGCGCGCGGCCCGCCAGGTGCCGGCGCAATTGTCGCCGGAAATGACGCCGCGCCAGGAGCCGGCGCCGGAATTGCCGGCCAGCCGGCCACCGCCCGAGGCATGTGAAGCGCCGACCGAGACCTGGACCGCGACGCCGCCGGCGCGATTGACCGAGCCCGAAACCCGGCCGCCGCCCGCGGAGGAGACGCGGCTGCCGGTGACCGTGAAGGGAACGCTGTAGCCGGAACTGCAGGTGCCGCGCGTGGTGGCGAACACGACGTTCCATACGCCGTCATAGGCGCCCGGCGCTCGCGCCATCCTGGCGTTGGCGACGCCAGGCACGGCAAAAAATGCAAGCGCCACAGCGGCCATGATCAGGCGCTGGCTGCGCGGGCGGAGAGAGATGGAGATCTTTTCTGGATTGGTCATTTTCGTCCTGTTTCCGGTGCTGATGCGGGAGGAAGCAGCCATTACGTCACCTCAATAAGGGCCGCGGTTCATCATTGCCAGATCGCCTTAGCTCTTTTATAAGCGCCCCCTTAAATCGCCCGGCTGATCAAGGGCTGCCGTGGCGATTAATTCGTGCGGGTTTTCTGCCAATTGGCAGAAACCTGAGCACTTCCAACGCTCTAACGAGCATTTTAGCCGCAGAAGCGCCCCTCGGGCGCATCTTTGTTGCGGCCATAGGAGAGCCAAATGCCCAAGCTGAAGACCAAGTCAGGCGCCAAAAAGCGCTTCAAAGTGACTGCCACCGGCAAAGTGATGCACGCCCAGCGCGGCAAGCGCCACGGCATGATCAAGCGGACCAAGAAGCAGATCAGGCAGCTCCGCGGCACCCGCGTGCTGTTCAAGACCGACGGCGACAACATCAAGAAGTATTTCCTGCCGAACGATTGATCGCATCCGCATTCACCGACAAGCCAGGGCCGCGTCCGCGCGGCGCCCCATCACTTCTTCAGATCAAGGATTTCCGTCATGTCTCGCGTCAAACGCGGTGTGACCTCTCACGCCAAGCACAAGAAAGTCTACAAGGCCGCCAAGGGTTTCTACGGCCGCCGCAAGAACACCATCCGTGCCGCCAAGGCCGCGGTCGAGAAGGCCGGCCAGTACGCGTTCCGCGATCGCAAGCGCAAGAAGCGCACTTTCCGCGCGCTCTGGATTCAGCGCCTCAACGCCGCGGTGCGTCCGTTCGGCATGACCTACAGCCGATTTATCGACGGCCTGTCGAAGTCGGGCATCACGGTCGACCGCAAGGTGCTGTCGGATCTCGCGATCACCGAACCGGCGGCATTCCAGGCGATTGCCGAGAAGGCCAAGGCCGCGCTCGACGCCTAACGAGAAGCTTTCGGCGCGCGTTGCGAGTAACGCTGGGCGACCTCCGCCCGGCAGAACGCTGTGAACGAAATATACATGGTACCGGACTGGTTCCGGTATTTTCGGTCGCAGACATCAATCTCACGCTGATAGGCTGCCTTCTGCGGCGTCTTGAGGCGGTCAAGGAAATCGCTCTCGCATTTCTTCTCGACCACCGCGCCGAACTGCACGTCGCCGCTCGCGCCGTATTCGCAGGCTACAAACACCTTCATCGCGGCGTCACAGCCCTTGGCCGCGTTCAGCGCCGCGATGACGTCGTCCATCTGGGTCGACTTGGCCGGGCAATCCTCGGCCCGGACCGGGGTGGCAAACGACAGAATCACGGCCAGAACGGCCAGGCCAGATTGAAAACGCATCGCAGGGCTTCCTCCTCGAACTCATCTTGGTAGGGCGCGCTGGAAAAGGGTTCAAGGCAGCCCTGCCGCAGGGCTCGTTTGAAGGCTTTTTGCTTGACGTTTCGGCCCCTGGACAGCCACAACCCGGCGGCCTCCTGGAAGCAGAGATTTGAACGTGTCCGACCTCGCAACACTCGAACGAAAAATCCTTGGTGAGATCGCCGCCGCCGGCGACGAAGCCGCGCTCGAAGCCGTCCGCGTCGCGGCGCTCGGCAAGAAAGGCTCGATCTCGGCCTTGCTCGCTACCCTCGGCAAGATGTCGCCCGACGAGCGCAAGACGCAGGGCGCGGCCATCAATCTTGCCAAGGACAAGGTCACGCAGGCGCTGACCGAGCGCCGCGATATCCTGAAATCCGCCGCGCTCGACGCAAGGCTCGCGAAAGAGACCATCGACGTCACGCTGCCGCTGCGCGAGCCGCCGGTTGAAGCCGGCCGCATTCATCCGCTGAGCCAGGTCTGGGATGAGCTGACGGCGATCTTCGCGGATATGGGATTTTCGGTCGCCGAAGGCCCCGACATCGAGACCGACGACTACAACTTCACCAAGCTGAATTTCCCGATCGGCCATCCCGCGCGCGAGATGCACGATACGTTCTTCTTCCAGCCGAAGGAGGACGGCTCGCGCATGCTGTTGCGCACCCACACCTCGCCGGTGCAGGTGCGCACGATGTTGACCCAAAAGCCGCCGATCCGCGTGATCTGCCCGGGCCGCACCTATCGCATCGATTCGGACGCGACGCACACGCCGCAGTTCCACCAGGTCGAAGGTCTTGTCATCGACAAAGGCTCGCATCTCGGCCACCTCAAATGGATCCTGCACGAGTTCTGCAAGGCGTTCTTCGAGGTCGACCACATCAACATGCGCTTCCGGCCGTCGTTCTTCCCGTTCACCGAGCCGTCGCTCGAGGTCGACATCCAGTGCCGCCGCGACAAGGGCGAAATCCGCTTCGGCGAGGGCGAGGACTGGCTGGAGATCCTCGGCTGCGGCATGGTGCACCCGAATGTCCTGCACCTCTGCGGCCTCGATCCCGATGTGTACCAGGGCTTTGCCTGGGGCATGGGCATCGACCGGATCGCGATGCTGAAATACGGCATCTCGGATTTGCGGCAGCTGTTCGAAGGCGACGTCCGCTTCCTCACGCATTACGGCTTCAAGCCGCTCGACGTGCCGACGCTCGCGGGAGGGCTGAGCTCGTGAGAATGCTGCTTGCACGTGAGCTAACGACGGCTCTATCCGTTCCCTCCCCCCTTGTGGGGGAGGGTCAGGGAGGGGGGTAGCCGCGGATGCCGCACGCAGTCGTCAGCGAGCGTCAGCGTAGCCGGGCAAAGCAACTTCGCCGAACGATGACGCGCGCGGAAACGCTGCTTTGGCGATATCTGAAAGCCAATCGAATGGATGGCGTCGGCTTTCGTCGTCAGACTCCGATTGGAAACTACATCGTCGACTTCGTTTGCTTCTCTTCAAAGCTCATCATTGAGCTCGACGGAGAATCGCACGATTTCGAAGAGCGTCAGAAAGCAGATCGACGTCGCGACGCTTTCTTCGCCTCCGAAGGCTTTCGGGTTCTGCGTTTCACCAATGAACAGGTGATGTCGAACCTTGAAGGAGTCGTAGAGGCGATCCGGCAAGCAACTTCTTCTCGAGCAAGCGGCTCACCCCCCTCCCTAACCCTCCCCCACAAGGGGGGAGGGAACTCTGGCACCGACCAAAGTCAAGCACCGAACACCAACGAGACCTGAGGCAAGCAGCCATGAAATTCACTCTGTCCTGGCTGAAGGAACATCTCGACACCGACGAGACCGTCGAGAAGCTCGCCGACAAGCTCACCATGATCGGGCTCGAGGTCGAGAGCATCGAGGACAAGGCGAAGCTGCTGGCGCCGTTCACGATTGCGCGCGTCATCTCCGCCGAGCAGCATCCGAATGCCGATCGGTTGCGCGTCTGCATGGTCGATACCGGCGATGGCGCTCCGCCGGTGCAGGTGGTCTGCGGCGCGCCGAACGCGCGCGCGGGGCTCGTCAGCGTGTTCTCGCCGCCCGGCACGTTCATTCCCGGCAAGAGCATCACGCTTGGCGTCGGCACCATCCGAGGCGTCGAGAGCCGCGGCATGCTGTGCTCGGCGGCCGAGCTGCAGATTTCCGAGGACCACGACGGCATCATGGAGCTGCCGGCGGATGCGCCGATCGGCAAGGGCTATGTCGAATGGGCCGCGCTCGGCGATCCCGTGTTCGAGATCAATCTGACGCCGAACCGGCAGGACTGCACCGGCGTGCACGGCATCGCGCGCGATCTTTCCGCCGCCGACATGGGCAAGTTCATAGACTCCGGCATCAAGCAGGTGAGGGGCGAATTCCCTTGCCCGGTGAAGGTGACGGTAGAGGACGAAAGCCTGTGCCCGGGTTTTGCGTTGCGCCTGGTGCGCGGCGTGAAGAACGGCCCGTCGCCGGAATGGCTGCAGAAGCGCCTGACCTCGATCGGCTTGCGACCCATCAATGCGCTGGTCGATATCACCAACTTCATGACCTATGACCGCGCCCGTCCGCTGCATGTGTTCGACGCCAAGAAGGTGAAGGGCAATCTCACCGTGCGCCGCGCCCGAGACGGCGAGACGCTGCTCGCGCTCGACGGCCGCACCTACACGCTCGACAATGGCGTCTGCGTCATCGCCGACGATCACGGCGTGGAATCGCTCGCCGGCATCATGGGCGGCGAGGCCTCCGGCTGCGACGAGAACACTACCGACGTGTTGATCGAATCGGCGCTGTGGAACGAGATCAACATCGCCCAGACCGGCCGCAAGCTCGGCATCAATTCGGACGCGCGCTACCGCTTCGAGCGCGGCGTCGATCCAGCCTTCATGGTGCCGGGGCTGGAAATGGCTGCGCGTCTGGTGATCGATCTCTGCGGCGGCACGCCGTCGGAGAATATCGTGGTCGGCAAGACCCATGGCGACGACCGCGTGATCGAGTTCCCGCTGAGCGAAGTGAAGCGGCTTGCCGGCATCGAGGTGCCGTTGCCGGAAATGCGCGGCATTCTGACCCGGCTCGGCTTCATGATGGCCGGCAATGGCCCGGTGATGAAGGTCGCGGTCCCGTCCTGGCGCACCGACGTGCAGGGCAAGGCCGATATTGTCGAGGAGATCGTGCGCATTGTCGGCGTCGACAAGGTGCCGATGACGCCGTTCGGGCGCGGCGAGGAGCCGCGCAAGCCCGTGCTGACGCCGATCCAGCTGCGCACCCGCCGCGCCAAGCGCACACTCGCTGCGCGCGGCATGGTCGAGGCGGTGACCTGGTCGTTCATCTCCAAGCCGACGGCTGAATTGTTCGGAGGCGGCAAGGCTGAGCTCGCGCTCGCCAACCCGATCGCTGCCGATCTCTCCGACATGCGGCCAAGCCTGCTGCCCGGCCTGATCGCGTCTGCGCAGGCCAATGGCGATCGCGGCTTTGCCGATGTTGCGCTGTTCGAAGTCGGCCAGATCTTCAAGGGCGACCGGCCGGAGGATCAATTCGTGGCGGCCGCCGGCATCCGCCATGGCTACGCGTCGTCGAAGGGGATCGGGCGGCACTGGTCCGGCTCGGCGACATCAGATGCGTTCGACGCCAAGGCCGATGCGCTGGCCGTGCTCGCCGCCGCCGGCGCGCCAATGCAGGCGCTGCAGATTGTCCCTGGAGCAACTTCATGGCTGCATCCGGGCCGCTCCGGCACCATCCAGATCGGGCCACAGAACATCCTCGGCTATTTCGGCGAGCTGCATCCGCGCGCGCTGGAGGCGCTCCGCGCCGACGGTCCGCTGATGGCGTTCGAAGTGATCCTCGACCGTATTCCGGCGGCCAAGCAAAGGCCGACCCGGGCCAGGCCGGTGCTGGAGCTTTCCGCGTTCCAGCCGGTGTCGCGCGATTTCGCCTTCATCGTCGATCGAAACGTGAAGGCCGGCGACATGGTGCGCGCCGCGCAAGGCGTCGACAAGAAGCTGATCACGGATGTGACGGTGTTCGACGTCTATGAGGGCAAGGGCATCGACGACGGCAAGAAGTCGATCGCGATCGCCGTGACGCTGCAGCCGCGCGAAAAGACCATGACCGACGAGGAGATCGACGCGGTAGGCGCGAAGATCGTCGCCGAGGTGACCAGGAAGACCGGCGGCGTCCTGAGAGCGTGATGCCGAAAAGTGTGAAGCGGTCTTCGGACAACATCATGCTCCAAATAAAGCCATGAGCCTGTCGGAACTCATTCCGGCAGACGTCAGTACCCACGCCGCGATCGCGATCTGCGCCATTGCCTTCGTTTCCGGAACGGCGCGGGGCTTTTCCGGCTTCGGCTCGGCGCTGATCTTCATGCCGCTCGCGAGCAGCATGGCGACCCCGCGCCTGATCGCGGCGCTGCTGCTGATGATCGATTTCGTTTCCGCGGCACCGATGTTGCCGAACGCGTGGCGGCAGGCCGATCGCAAGGCGACCGCCGTGATCGTGATTGGCGCACTGATCGGCGTGCCGGTCGGGACCTGGCTGCTCAGCCGCCTCGATCCCGTCACCACGCGCTGGATCATTTCCGGCTTCGTGATCGCGCTGTTGCTGCTCTTGCTGTCGGGCTGGCGCTATCGCGGGCCGGATTATGTCCCGCTGTCGATCGGCATCGGCGCGCTGTCCGGCTTCTGCTCCGGCCTTGCCCAGACCGGCGGACCGCCGATCGTCGGCTACTGGCTGGGACGGCCGATCGCCTCGCACATCGCGCGCGCCAATATCCTGCTCTATTTCGGCGCGTCCGATTTTTTCTCGGGCGTGAGCTATGCCGTGAGCGGACTGATCAACCGTGACGCCATCCTGTTCGCGCTGGTGGTAGGTCCCGTCTACGCGATCGGCGTGCGTTTCGGCGCCTCGCTGTTCGGTCGCGCCAGCGAAACCGTATTCCGCGGCATCTGCTACGTCCTGATCGCGCTAGCCGTGATCTTCGGCCTGCCGGCGCTCGACGGCGTGCTGCGCTAGGCGCTCAGCCCGTTCGTGGCCGGAGATTTTTCATCGCTACTTGTCCGATACCAGCAGATCAAGGGGCACTTCGAGCACGTTGGCGATGGACCTGAGCGCGGCTGCTGTGCCAGTGCGACGACCGGTCTCGATATCCGAAATATAGCCTTGGCTGAGCCCTGATTTGAATGAGAGGTACATTTGCGTCATGCCGCCTGGCGTGTCGCGCTCGCGCCACTCACGCAATACACGCACGGGATTTTCGCCGTCGGCCAGGCGATCCACAACGTCTTTCGGTAACAATACTCCGCCTTCGGCAATCTCTTCTCGCGCACGCGCAACGACCCGCGCGGCGCCGGCATCTTCATCAGCCTCGGCTGCCCTCGCCGCCAGACGTTCGTATTCCTTTCGTGGAAGGATCGCGACTTCGCCACGCGCAGTCTTCTGAAATTTGACGCCCATGGTACCAACTCCTAGTCGTAGATATCTTTTCTGTGCCCAACGGCCACGACAACGATCGCATCTTGATCTTCGTAGAAGATCACACGTCAGTCACCAATCCGTAGACGACTACCATCGCGACCCTTGAGACGCTTCACGTCGCCATGTCCGGTAGAGGCGAACGCTGTCAAACGCTGATCGATCCGGCGACGAATGTCGGGTGAAAGCTTCACCCACTCGCGACCGGCCTTTGCAGTGAAGGCTATCCGCCGCATGATGTAATATCGCATATCGCGATATTCGCGTCACGGCGCCTGCTCGCTGTGATCCTTGGCCTGTCCGTGCTCGGCCGTGTGCTGCGCTAGAACGAATTTGGGTTGTACGGCGTGGCCGTTCGCGGCGCGGCATGCCGGCGCGGCTTGGCTGCCCGCGGTGAGGGAGCCGACGACACCGGCTCATCCCTCAGCGCACCGATCTTGCGCAAGGCGGCGTCGGCCGCGCGCTCGCCGCTTTCCCAGGCGCCATCGACCGTGCCCCACAGCGTCTCATGCGTCGCTTCGCCCGCGAGGAACATGGCGCCGATCGGCTCGGTCAGGGTCTTTCGCGAGGCCTGGCCGCCCGGGGCGGCCGCCGACATCGCACCCAGCACATAGGGCGAGGCATTCCAGCGGGTCGCGCTGGATTTCTTGATCGCTGCCGCGATATCGCTGCCGAACAGTTTTATCAGCCATTCTTTGGCGAATGCGAGCATGGCGGCTTCGCCCTGCGCCGACAGGTCGCGGCCGAAGGAGCCGCCAACATCGATCGAGCACAGCGACGAGCCACCCATGTTCGCGAGCAGCAGCGCCGTGCGGCTCGACGTGCTCTGCTCGATAATGACGTCGTCGCGCGAAAGTCCCAGGGGATTGCCGGATATCTGCAAGGCGATGTGATCGTAGCTGCCGAGGCTCAATTTGGAGGCCGCATCGAGCGCGCGCTTGGGGATATCGGGCGCGAATTTGATACTGCCGGCCGTCAGCACATTGCTCGACGCCGTGATGATGGCGGCGCGGGCGGCGATCTTGCCCGACGGCGTTTCCACCGTGACGTCGCGATTGCTCCAGGAGATGCGACTGGCCGGTGTCGACAGCGAAACCGGCACATCGGCGCCGAGCTTCGCGATCAGGGTGCCCAGGCCCTGCCGGCAGGCGAACACCGTGTTGCGGTCCGCCGCGCGGATCTTGTCGACCGCGGAGAAGTCCTTGAGGTCCTTGCCCGCAAAGCTTGCGCCCAGCGCAAATTCGATCGTGCCCGCCCAGTCGCCGAGTTCCTTCGGCAGCGCAGCAGCGCAGGATATGTCGGCCCTGCGCGAGGCGTCATCGATGGCGCGGTTGGCTTTGACCAGCGTCGCCAGAAAATCCTCGGTTTCGCTGGCGCGGGCGTTGCGGCGGCCGACGCGGATTTTCTGTCCCGACGGGGCGGTCACGATTTCGAGCCCGGCCGCGCGCGCGAGCCTGATGATCGGGTTGGTGTCGGGATTGTGCATCCAGCGCGCACCGCGATCGAACGGAACCTCGAAGGTCGAGCTGTCGGTGAGGCAGCGGCCGCCGATCTGGCTCGAGGCCTCGACCACGATCACCTTGCGGTTGGCTGCGAGGATTCGCCGCGCTGCGGCAATGCCGGCCGCGCCCGCGCCGATCACGACAATGTCAGCCTCGCGCGGCGGCGTCGCGCCGGAAGCGCTGCGACAAAGCACCGGGGTCGCTGCCAGCGCCGCGGACGCCGAAAGGAAGCTGCGCCGCGTCATTGTCATGTCATGGTTTCCGGGGATTGAAAAAACAAAGAACGAGTAGCGAACTTGCCGTATTCGGGGAGGGGCGGCAACCGCCATGGTGAATCAATCATGATTGATGCCAGCCATGCATGAACCAAATTGCAACGCCTATCGACCATGATAAGAGAAGGAAAAAAGCGGCCGCAAAGGCCGCCGGGGGGAAGTTTGAGTCATGGGCGTGATGCTCGATATGATCGGCAAGCTTATTGCCGGCTACCTTCAGAAGGAGGTACCGGGCTATGAGCCGTTCACGCCGAGCGATCCGGAATATCTGCGCAGCATCATCGAGCCGGGCGACGTCCTGCTCGTCGAAGGCAACAACCGCATCTCCGGCATCATCAAATACCTGACCCAGTCGACCTGGTCCCACGCCGCGCTCTATGTCGGCCCCATCGACGGCGCGCAGGAAGAGAACGGCGAGCCACATGTGCTGATCGAGGCCTATGTCGGCGACGGCGTGATCTCGGCGCCGCTCTCGAAATATTTCAGCTATCACACCCGCGTTTGCCGGCCGGTCGGGCTGACCTATGAGGACCGCACCACCGTATGCCGCTATGCCATCAACCGCATCGGCTTCGGCTACGACACCAAGAACATCCTCGATCTGATGCGCTATCTGATCCCGGTGCCGGTGCCGCAGCGCTGGCGACGGCGCATGATCGCGCTCGGCTCCGGCGATCCCACCAAGATGATCTGCTCGGCGCTGATCGCGCAGGCCTTCGACACCGTGCGCTATCCGATCCTGCCCCGCATCACCCGCGCCGGCAGCCGCGCCGCGCGCCGCGAAATCCTGCACATCCGCGATTCCTCGCTCTATATGCCGCGCGATTTCGACATCTCGCCCTATTTCGAAATCGTCAAACCGACCATCGTGCGCGGCTTCGACTACACCGCGCTGCATTGGGCCGACAAACAGAAGCCGCTCCCGGAGGTAGCGGGCGAACTCAGTGTGTTTCCAGACGAGATCGGTTCGCCGCCGCTTGTTCCTGAAGAGGTTGACGAAGAAGCGACGCTTTCGGTTGAGATTGAGGAAGTGACCGTCGATGTCGAGGCCACGACCTTGATCGAGCGATTCACCGTAGAAGAGCATTTCCTGCGTGTCGAATATGTGCCGGCGCAGCTGCCCGAGCGCCGTGGCAAGCGGCGCGAGCCCGAAGTAGCGGCCTGACCTACCGGTCCGAGCGGCCGATGACTTCCATCAATTCCGTGATCTTCTCGCGCTGATCGGCCTTGTTGCCGGAGGCGATCGCGTGCTCGACGCAATGGGCGACGTGGTCGCGCAGCACCTCTTCCTCGACGCGGCGGAGCGCGGCGCGCACCGCTGAAATCTGCGTCACGATATCGATGCAATAGCGGTCCTCGTCGACCATTTTTGACAGACCGCGAACCTGGCCCTCGATCCGGCCGAGGCGCTTCTGAACGGATGCCTTGATGTCCTTGCGCATGCCGCCTATATACCCGTACAGGGTATAGGTTTCAAGAGGCCGGAGCGTTCGATGGATACGGCGGAACAGGCGCCTGCGGGCGGGACGAAGACCTGCTGCGGAGGCCATGGCGGCCACACCGGCCACGATCACCATCACGGCCATCATCACGCCCCGCAAGGCAAACCGGGCGTGCTTGACCCCGTCTGCGGCATGACCGTCAATCCGGAAACCTCGAAGCATCGCTTCGAATATCACGGCGAGACCTTTCATTTCTGCTCGACCGGATGCCGCACCAAATTTGCGGCTGATCCCGCGAAATATCTCGCCAAGGGCGGGGCTGAAGCGGCAAAAACTCCCGTGCCGGAAGGCACGATCTACACCTGCCCGATGCATCCGGAGATCCGCCAGGTCGGTCCCGGCACCTGCCCGATCTGCGGCATGGCGCTCGAGCCTGACGTCGTGAGTCTCGACGACGCGCCCAATCCTGAACTCGCCGACATGACCCGGCGCTTCTGGGTCGGCGCGATGCTGTCGGTACCGCCGGTCGTGCTGGAGATGGGCGGACATATCGTCGGTGGCCACGGCCTGATCGAACCAACGCTGTCGAACTGGATCCAACTTGTGTTCGCGACGCCGGTGGTGCTGTGGGCGGGCTGGCCCTTCTTCGTCCGCGGCTGGCAATCGCTGGTCACGCGCAATCTCAACATGTTTACGCTGATCGCGATCGGCACGGGCGTTGCCTATGTCTACAGCCTGATCGGGACGGTCTTCCCGCAAGCCTTCCCGGCCGACTTTCGTGGCCATGATGGCGCCGTCGCCGTCTATTTCGAATCAGCCGCGGTCATTACCGTGCTGGTGCTGCTCGGCCAGGTGCTGGAGCTGCGCGCACGCGAGGCGACTTCGGGTGCGATCAAGGCCCTGCTGCAGCTCGCGCCCAAGACTGCGCGGCGCGTCGATGACAGCGGCGCCGATCATGAGGTCGAGATCGACACGTTGAAGGCCGGCGACCGCCTGCGGGTGCGGCCAGGCGAGAAGGTGCCGGTTGACGGCGTCATTCTCGAGGGTCGCTCCGCACTCGACGAATCCCTGGTGACCGGCGAATCCCTGCCCGTGACCAAGGAGGCCGGCGCGCGCGTGATCGCGGGCACGCTCAATCAGTCCGGCGGCTTTGTGATGCGCGCCGACAAGGTCGGGCGCGAAACGTTACTCGCGCAGATCGTGCAGATGGTCGCCGACGCGCAGCGTTCGCGCGCGCCGATCCAGCGGCTGGCCGATCAGGTCGCGGGCTGGTTTGTGCCCTCGGTGATCATCGCAGCTATTGCCGCGTTCGCGGCCTGGGCCATTTTCGGGCCGGAACCAAAACTGGCGTTTGGCCTGGTCGCCGCCGTCAGCGTGCTGATCATCGCCTGCCCCTGTGCGCTCGGGCTGGCGACGCCGATGTCGATCATGGTCGGCGTTGGCCGCGGCGCGCAGGCCGGTGTGCTGATCAGGAATGCCGAAGCGCTGGAGCGGCTGGAGAAGGTCGACACGCTGGTGGTCGACAAGACCGGCACGCTGACCGAAGGCAAGCCGAAGGTGGTGGCGACTGTACCTGCGACTGGATTTCAGGAGAACGACATCCTGCAACTCGCCGCCAGCATCGAGCGCGCCAGCGAACATCCGCTGGCGGATGCGGTTGTGCGGGCGGCGAAGGAGCGGGGGATCGAGCTCGCCGCCGTCGAAAGCTTCGATTCGCCGACCGGCAAGGGCGCGACCGGCAAGGTGCTGGGCAAGTCGATCGTGCTGGGCAATTCAAAATATCTGTCGTCGATCGGCATCGAAACTTCGGCGCTTGATGCCGAGGCCGAGCGACTGCGCGGGGAGGGCGCAACCGTGATCAACATGGCCATCGATGGCAAGCTCGCCGGGCTGTTTGCGATCGCCGACCCCGTGAAGGCCTCGACGCCGGAGGCGCTGAAGGCATTGGCGGCCGAAGGCGTCAAGGTCATCATGCTGACTGGCGACAACCGGACCACGGCGAAAGCCGTTGCGCAAAAACTCGGGATTGCCGAGGTCGAGGCCGAAGTGCTGCCGGATCAGAAGAGCGCCGTCGTGACCAAGCTCCGCAACGCGGGCCGCATCGTCGCGATGGCCGGCGACGGCGTCAACGATGCGCCGGCGCTGGCCGCCGCCGATGTCGGCATCGCCATGGGCACCGGCACCGATGTCGCGATGGAAAGCGCGGGCGTCACGCTGCTGAAGGGCGATCTCACCGGAATCGTGCGTGCGCGAAAACTGTCGCAGGCGACGATGAGGAACATCCGCCAGAACCTGTTCTTCGCTTTCATCTATAATGCGGCCGGGATTCCGATCGCGGCCGGCATTTTGTATCCCGCCTTCGGCATCCTGCTGTCACCGATCATCGCAGCGGCGGCGATGGCACTGTCGTCGGTCAGTGTGGTCGGCAACGCACTGCGGCTGCGGACAACCAAGCTCTAAGCGGCTTTGGCGGCAGTGGCGCAGGGCAGGCCGGCGCGGGCGAGCCCGCCATAAAGCGTCTCGTTCGGCATCGCCTCGCGGAGAATGGCGCGCACCGCGATCAGCCTGTCGATATCGATGCCGGTGGCAAAACCCTTGCTCTCGCAGAGGAACACCAGATCCTCGAACACGACATTGCCGGTCGCGCCCGGCGCGAACGGACAGCCGCCGAGGCCGCCGAGCGAGCCGTCGAGGATGCGCGCGCCCTCGTCGAGCGCCGCGGCGGCGTTTGCGATACCCATGCCGCGGGTGTCGTGCAGGTGAACGCAGATCGGCTTCCTGCCAGCGATCTTCACCGCCGCCTTGGTCAGCTCGCCAACGGCCTTCGGCCCGGCATAGCCGACGGTATCGGCGATGCCGACCGCGTCGACGCCGGCCTCGAAGCATTTTTCCACCAGCCGGACCACCTCGTTCGGATCGACCGCGCCCGCGATCGAGCAGCCGAGCGCCATCGAGATCGCGGCATGCACGATCGGCTTGTGCGCGCTGGCATCGCGCAGATCGCACATCCGTTTGACATTGGCGATCGCCGATTCGCGCGAGCGGTTGGCATTGGCCTGGCTGTGTTCTTCCGTTGCCGAGACTACGGAGGCGATTTCGGCGACGCCTGACGCCAGCGCCTCGTTGACGCCGCGCTCGTTCAGCGCCAGCGCGACGCCATGCGCGCCCGGCAGCGAGGCGACGGTGGCGACGACCTCGCGTACATCGACGAATTGCGGAAAGGTCTTCGCCGGCAGGAACGAACCCACTTCGAAGCAGCGCACGCCGGCGGCATATTCATCGCGGACCCAGCGCTGCTTGGCCTGCGTCGACGGAACGGTTTTGACGAGTTGCAGGCCGTCACGCAGGCCGACTTCGCGCAGGGTGACGCGGCCATTGGGATAGATTTTCTGAACGTCGGTCATGCGCGTTTCCTCATTCCCTTCCCGGTTTCTTGTTCGAGCTCGGCACGGACCGCTGCAGTGTCGTCACCGAGCGGCGCCACCTTCAGCCCTTCGCCGATATTGGCGCCGTTCCATTCGATCGGCAACGCCGGCACGCGGAACGGGGTGCCATCGGCGTTGAAATTATTGACGAGGCCGCCCGGCCGCAACACATGCGGATCGTTGAAGAGGTCCTCGGGACGGTTGATCGGCGAGAAGCAGATGTTGAGCGCGTCGAGCTTTTCCGAAAGCCTTGCGATATTCCACCCTTTGATGATTTCCGCCGCACGTGGAATGATCCGCGAGCGCACCATGATCCGGTCGGTGGTGGTGCGCAGCGTTGGATCGTCCAGAAACTCCTGCATGCCGAATTCGCGGCAAAAACTCTGCCAATGGCCTTCGGTGACGACGCCGATAAAAATTCGATTGCCGTCCGCCGTGTCGAAAATGTCGTAGATCGGCCAGGCATGCTCGCGCTCCGGCATCGAGCGCGGCTTGGTGCCGGTCATCTCGTATTCGACCATGTGCTGGGCAACCAGGAACAGGCAGTTCTCGAACAGCCCGATGCGGATGTTGGCGCCGGAAGCCGAGCCGCTGCTGCGTTTCTGGTAGAGCGCGGCGAGGATCGAGATCACGCCGAACATGCCGCCCATGATGTCGTTGGCGGAAGAGCCGACACGCTGCGGCTTTTCCTTGGTCCCGGTCATCGCGGCCAGTCCCGACATCATCTGCACGACCTCGTCGAGCGCGGGACGATGCTCGTAGGGGCCGGACAAGAATCCCTTGTGGCCCGCGACGATCAGCTGCGGATATTTTTCCCGCAGCTGTTCCGCGCCGAGGCCCTGCTTCTCGAGCTGACCGTCTCGGAAATTTTCCAGAAACACGTCGGCGCTTGCGAGCAGCCGATGCATGGTCTCGCGATCTTCCACCTTCGCCGGATCGAGCACGATGCTGCGCTTGCCGCGGTTGAACAACGGAAAGAACGAGGTGCCCATGCCGCCGAGCGAGCGGGTCTTGTCGCCTGCGGGCGGCTCGACCTTGATCACTTCGGCGCCGAGCTGCGCGAGGATCATGCCGCAGGTCGGGCCCATCACCATGTGGGTCATCTCGACGACCCTCACGCCCTCGAGTGGCAATCCGGTTTCGGCCATTCCTGTCTCCTTCATTCCTGCGCTGAAGATAGGCGTTGCTGCGCCATCTGAAAAATATAATCTTTGCAACGCTGCATTCGCGTGAGCATAACGCAGATGCGAGACGGCCAAAGTCGACCGAAAAGCGGGGCAAAACAATCCGCATAACTCGGCCGGTAGGGGAGGTAAATGTGAGCGTTGTCAGCCTTGAGGCAGGAACCGATTTTGCGGGCGCATCCGCAGGCCCAACCGAAATCTCGCGGCGGCTCGAAAGCTTGCCGGCCTCGTCTTACCTCTGGCGGCTCGTGATTCTGCTGTCGCTCGGCGGCTGTTTTGAGATCTACGACCTGTTTCTCACTGGCTATATCGCGCCGGGCCTTGGCCGCAGCAAGCTGTTGACTGCCACCACAGAGGCGTTCTTCGGCTTCTCCGGGATTGGCGCCTTCGTCGCGGCGACGTTCGCGGGCCTGTTCGTCGGTACGTTCTTCCTCGGCTTCCTCGCCGACCGCTTCGGCCGGCGCGCGATCTTTACCTGGGCGCTGCTCGCCTATAGCGCGGCCTCGGTAATCATGGCGTTCCAGACCACCTCAGACGGCCTGCTGCTGTGGCGCTTCCTCGCCGGGATCGGCATCGGTGTCGAGATCATCACCATCGACGCCTACATCACCGAGCTGGTGCCGAGCTGGATGCGCGGCCGAGCCTTTGCCGTCAACCAGGCCGTGATGTTCATTGCGGTGCCGATCGTAGCCTTCCTCGCCTGGTGGCTGGTGCCGCTGTCGCCCATGGGCCTCGACGGCTGGCGCTGGGTGGTGCTGATCGGCGCCGCCGCCAGTATGATGATCTGGGTGCTGCGGCTTTACCTGCCGGAGAGCCCGCTCTGGCTCGCGCGCCACGGCCGCGGCGCGGAGGCGATCGCCGTCGTACGCACGCTGGAAGCCGCCACCGGCGCGAAGGAGCAAACCGCGAAGGCCGCAGAAGGACGCGCCTCTGCCGCAATGCCGATGGTCGGCTTCGGCGACCTGTTCAAGCCGCCCTATTTACCGCTTGTCGTGATGTTCATGGTGTTCAACCTCTGCCAGGCCTTTGGCTTCTACGGCTTCGCCAATTGGGTGCCGACGCTGTTGGTCGAGAAGGGCATCACGATCACCAAGAGCCTGGAATATGCCTTCATCGTCGCCTTCGCCTATCCGATCGCGCCGCTGCTTGCTGCGACCTTCGCTGACACGTTCGAGCGCAAATGGATCATCTGCGGCGCCTGTGTCGCGATCATCATCTTCGGCATCGCCTTCTCGCAGCTCACCGCGCCGGCGCTGCTGATCGGCTGCGGCGTGCTGCTGACGGCGGCGAACATGACCATGTCCTACGCCTATCATGCCTACCAGACGGAAGTGTTCCCGACCGCGGTCCGCGCGCGGGCGGCTGGGCTGGTCTATTCCATGAGCCGGATCAGCGCGACGTTCTCGGGCTTCATCGTGGCCTATATGCTGAAGCAGGCGGGTATCAGCGGCGTATTCGGGCTGATCACCACGGCGATGGTGATCGTGATCGTCACGCTGGCCCTGTTCGGTCCCAGCGTGCGCGGCAAGCCGCTCGACGCTTGAACTGCGTCAAACCGGCCGGTTTACGGGCCTTGCTTAAGCTGACGCGCATGTCTACCTCTCGATGGCAATTTCGAGAGGGTACCCCGTCATGATCGACGCCGCCGTCAAGGCGATTTCGCAAATCCTGTCGCCGCCGATGCGCTCGATCCTGTGGCGCTCGGTCGGGCTTGCGCTGGTGCTGATCACCGTGCTTGCGATCGGCCTGCAGCGGTTGTTGAGCTGGCTTGCGACATCAGGCGAGGGCTGGGCGGAAGCGATGCTCGGGCCCAATTTCCACACGACGCTGAATGTCCTTTCCTGGCTTGTCTCGATCGCGGCCGGCTTCGGCGTCGTGATCGGCGGCATTTTCCTGATGCCGGCGATCACGTCGCTGATTGCAGGCGTCTTTGTCGACGACGTCGCCGACCTCGTCGAGCGCGAATATTATCCGGCGGAAGAACCCGGCATGGCGCTGCCGATCACGCTGGCGACGATCGAGGGCGTCAAGATCGCGCTGCTGACGCTGCTGGTCTACCTGGTCGCACTGCCTTTCGTGTTCGTGGCCGGCGCGGGCTTTTTGGTGTTCTTCATCGCCACCGCCTGGCTGCTCGGAAAGCAGTATTTCGAGCTCGCGGCGATGCGGTTCCGACCACCGGCTGAAGCCAAGCTGATGCGCAAGGACAATGCGGCGACGGTCTTCACCGCGGGCGCGCTGATCGCGGCCTTCGTGTCGATCCCGGTCGTCAATCTGGCGACGCCGCTGTTCGGCATGGCGCTGATGGTGCACATGCACAAGCGCCTCTCCGGCCCGCGGCCGGAGCTGATCGAGCCGGCGCGACGGAGAAGCGTGCCGACGGCTTAGGGCATGATCCGGAAAAGTGGATACCGGTTTTCCCTCGCGACAAACGCGTAGCGTTTGCGCGAAGATCATGCTCAAACATAAGGATGGAGCGGGATGACGATTAGTCATCGCGCTCTGGAGTCGCGCGCGAACGGTACGAGCAAAAGCCCAACGATCGCGACACCGGCGAGGAGCGCCCAGGCCTCATTGATGCACAGCGCAAGCGAAGCCTTCTCGACCAATGGTTGGACGAAGGCGATCTCGGCTTCAGTCGGCGGTCTCGACGCGCGGTTGAGCAGCAGCGACGGGTCGAGACCAATTGCTTTCGCCGCAGAGACATCGCCCGCCAGCAGGCGATCCCTGAAATTCTCCGCATAAATTACGACCCGGCCGTAGAGGATGGTGTCGATCAACGCAATTCCGATCGCGCCCCCGAGATTGCGCATCAGGTTGAAGAGACCACTGGCGTCGGCGATTTCCGTCTCGGGCAGATCACCGAGCGCGATCCGCGTCGGCGGCAAGAGGCAGAACATGATCGCGATGCCGCGCAGGATCTGCGGCCATAGCATTTCATCGAAGTCGGCGGTGCGTGGCTGGAAATAGCTCAAGCCCAGCCCAAATGCGAACAGCGCGAAGCCGGCCGCCGTCAACGGCCGCGCGCCAATCCGGCTTTCCAGCAGCGCGGCGAACGGTGCGGTGACGAGTTGCGCCACACCCGTCACCAGCATGACGGTGCCGATCTCGAACGCGTCATGGCCGCGCACGAAGGCGAGATGCACCGGCATCAGATAGACCGAGCCGAACAGCCCGACGCCGAGGCAGAAACTCAGGAGACAACCGACCGCGAAGGAACGCCGCCTCAATGCGACGAGCCGCAACACCGGATGCCTCGCCTGCGACGTCCGCCACAGGAACAGGCCGAGGCCAATGGCGCTGACGAGTAACAGGCCGCTGCACTGCGTTGAAAACCAGCCGCGCTGCGGTGCTTGTTTCAGGCCGATCTCGAGGCTCGCGAGCGCCGCCGCCATCAGCACGAGCGAAATCGCATCCAGCTTCCTGATCTCGCCGAGATCGGTGCTTTGCCGCGGCAACAGCAATGGCGTCACCGATGCCGCGATCAGCCCGGGGACGACATTGATCAGGAACAGCCACGGCCACGACCAGGTCGCGGTGATGAAGCCGCCGACGACGGGTCCGACCGTCGGCGCCAGCACCGCGACCACGCCCCCGATCGTGGTCGCAACCGCGTGCAGGCGCGGCGGAAACAGCATGAACACCGCCGAGAACACCGCCGGGATCAGCACGCCGCCGGAAAATCCCTGCACGATACGGAAGAGCAGCAGCACCGAAAAATCCGGGCTGAAGGCGCAACCGATCGACGCCAGGGTAAAGACACCAACCGCTATAACGAACAGCCAACGCAAGGTCAGCACGCGGGTGAAAAGACCGGTGAGCGGGATCGCGATCACTTCCGCGATCAGATAGGCGGTCTGAATCCAGCTCATCGCCTCCTTGGAAATGGCGAGCGCATCCTGGATGGTCGGCAGCGAGGTCGCAACCACCTGGATGTCCAGGATCGCCATGAACATGCCGAGACACATCAGGAGGAAACCGGTCCATGTCGTGGCATCGGGCGCAGCGCAGACGGTGTCTTGCTGAATGCTCATGGCGTGGTGCGAGCGGGCCATCGGCTCAGCTCGCCAAGCGCGCGGGTCTCGGCACGGATCCGGACGGTGAGCACCGCGGCGTTCAGCACCGTGAAGATCGACGCCAGCAGCGGCAGATGCAGCGCCAGCGGCAACAGCGCGATCTCTCCGACCACCACCGCATAGTTGGGATGGGCGAAATAGCGATAGGGGCCCGAAGCGACGAGCGGCTCGCCCGGCAACACGACGATACGCGTGGTCCAGCGCGAGCCGAGCGTCGCGAGCACCCAGACACGAACAAGCTGCAAGGCCGCGAAGGCGGCGAGCGCGGGAAGGTTCACTTCCTGATTTCGGCCGAAAACCCACAGTGCGATCAGCCACGCAGCGTGTACCGCGACGATCAGTGGAAAATGGCTGGCGCCGATTTCGATCGCACCGCGCGCCAACAGCGCCCTGGTGTTGCGACGGGCCAGTACGAGCTCGCCCAGCCGCTGCAGCGTCACCAGTGCAAGGATGATGGATGCAAGGCTCACGCCGCGTGCCGCAGGGCGACGCAGCTTGCGGTGAAGCCGGGACCGAGTGCAGTCAGGAGCGAACGCTTGGGCAAGCCTTGCGTCATCGCCCGCTCGAGCACGAACAGCACGGTCGGCGCCGACATGTTGCCGTAGTCGGCAATCACTTCGCGCTCATGGTCGAGCGCGCCTTGCTCCAGCGCCAGCGCCCGCTCCAGCGCCGTGATCACCTTGGCCCCGCCGGGATGGCAAAGGAAGCGGTCGATGTCGGCCAGCGAAAATGCCATCTTTGCGACGATCTCGGCCACCGCCGGTCCCATCTGCTCGCGCACGAAATCCGGAATCGTGCGCTGGAAGATCACGCCAAAACCTTCGGGATCAACGCTCCAGCCCATGATATCGAGCGTATCCGGCCAGAGCTTTTCGCCCGACGCTTCGACCCGCGTGGTGCCGCCGTCGCCGGCGCGGAGCACGACCGCGGCGGCGCCGTCGCCAAACAGGCTGGCGGCGACGACATTGGCCTTGCTCAGTTCGTCATGCCGCACCGCGAGCGTGCAGAGCTCCATCGCGACCAGCAGCACGTTGGTGCCGGGCCGCGACTGCGCCAGCCGCGCAGCGATCGACAGGCCCGAGACGCCGCCCGCGCATCCGAGCCCAAACACCGGCACGCGCGACACGTCGCCGCGAAAGCCCATGCGGGTGGCGACGCGCGCTTCCAGCGTCGGCGTCGCGATCCCGGTCGAGCAGATTGTGACGACCGTATCGACGTCACCGGCGGAAAGACCGGCGCTCGCCAGCGCCTTGCGTGCGACGTCAACAAACAGCGCTTCCGCGCCTTCCAGAAACGCCTGCGTGCGCTCCGGCCAGCCGCGCCGTTCGAGATACCATTCGATCGGCTTGACGCCGTAGCGATGGCGAATGCCGGTATTGGCGAACAGCGACGACAGCGTCTCGAATTCCGGATAGCGATCGGCCATCACGGCGCTCGCAGCTTCGAGAATTTGTCTCTGGTGGAATTGATGCGGTGGAACCGAGGTCGCAAGCGATACCAGCGCGGCCGTGTGGTTCATGTCTCGGTCCCTGCCTCTGTCGCCCCAGGTTCTTAAGAACCGCGCAATCTTGCGAATATTTCGGCTAACCGCGGCCCAGGCGGCGCGCGGCGGTCACACTAAGTTGATGATGGCGTCAGTGCACGACGAGGGGACAGCCGGCCTCGGCCAACGGACGAAATGCCTGATCGCCGGGAATGGTGCCGAGTATCTTGTAGTAATCCCACGGCCCCTCGGATTCCGCAGGGGTTTTCACCTGCGCAAACAGCATGTCGTGCACCAGGCGGCCGTCCTCGCGCACATGCCCGTCCTTGACATAAAAATCATTCACCGGCAGCGCGCGCATCTTGGCCATCACGGCCTTGGCCTCATCGGTGCCGGCGGCGTTGATCGAGGCGATATAGTGGCGGACGGCCGAATAGACCGCGGCTTGCGGCATGGTCGGCATCCGCCCCTGTTTGTCGAAGAAGCGCTTTGACCAGGCGCGGGTCTCGTCGTCGCGGTCCCAATAGAAGGCGGTGACGAATTTCAGCCCCTGCGCGGCCTGCAATTGCATGCTGTGCACGTCGGAGAGGAAGACCAAGAGCGACACCATGCTCTGGCTTTTGGTCAGGCCAAACTCGTTGGCCTGCTTGACGGCATTGACCATGTCGCCGCCGCCATTGGCGAATGCCACGACCTTCGCGCCCGACGACTGCGCCTGCAGCAGATAGGAGCTGAAGTCCGAGGTGTTGAGCGGATGGCGCACGCTGCCCAGCACCTTGCCGCCCGCCGCCAGTACCGCAGCCGACGCATCCGCCTCCAGCGAATGGCCGAACGTATAGTCGACGGTGATGAAGAACCAGGTGTCACGGCCTTCGGCGACGGTCGATTTGGCCAGGCTCGTGGTCAACGCATAGCTGTCGTAGATCCAGGATGCCTCGTTCGGCGTGCAGTTCTTGCCGGTGAAAGCCGTGCTGCCGACCGCGCCGGCGATGGCGATCCGGTTATATTGCGCCGCGAGCTGCTCGACCGCGAGTGCCACGGCGGAGTGATCGAACCCGATCGCGAGGTCGACGCCCTCGCTTTCGAACCAGCGCCGCGCGATCGCGACCCCGACATCGGCCTTGTTCTGATGGTCGGCGACCACGATCTCGATCGGCTTGCCCTGCACGGTGCCGCCGGCATCCTCGACCGCCATCCGTGCCGCCGTGACCGAGCCCGGCCCGCCGAGATCGGCATAGAGGCCGGACTGATCGTTCATCACGCCGATCCTGACGACATTGTCAGAGATTTGCGCGCGAGCGCCGCTGACGTCGAGGAAAACAACCGCGAACGCGAGTACAGCCTGCCACCGCACGACGCACCTCCCCAGATTCTTGCTCGCCCTTGAAGCGGACCTTGGCGAACAAGCCTAGGCCGCGCCTCGGCTGCAGACAAGCGCGCGGGCGTTGCATTGGTTCGCGCCTGTCGATGGGCAAGCGCCCAAGCGTCAGGACACCGCCACGCCACACTTGCGCAGGAATGCCTTGGCTACGCCGAACGGCTCCGGCGTGAACGGCCCCGGCGGCGCACGGACCATCAGGCTGATCACGAACAAGCCCGCGATCGCGAGCCAGAAGCAGAGCCAAAAGCCGTCGATATAGGCGAGCACATTGGCCTCGCGCCGCACCAGCGCGGCGAGCGTGCCCAGCGCGCGCGCCGGCGCGAGCGAGGCGCCATGGCTCGCAAAGAAATCGCGGAGTTTGCCCAGCATCTGCGTGACATCGCTCCCGCCATTCTCGACATGCTGCCCGATGAAATTGGAATGGATTTGCTCGCGCACGCGCAACCATGTCCCCATCAGCGCAAGGCCGATCTCTGCGCTGCCCAACCGTACGATCTGAATATAGGCAATGAAGGCGGTCGCGCGGGTCGGATCAGAATTGGACAGCATGGTGATAACCAGCGGCAGCAGGGTGAACGCCTGCCCGACCGACAGCAGCAACACGATGACGACGAAATCGCCGCGTGCCCAATCGTGGGTCAGTTGCGTGCCGAGCAGAGCAGCGGCCGCGAACGCCGAAAACCCGATCACCGCCACTGTGCGCGCATCGAAGTGCCGCAACAGGAAGATCGACAACGGCACCAGCACAAGCATCGGCAGCACGCCATAGACCCACAGCAACACGCCGGATTGCTCGGGGCGGAGCAGGGTCACCGCACCGAGGAAATTCGGTACCAGCGAGGAATTGGATAGGCTCGTTGACGAGTAGAGCAGGATCGCTACCAGCGCGAGTCCGATATTGCGGTTGAACAACACGCTGACATGGGCCCAAGGCCGGCGGACACGGGTCTCGTGAATGAAAAAAATGACGAATAGTGCCCCACCGCCGGTCAGCAACGCCATCACGGTGCCCGACTCCAGCCAGTCGAGGCGGTTGCCCTGGTCGAGCCCGGCATAGATCATCGAAACCGAGGTACCGAGCAGCAGCATGCCGCCCCAGTCGGCTTCCTTCAACAGAGCGCGATTGATCGGCTCGCTCGGCGTGCCGAGATAGATCATCAACGTCATCACCGGCGCGATCAGCGCGCCCTGCCAGTATATCCAGGACCATCCCAGGTGCTCGACAAAGAAGCCGACCGCCGACGAGCTGCTATCGAAGGCGAACCCGACGCGGATGGCATAGATCGAGATCGCCGGCAGCCACCAGCGGATCGGCAGGTTGCGCAAGATGATCATCAGCGATGCCGGCACAAATGTGCCGAGCAGCATGCCGTGCACGATGCTGAGCGCAATCAACGTGGTGTAATCACGCACGAACGGCACGACCAGTGCGACCAGGGCAAAGACCAGACAGGGAATGCCGAGCACGCGGCGCAGCCCGAATACGGTCGCAAACCACGCCACTGACGGCGCGATGAATATCTGCGAGCCGATGCCGGCCGTTGCGAGCCAGGCGCCTTCGTCAAAGCTCAGCGAAAAGGCGCCGCGCAGGTCTGGCAGGCCGACCGTAGTCAGGCGGCTGTCGAAATTGGAGAGAGCCGCCGCCAGCAGCACCGCGATGACCGCGAATATCGGCCGCGGGCCGACGCTGCCGCGCGATACCGGGCCGTGACGGTCATCACTTTCGGCCATCGCCGGTATCGATGCTGGTGACGACGGACATGCCGGGCAATAGACGATCCAGCAGCGGCTGCCCCTTGTCCAGGGCGATGCGGACCGGGATACGCTGCACGACCTTGGTAAAATTGCCCGTGGCGTTGTCCGGCGGCAACAGCGCGAATTGCGAGCCGCTTGCCGGTGCGATGCGCTCGACGCGGCCATGCAAGGTATCGCGCGAGAAGGTGTCCACCTTGATCTCGACAGGCTGGCCCGGCTTGACGTGGGTGAGCTGGGTCTCCTTGTAATTGGCCATCACATAGACATTGGGCAGCGGCACAACATTGATGAGATTGGTGCCGATATTGACGTAATCGCCTGGCTGCACCTGGCGCTCGCTCGTGACGCCGTCGAACGGCGCTACGATCCTGGTGTAGCCAAGCTTCAGCTTTGCCGCATCGAGCGCCGCCTTGGCTGCTTCGACATCGGCAGCGCGCTGCTTCTTGTTTCCCTGCAATACTTCGAGCTGATGGCGTTGCGCGGCGATGACGGCGCGGCTCGCACTGACATCGGCCTGTGACTTGGCATAGGCCGCGGTCGCCTGTTCGAGCCTTTGCCGTGTACCGGCATCAGTTTGCTCCAGCGATTGCTGGCGCTCCTGCTCTTGGCGTGCCTCAACCTCCAGGGCTTCCGCCGACAGGCGCGCCGCTTCCGCCTGTGCAATCGTCGCATATTGCAGCTCGATCTGGTTGGCGAGATTGTCGAGTGCCGCCTGCGCGCCGATCACGGCCGCGTCGGCCTGGTCAACCAGAGCCTGATAATCGGCGGGGTCGATCTGGATCAGAAGTTCGCCGGCCTTCACACGCTGAAAATCATCGAAGGTAACTTTCAGGACCTCTCCAGCCACCCGGCTGCTCAGCCGTGTCAGATCGGCCCGGACATAGGCGTCATCGGTAACCTGGATCCGGGCATCACCGGTCCACTCGTTCCAGTAAGTGGTGGCCACCACGATAAAGCCGAGCGCGGCCAGCACCGCAATCAGGGGAATCGTGAACCGGCCCCAGAAACCATAGGCGGGAAGGAACGGCTTGGCCGGCGCCGGAACCGATGGACTTGGGCTGGCGGGGGCCGGAGCGGTTTGATCCTGCTGACTCACGGCATCCCTCAATCACTCCTCGCGCAAGCTATCGAAGAATGTCGAAACTCGCCTTTCATGATCGCACGATCATGCCTCAGACCGTCTTCTCCGGCCAGCGGCAAAGATCGTTGATCAGGCATACCTCGCAGCGCGGCTTGCGCGCGAGGCAGGTGTAGCGGCCATGCAGGATCAGCCAGTGATGGGCATGCAACATGAATTCGGACGGAATTATTTTTTCGAGACCTAGCTCGACTTCGAGCGGCGTCTTGCCGGGCGCAAGCCCGGTGCGATTGCCGACACGGAACACATGGGTATCGACCGCCATGGTGTGCTCGCCATAGGCCATGTTGAGCACGACATTGGCGGTCTTGCGCCCGGCGCCGGGAAGCGACTCGATCTCGGCGCGCGTGCGGGGCACCTCGCCGCCGAAATCCGCGATCAGTTTTTGCGACAGCGCGATCACATTCCTGGCCTTGTTGCGATAGAGGCCGATGGTCTTGATGTAGTCGCGCAGTTTCTCTTCGCCGAGTTCCAGCATTTTCTGCGGGGTGTCGGCGACCTTGAACAATTCGCGCGTCGCCCGATTGACGCCGGCATCGGTCGCCTGTGCGGAGAGCACGACCGCAACCAGAAGCGTGAAGGGGTTGAGATGTTCCAGCTCGCCCCTGGGCTCGGGATTGGCCTTGCGGAAGCGTTCGAAGACCTCGCGAACCTCCTCAGGCGTCCACGGCTTGGGCTGTGGCGCCCTGGATTTCCTGGCCGGGCGGGCAGACTTCGCCTGGGGCTTGGCCTTAAGTTTAGCCTTGGGTTTAGGCTTGAGTTTAGCCTTGGCCTTTGCCGTTTTCTTCGGCAGCGATCGAACCTGGGTTTTTTTGGCGCGTTGGGCGCGGATGATTTTCGCCATGAACGGGATATACTGATACGTCATGACTGTAGGCAATGATTTTGATCCCGACGCGCCCGAGCCGATCCTGTTCTCGGCCGTGCTGACGCCGCATCGCTCGCTCAACCGCACCGGCTTCATGCTGGTGATGGCTTTTTTGACAGTGATCAGTTTCGCCGCGGGCGTGGCGTTCTGGATGATGGGCGCCTGGCCGGTGTTCGGCTTCTTCGGGCTCGACGTGCTGGCGATCTACATCGCCTTCAAGATCAATTTCCGCCGCGCCAGGGCGAGCGAGGAGATTTCGGTGACACCGTCGGAATTGCGGGTACGGCGGATCAGCCATCGCGGCCATGTGGTAGAATGGGTGCTCAATCCGCTCTGGGTGCAGCTCGACCAGATCGCGCATGAGGAGTTCGGCATCGAGCGGCTTTATCTGGTCTCCAGGGGCCGCCGGGTGTCGATCGGAAGCTTCCTGGGCCCGAACGAAAAGGCCAGCTTTGCCAGCGCCTTAAGGGCGGGGCTAGTGGCCGCCCGGCGCGGCGTGACCTACAATCCCGTGAGTTAAACGCTTATCGGGAATCGGGTGGTTTGAAATGGGCCAGCGTCCTACATCAGACAGCATGATGACCCTCGCCATACATGACCAGCGCCTGGCCAAGCCGGGCCCCCAGAATGCTGCGTTACGCGACTACGACTCCGTTCGCCGCGCGATCGCCTTCATCAGCGAACACTGGCGGACGCAGCCGACCATCGAGGCGATGGCGGACGCCGCCGGCGTGACGCCCGATGAGCTGCACCATCTGTTCCGCCGCTGGGCCGGGCTGACGCCCAAGGCCTTCATGCAGGCGCTTACCCTCGACCACGCCAAGGGCCTGCTGCGGGATTCCGCGAGCGTGCTCGACGCCGCACTCGACTCCGGTCTCTCGGGCCCCGGGCGGCTGCATGATCTGTTCGTCACCCATGAGGCGATGTCGCCGGGCGAATGGAAGAATGGCGGCGCCGGGATGACGCTCAGCTACGGCTTCCACGCCTCGCCGTTTGGCAGCGCCGTCGTGATCGGCACGAACCGCGGGTTGGCGGGGCTTGCCTTCGCCGATCCCGGCGAAGAGCACATCGCGCTCGCCGACATGAAGGCACGCTGGCCAAAAGCGACCTACATCGAAGACACCGAAGGCACGGCGCCGCTGGCGCAGCGCATCTTCGACACCAGGCTTTGGCGGCCGGACCAGCCGCTGCGGGTGGTTTTGATCGGCACCGACTTTGAAGTGCGGGTGTGGGAAACGTTGCTGAAGATCCCGATGGGCCGCGCGGTCTCCTACTCGGATATCGCCTGCAATATCCAAAGCCCGAAGGCGTCGCGCGCAGTTGGCGCGGCGGTCGGCAAGAACCCGGTGTCGTTCGTGGTGCCCTGCCATCGCGCGCTCGGCAAGGACGGCAAGCTCACCGGCTATCACTGGGGCATCACCCGCAAGCAGGCGATGCTGGGCTGGGAAGCCGGGCAGCTCGGCACGAAGGCGGCGTGAGCTGGTGCGAAGATCGGTAGGGTGGGTTAGTCCTACTGCGTCAAAAACCCTCATGGTGAGGAGGCGCGAATGCGCCGTCTCGAACCATGAGGCCCCGATATCGGCCTCATCCTTCGAGACGCTTGCTTCGCAAGCCCTCAGGATGAGGGGATAGAGC
>DATMNV010000009.1:0-22628 GCA_035568535.1 Bradyrhizobium sp.
GTTCCCGATGACGATCTACGAGAACATCGCCTTCGGCATCCGCCTCTATGAGAAGATCTCCAAGTCCGAGATGGACGGCCGCGTCGAGAAGGCGCTGCGCGGCGGCGCGCTGTGGAACGAGGTCAAGGACAAGCTCAACGCATCCGGCCTGTCGCTCTCCGGCGGCCAGCAGCAGCGCCTGTGCATCGCCCGCACGGTGGCGGTACGGCCCGAGGTGATCCTGTTCGACGAGCCCTGCTCGGCGCTCGATCCGATCTCGACCGCCAAGGTCGAGGAACTGATCCAGGAACTGTCCGAGAACTACACCATCGCGATCGTGACCCACAACATGCAGCAGGCCGCGCGCGTTTCGGACAAGACCGCGTTCATGTATCTCGGCGAGCTGATCGAGTTCGACGACACCAACAAGATCTTCACGTCACCCAGCGATCGCCGCACCCAGGACTACATTACCGGCCGGTTCGGTTGAGGAGATAAGAAATGGCTTCTGAACACACCGCCAAGGCGTTCGACAGCGACCTCACCGAACTCACCCGGCTGGTCGCGGAAATGGGCGGTCTTGCCGAGCGCATGATCGTCGATTCCGTCGACGCCCTGGTCCGCCGCGACATCACGCTCGGCCAGCGCGTGGTGGCGGCCGATTCCGAAATCGACACCTTGCAGCGCACCATCGAGGAGCGCGCGGTGCTGACCATCGCCCGCCGCCAGCCGATGGCGGTCGATCTGCGCGAGATCGTCGGCGCCATGCGCGTTGCGACCGACCTCGAGCGGATCGGCGACCTCGCCAAGAACATGGGCAAGCGCGTCGCCGCGCTCGAAAGCGATTTCCACCCGCTGAAGCTGATCCGCGGGCTCGAGCACATGACCGACCTCGTGCAGTCGCAGGTCAAGACCGTGCTGGACGCCTATGCCGCGCACGACCTGCCGGCGGCGATGAGCGTGTGGAAGGGCGACGAGGAAGTCGACGCCATCTGCACCTCGCTGTTCCGCGAATTGCTCACCTACATGATGGAAGATCCGCGCAACATCTCGTTCTGCATCCACCTGATGTTCTGCGCCAAGAACATTGAGCGGATTGGCGACCACGCCACCAACATCGCCGAGACCGTGTTCTACATGATCGAAGGCCAGCAGATCATGGACAAGCGCCCCAAGGGCGACATGACGACCTTTGCTACAACCGTGCCGGGCAACTAGGACCAGGTAATCAGGAGAAAGCATGAGCGCGCGCATTCTGGTGGTGGAGGACGAGGAGGCGCTGACCACGCTTCTGCGCTACAACCTCGATGCCGAGGGCTATGACGTCGAAACGGTCGCGCGCGGTGACGACGCCGACACGCGGCTGAAGGAGCGCGTTCCCGACCTGATCGTGCTCGACTGGATGCTGCCGGGCCTGTCCGGCATCGAGCTCTGCCGCCGCCTGCGCGCGCGGCCCGAAACCAAGCAGCTGCCTATCATCATGCTGACTGCACGCGGCGAGGAGAGCGAGCGGGTGCGAGGTCTCGCCACCGGCGCCGACGATTACATCGTCAAGCCGTTCTCGGTGCCGGAGCTTTTGGCGCGCGTGAAGGGCCTGTTGCGGCGCGCGAGCCCGGAGCGGCTCGCCACCGTGCTCGCCTATGGCGACATCGAGCTCGACCGCGAGAAGCGCCGCGTCGCGCGTTCGGGCCGTCCGATCGATCTCGGTCCCACCGAATACCGCCTGCTCGAATTCTTCCTCGAGCATCCCGGCCGCGTATTCTCCCGCGAGCAGCTGCTCGACAGCGTCTGGGGCCGCGACATCTATATCGACGAGCGTACCGTCGACGTGCATATCGGTCGTCTCCGCAAGCTGCTCAACCCGGGCCGCGAGCAGGATCCGATCCGCACCGTGCGCGGCGCCGGCTATGCGCTCGACGACCGCTTCGCGAAGGCGGAGTAGTTTCCAGATAACGCCCACAAAAAAATCCCCGCGAAAGCGGGGATATTTTTCATTTCGCGTCTCGCTGATTACCGGTGCGGCGGCTTGTTCGGCTGGCGCCGCCGATCGGACGCCGGCTGGTAGGCGACGCGCGAGTGGTGCGCGCAATAGGGCAGGCCCGCGAGCGCCTTGCCGCCGCAGAAGAAGAAATCGGGGCTTGCGGGATCGCCGACCGGCCAGTGGCAGGTGGCTTCGTTCAGTTCGAGCAGCGACAGCCGCTGGCTCATCGGCACCACATTGTCATAGGCGATCGGATCGGGATCGAGCTCGACCTCGAAGGCCTGCGCCAGAGCCGTGTTGCCGCGCGACATCGGGCGCGATACCCGCATCATCTGCTGGGCGGGGCGCGCCTTGCGCTGCCGCGGCACGGCGGTCGACGGGCTCTTGGCGCGGCCGGAAAGGCCGAGGCGGTGCACTTTGCCGATCACGGCGTTTCGCGTCACATTTCCGAGTTCCGCGGCGATCTGGCTGGCCGAAAGTCCGGCTTCCCAGAGTTTCTTCAGTTGCTCGACGCGCTCGTCGGACCAGGTCAATACCGTCATCGCACTCATCCTTCGCCTTGGCGCGGGCCGCTTTCGCTGGCCACGCTGCGATGCCAAATCTGCAAAAATCCCAGTACGCAGAATCCCTTAGCCCTCGCCGGGCGCGAAAAGCGCGTTCGGACGTTTACGCCAAACCAACGGTAACCTTGGGATCAAAACTGCCGCACGAGATGTCGTACCCGACGACCAGGACGCTACAATATGGCGTGACTCCCGCGCAAGAGTCAGGGTTCGCAGTCCACATGTTCCGTCACCTGGGGATTGCAATCGATTTATCCACGCCACCGGAATGCTACGGACTGGACAGACGCGCAAAAACCATCGCCGCGCAGCATTGACACTGACCGCCTTGCGCCTAAAATGTTCCAGCGTGCCGCCCTGAAAAGGCGGCACGTTTCGTTTCGACGGGCGGTCAGTGATGCGACGGCGCTAATGCGCGCATCGCGGCCGGCCTCTAGTCTTTCTTGGCTCTCTAACCCCAGAAGTGACCGCCATGAGCACCAGCGCCACGTCGCATCTGCTTCCTGTTTTCGCCAGGGTCGATCTCGGTTTTTCGCGCGGCGAAGGTTGCTATCTGATCGCCACCAACGGCGATCGCTATCTCGACTTTACTTCGGGGGTGGCGGTGAATGCGCTCGGTCACGCTCATCCGCATCTCGTCAAGGCGCTGCAGGAGCAGGCGACAAAACTCTGGCACATGTCGAACCTGTTCAAGAGCCCGGACGGCGAGATTCTCGCGAGCCGCTTGTGCGAGCAGAGCTTCGCCGACTTGGTGTTCTTCTGCAATTCCGGCGCGGAAGCGATGGAAGGCGTGATCAAGCTGGTGCGCCACTATCATTTCTCCAGAGGCCATGGCGAGCGCTATCGCATCATCACCTTCGAGGGCGCCTTCCACGGCCGCACCCTGGCGACGCTGGCCGCGACCGGCTCGGCGAAATATCTCGAAGGTTTTGGTCCGCCGATGGACGGCTTCGACCAGGTGCCGCATGGCGACATCGAGGCCGTGAAGAAGGCGATCGGCCCGCACACCGCCGGCATCTTGATTGAGCCGGTGCAGGGCGAGGGCGGCGTGCGCTCGGCGCCGCATGCCTTCTTCAGGGCGCTGCGCGAGCTCTGCGACGAGCATGGCCTGTTGCTCGCCTTCGACGAGGTGCAGACCGGCATGGGCCGCACCGGCGATCTCTTTGCCTACAAGCGCGTTGGCGTCACGCCCGATGTGATGTCGCTGGCGAAAGCGCTCGGCGGCGGTTTCCCGATCGGCGCGGTGCTGGCAAGCGCTGAAGCCGCGAAGGGCATGGCGCCCGGCTCGCACGGCTCGACCTTCGGCGGCAACCCGCTTGCGGTCGCCGCGGCGAACGCCGTGCTCGACGTCATGCTCGCGCCCGGCTTCTTCGACCACGTGCAGAAGATGTCGCTGCTGTTGAAGCAGAAGCTTGCGTCGGTCGTCGACCGCTATCCGTCCGTGCTGTCGGAAGTGCGCGGCGAGGGGCTTCTGGTCGGCGTCAAGGCCGTCGTTCCCTCCGGCGATCTCGTCACGGCGCTGCGCGAGCAAAAGCTGCTCACCGTCGGCGCCGGCGACAATGTCGTGCGCTTCCTCGCGCCGCTCATCGTCACCGAAGCCGAGATCGATCAGTCGATCCAGAGCCTCGAGCACGCCTGCGCTGTGCTGTCGAAGACCCCATTGAAGGCGGCGGGGTGATGGGCAAGCCGCGTCACTTTCTCGATATCAGCGAGGTTCCGTTACCGGAGCTGCGCAACATGCTCGCGGCCGGCCGCGCCATGAAGGCGAAGCTGAAGGCGCATGAGACGGGCCGGAAGCCGCTCGAGGGCAAGACGCTCGCGATGATCTTCGAAAAGCCCTCGACGCGGACGCGTGTGTCGTTCGATGTCGGCATGCGTCAGCTCGGCGGTGAGTCGATCATGCTGACCGGAGCGGAGATGCAGCTCGGCCGCGGCGAGACCATCGCCGACACCGCGCGCGTGCTGTCGCGCTATGTCGATGCCATCATGATCCGCATCCTCAATCACGAGGCGCTGCTGGAGCTTGCCCAGTACGCCACGGTGCCCGTCATCAACGGCCTGACGCGCCGCTCGCATCCGTGCCAGGTGATGGCCGACGTGATGACGTTCGAGGAGCATCGCGGGTCGATCGAGGGCAAGACCGTGGCCTGGACCGGCGATGACAACAACGTGCTAGCGTCCTGGGCGCATGCGGCCGAGCGCTTCAAGTTCCAGCTCAATATCGCCACGCCGCCGGAACTCGCACCGAAAAAGGCGATGCGCGACTGGATCAAGGACACGCAGGCGCCGATCGTGCTCGGCAGCGATCCGGAAGCCGCCGTGCGCGGCGCCGATTGCGTCGTCACCGACACCTGGGTGTCGATGGGCGACAAGGAGGGCGAGCACCGCCACAATGTGCTGCGGCCCTATCAGGTCAATTCCAAGCTGATGTCGCTGGCGAAACCCGACGCGCTGTTCATGCATTGCCTGCCGGCCCATCGCGGCGAGGAGGTCACCGATGAAGTGATCGACGGCGCGCAATCGGTGGTATTCGACGAGGCCGAAAATCGCCTGCACGCGCAAAAGGGCATTCTGGCCTGGTGCTTTGAGGCGGTGGGGTAGCGACCATTGTCGACGCGAACACTCTCACCCTCTCCCCTTGTGGGAGAGGGTGCCGAGCGCAGCGAGGCGGGTGAGGGGTTCTCTCCGCGGAGACAGACCCCTCACCCGGCTCGCCGCTGCTAAAGCATCGGCGATCCACCCTCTCCCACAAGGGGAGAGGGTGCACCGTGCACGCGGCGTCATCGGTGGCATGCATCTACTTGACCCTTTCGTTTCGCACCTCACGACCCCAGATAAAGCGCCATGACGTCTCAATCCCCCGACACCAAAATCACCTTCACCAGCCCCATCCGCGCGCCGTCGGCAGTTCCCGTCGACGACGCGGCGATCCCGTTCGAAGTCGACGCGCTCGACCTGCGCGGCCGCCTGACGCGGATGGGCCCGGCGCTCGATGAAATCCTGACCAAGCACGATTATCCGGCGCCGGTCGGCAAGCTGCTCGGCGAGGCCATCGTGCTCACCACGCTGCTCGGCTCATCGCTCAAATTCGACGGCCGCTTCATCCTGCAGACCCAGAGCGACGGCCCGGTGTCGTTCCTGATCGTGGATTTCCAGGCGCCCGATCGCCTGCGCGCCTATGCGCGCTACGACGCGAAGCGGCTGAAGCCGGGTGCGGATTCAGGCAGCCTGCTCGGCAAGGGCCATCTTGCCATGACCATCGACCAGGGGGCGGACATGAGCCGCTACCAGGGCCTGGTCGCGCTCGACGGCGGCGGTCTGGAAGCCGCCGCGCATGAATATTTTCTGCGCTCCGAGCAGATCCCGACCCGCGTGCGCATCGCCGTCGGCGAGGAGTGGCGCGGCGGCGAGGGCGGCAAGCACCGCTGGCGCGCCGGTGGCCTGTTGATGCAGTTCCTGCCGAAGGCGCCGGAACGCGCACGGCAGGCCGATCTGCATCCGGGCGATGCGCCGGAGGGCACCATACCGCACACGGTCGCCGAGGATGACGCCTGGGTCGAAGGCCAGTCGTTGATCTCGACCGTCGAGGACGTCGAACTGATCGATCCCGATCTCTCCGGCGAGCGCTTGCTCTATCGGCTGTTCCACGAGCGCGGCGTCCGCGTGTTCAAGCCGCTTGCCCTGCACGCGCAATGCTCCTGCTCGCGCGAGGCCGTGTCCTCGATGCTGAAGAGTTTCGATCCGAAAGACCGCGCGGAGATGGTGAAGGACGGCAAGGTCGTGGTGACCTGCGAGTTCTGCAGTTCGGTGTACGAGTTCACGCCGCAGGAAGCGGGGGTCGAGGACGCGTAGATTCGTAGGGTGGGTTAGCGAAGCGTAACCCACCACCCACCCTACGGCATCACCACGTTGGTTAGTTTAGTACCCGCTTCGCTTCCGGACTATCCAGCGAAAACGCCGGCACCTCGATCTCGAACCTCTCCCCCGTCTCGCTCACCATCATGTAGCGGCCGGCCATGATGCCGGAGGCGGTCGTGAGCGGCACGCCTGAGGTGTATTCGAAGCGCTCGCCGGGCGCGAGCACGGGCTGCTCGCCGACCACGCCTTCGCCGCGCACTTCCTGCTGGCGGCCGGTCGCATCCGTGATGATCCAGTGCCGGGTGCGAAGCTGCACCGTCTCGGTGCCGGAATTGGTGATGACGATGGTGTAGGACCAGAAATATTCGCGCTTTTCCGCCGACGAGCGCTCCGGCATGAAGTTCGGCTCGACGGTGACTTCGATCTGGCGGGTGACAGCGCGGTACATGCGGCCATCATAGCCCAAAATCCCCGGGAACCAACCGGTCGGATGATCCGGCGGTCGCTCTCGCCATCGCGGTTTCAACATAGTTCCGAATTAAATGCCGCGCGAGCCGCCGTCCTCACCGATATCGTTACTTTGCGTGCGAGCCGCGCGCCCGTAGAATCCCCCTTCGCGCGCCGGCGTATGCCGGTCCTGACACGGTGCCTGATGTCCTCTATTGCCGATCAAGTTGCAGGTCCTCCCTTGGCCGGAGCGGCGGAGGTCGCGCGCGACATCGCGAAGCCTGTCAAGGCTGGCGCGATCTCGCTGCCCGCGATCGGCGATCGCGAGCTCAGGCTCGATCTCTTCCGCGGTCTCGCATTATGGCTGATCTACATCGATCATCTGCCGCCGAGCCTTTTGACCTGGTTTACGATCCGCAATTACGGCTTCTCCGACGCCACCGAGATCTTCATCTTCATCTCCGGCTACACCGCCGCGTTTGTGTATGGCCGCGCCATGCTGGAGCAGGGCTTTGTGGTCGCGACCGCCCGCATCCTGCGCCGCGCCTGGCAGATCTATGTCGCGCATGTGTTCCTGTTCACGATCTTCCTCGCCGAAATCTCCTACGTCGCCACCCATTTCGAGAACCCGCTCTACTCGGAAGAAATGGGCATCATGGATTTCCTCAAGCAGCCCGACGTCACCATCGTGCAGGCGCTGCTGTTGCGCTTCCGGCCCGTCAACATGGACGTGCTGCCGCTCTACATCGTGTTGATGCTGGCGTTGCCCGTGATCCTTGTCTCGATGCGCTGGAAGCCGGATGTGACGCTCGCGCTTTCCGCGCTGCTCTATGCCGTCACGTGGGAGTTCGATCTCTATTTCACGTCCTATCCGAACGGCTATTGGGCCTTCAATCCGCTCGCCTGGCAATTGCTGTTCGTGTTCGGCGCATGGTGTGCCCTGGGTGGAGCAAAGAGGATGTCGCGCCTCCTGCAGTCACGCATCACGCTCTGGGTCTGCGTCGTCTATCTCGTCGCGGCGTTCTACGTCACGCTGACCTGGTACGTGCCGCAGATGAACCATTGGCTGCCGAAGTGGATCGAGCAGTGGATCTATCCGATCGACAAGACCGATCTCGATGTGCTGCGCTTTGCGCATTTCCTCGCGCTCGCGGCGCTCACCGTGCGCTTCCTGCCGAAGGACTGGCCCGGGTTGAAATCGCGCTGGCTGAAACCGCTGATCCTGTGCGGCTCGCACTCGCTCGAGATCTTCTGCCTCGGCGTGTTCCTCGCCTTCGCCGGACACTTCATTCTCGCAGAAGGCGGCGGCGGTGCCGCACTGCACGCGTTGGTCACCCTCTGCGGCATCCTACTTATGTGGGGAGTTGCGTGGCTGATTTCGTGGTACAAGCACGAGGCCGACAAGAGCAGTTCGCGCAAGGGCGCTCGCGGCAACGCCGATCTGGCGGGAGGAGGTTGATGCGGTCGGGATGCTTCCTTGGCCTGGCTCTGCTGACGGCTGTTTCCGCCGCCAGCGCCGTGCGCGCGGAAGATGCCCCTGCAGGTTGTGACGTGCCGGCCTCCCTGCTCGAAAGCGAGAGTTCGCTGCCGAAAGTCGAGGCAGCGGTGAAGGCTGCCCAGCCGCTGAACATCCTGGTGATCGGCAGCCGTTCCTCGAGCATCGGCGGCGACGCGGGCTACGCCTATCCGGCGCGCCTGCAGGCCGCGCTGAAGGACAAGTTGTCGCAGCTTGCGGTCAACGTATCCGTAGAAATACAGGCCAGCAAAACCGCCGAGGAAGTGGCTTCCAGCCTTGTTAAGTTGATGGAAGGAAAAACGCCTACTTTGGTTATCTGGCAGACCGGCACCGTCGATGCTATGCGATCCATCGATCCCGATGATTTTCGCAACGCAGTCGGCCAAGGCGTGGTTGCGTTGCAAAATGCGGGAGCCGATGTGGTGTTGATGAACCCCCAGTATAGTCCGCGCACCGAGACCATGATTTCGGTGCCTCCCTATCTGGATAACATACGCGCGGTGGCGCAGCAGCGCGACATTCCGTTGTTCGATCGCTTCGCCATCATGCACCAGTGGAACGACCAGGGAGACTTCGACCTCTTCAGCGCGCACCACGGGCCGGAGCTCGCAAAGCGCGTTCATGACTGCCTCGGCCGCGCGCTGTCGAGCTTTGTGATCGGCGCCGCGCATCTCGGACCGGCGCAGCAGAATTAGGGCTTTTGGTTAATGATGTGTTCGAATTCTCACGTCCCTTCGCGCGCATTTGCATGGTCGGCGCTGCTGTTCCTGATGCCGGTGGCCGCAGCGGCGCAGGTCACGACCCATGCCGCGCTGAACCAGGGTGCGCCGGCGCAGATGACGGGATCGGCCGCGCCCACGCGCGAGCCTTCGCCCGAACAGATGAACCCGCCGAGGACGCTGACGGCGACGGCGATCGACAAGGTGAAGCAGGTCGCGAAATCCGCGAGCGATATTTTCTCGCGCGTGCCGTGTTCGCCTCCGAAGGGCGGCGTACAGTCGCTGGGCTCACTCCCGCATGTCGCCAACAGGCTGATCGCCGGCCAGCCGGTCGTGATCGTTGCCTTCGGCTCGTCCTCGACCCAGGGCTATGGATCGAGCGGGCCGGAGTTTACCTATCCCAACCGCCTCGCGGCGCAGTTGAAGCGGCAATATCCGACCGTCGACATCACCGTCGTCAATGCCGGCGTCGGCGGCGAGGACGCGCCGGAAATGATGAAGCGGCTGCAGACCGCTGTCATCGACAGGAAGCCCGATCTCGTCATCTGGCAGGTCGGCACCAACGCGGTGCTGCGCAATCTCGACCCGACCGAGACCGCGAAGATCGTCGAGGACGGCGTCGCACGCATCCAGGCCGCGGGCAGCGATGTGGTGCTGGTCGATCCCCAATATTCGCCACGGGTCTACGAGCGCGCCGAAAGCGCGAGCCGCATGGTCAAGCTGCTCGGCCGCGTCGCGGCCTTGCGCCATGTCGGCGTCTTCCCGCGTTTCGAGGTGATGCGCGACTGGCACGAGAAGCAGGCGCTGCCGGTCGACAGTTTTGTCATCGCCGACGGGTTGCACATGAACGACTGGGGCTACGCCTGCTTCGCCCAGCTCCTCGGCGACGACATCATCAGGTCGGTCGGCCAGATCAGGCTCGGCGTCAACGTGCCCGGCGAAGTGCGGACCTACCGGCCGATGTGACACCGTCAGGCCGTCATCCCGGGGCGTTCGCGCAGCGAGCGAACCCGGGATCTCGATCCACAAACTCCGCCGTCGTCCCGGGCAAGCGAGCATCGCGAGCGCGACCCGCGACCCATAACCACCGCTGGTGAAACTGGCAGGCTGGAGCCACAAGGTGCTTCAACAAAACCCGCCTGTGATTATGGGTCCCCGCGTGCGCGGGGACGACAGTGGAAATTGTCAGCGCATTGCGGGCCGTTCCGGGCAGGTGATTTGCCCGACGTGCTGATTTTCGTAAATTGTGTCAAGTCCCTTCAGCAAAAATATTTCGCTTTTTCAGAAACTCGATTGCGTGTATGGTTCGCCCATCCCGCCGCCGCCAGAGGGGCGTATCGCGATCGTCACGGACGTTGGCAGTGGGTGCGATGGACGTTTCGACTTCACAGCGCATCTTTGCGCCGACGAATGAAGCTGAAGCGGACGGCAAAGGCGTGTGGTCCTGATCTCCCGACGCTGGGATCAAGTTCGCCGGTTGGCGATGTCGGCCCTTCGGGCCCGACACGCAATGATCGGCGAGCGACGGAGGCAACAAAGCCCGGTCTCCGGGGAGAGCGCGTTATAAGCCGTTAACACCATTGCGCAGGGAAGGCCGGAATGTTTCGGCGAACCTGTGGTGACTAACTCGTGTGTTTTCTACTTTTGCACACGAGGCTGCGGGTGCGCAAAACACCCGGCTTTCCCTGCGCCCTCTGATTGCCGAGGGACATGCAAGATGCATCGCTCGGGCGCGCGTCAGTGCCGCGGGAAGGTGGAGTCGTATTCTCCGCTGTCATGCCCCGCTTCAAGCGGGGCATCCAGTATTCCAGAGGCTTCTTGGTCAAGCACTGCTGTCTCTGGAATACTAGATCGCCCGGCTTGAACCGGGCGATGACACCGTCATTGTTCGAAGCGCGAATGAAACGCCCTCACACCTTCTCCAGCGCTGACGTCAGATCCTCGATCAGATCATCCGCATGCTCCAGCCCGGCCGAGAAGCGGATGAATCCGTCGCTGATGCCGAGCTCGGCGCGGGCTTCCGGCTTCAGTCGCTGATGCGTCGTCGTCGCCGGATGCGTCACGAGGCTCTTGGCGTCGCCGAGATTGTTGGAAATCCTGGCGAGCTTCAGCGCATTCAAACAATGGAACGCGCCGGCCTTGCCGCCCTTGACCTCGAAGCCGACCAGCGTCGAACCGGCGCGCATCTGCTTCTTCACCAGTGCGGCCTGCGGATGATCGGCACGCCCCGGATAGATCAGCCGCGACACTTTCGGATGCGTCGCCAGCGCATCGGCGATCTTTGCCGCGGTGTCGGTCTGCGCGCGCACGCGCAGCGCCAGCGTCTCCAGGCCCTTGAGCAGCACCCAGGCGTTGAACGGCGACAGCGAGGGGCCGGTCTGGCGCATGAAATTATGGATGTGCTCGGCGATGAAGGCTTCCGAGGAAAGGATGACGCCGCCGAGGCAGCGGCCCTGGCCGTCGATATGCTTGGTGGCGGAATAGACCACGACGTCAGCGCCGAGCTGAAGCGGGCTCTGCCACAAGGGTGTGGCGAACACGTTGTCGACGATCAGCCGCGCGCCGGCCTGGTGGGCGATGTCGGCGATGGCGGGAATGTCGAGGACGTCGAGGGTCGGATTGGTCGGGCTCTCCAGGAAGCAGCTCTTGGTGTTCGGCCGCACGGCCTTCTTCCAGGCGTCGAGGTCGAGGCCGTTGACCAGCGTCGCCTCGATGCCGTAGCGCGGCAGCAGGTCTTCGACCACGTAACGGCAGGAGCCGAACAGCTGCTTGGAGGCCACGACATGATCGCCGGCCTTCAGCGGCGCTAGCACGGCGGTGGTCACCGCGGCCATGCCTGTCGCGGTCGAGCGGCAGGCTTCGGCGCCTTCGAGCTCGATCATGCGGCGCTCGAACATGGCAATCGTCGGATTGGAGTAGCGCGAATAGATGTAGCCGGGGTCTTCGCCCTTGAAGCGCGCCTCGCACAGCTCGGCCGTGTCGTAGACATAGCCTTGCGTGAGGAACAGGCCCTCGGAGGTTTCGCCGAATTCGGAACGAAGGGTGCCCGAATGGACGAGACGGGTTTCGGGACGGTAGTG
Organism: Bradyrhizobium sp.; assembly: GCA_035568535.1. Classification (GTDB taxonomy): domain Bacteria; phylum Pseudomonadota; class Alphaproteobacteria; order Rhizobiales; family Xanthobacteraceae; genus Bradyrhizobium. Next base: position 12,144 of record DATMNV010000009.1, read on the forward strand.
CGCCGTTGCGGCGGTAGACTTGGACAAGGCAGGCTTGGACAAGGTAGACTTGGACATGTGACCTCCATCGTGACCGCCAAAGCGGGCACAGAAAAACCGGCCTGGGAGAACTCCTCAAGGCCGGGATCACACGTGTCCCCGGCCTGTTTAGCGATTTATTTAACGTGGCTGCAAGCCGGCCGGCTCAAATCACCACGGGATAAGTCATGCTCTTATTCGCCGCCGACCTTTTCGTCAAGCCGGCCATCGGATAAGGCCGTAAAAGGCCAGATTTCAGGGGTTTTAAGAGGACGTACGGGATTTTCGCGTGCCATTTTCGTTGCCTAAGGACGCCAACGGCATTCTGCCCGACCGCATGATCGCGGCGATGGCGGATAATGGCCTGATCCTGCCGGAATATCCCTTTGTCGAAAGCCAGATCCAGCCGGCGAGCCTGGATCTGCGGCTCGGCGACACCGCCTACCGGGTGCGCGCGAGTTTTTTGCCGGGGCCCGGCGCCACGGTTGCCGAGCGCATCGACGAATTGAAGCTGCATGAAATCGATTTGTCCGACGGCGCGGTGCTGGAGACGAACTGCGTCTACATCGTGCCGCTGATCGAAAGCCTCGCGCTGCCGAAGCAGATCATCGCCGCGGCGAACCCGAAAAGCTCGACCGGTCGGCTCGACGTCTTCACCCGCGTCATCGCCGACGGCACGCGCCGCTTCGACATGATCGGCGCCGGCTATCATGGTCCGCTCTATGCCGAGATCAGCCCGAAGACCTTTCCGGTGCTGCTGCGCGAGGGCTCGCGGCTGTCGCAGGTGCGCTTCCGCACCGGTGAAGCGATCCTCAATGCCGACGAGCTCCACGCCCTGCATGGGAAGGAACGGCTGGTTGACATCAAGGATGCCGATCTCGCCGGCGGCGTCGCGCTGTCGGTCGATCTCTCCGGCAAGAACGCCAACGGCTTTGTCGGCTACCGCGCCAAACGCCACACCGGCGTGGTCGATGTCGATCGCCGCGGCGGCTACGCGGTCGGCGAATTTTGGGAACCGATCGAGGCTCGGCCGGATGGCAGCCTGATCCTCGATCCCGGCGAGTTCTATATCCTTGCCTCGAAAGAAGCCGTGCAGGTGCCGCCGGATTACGCCGCGGAGATGGTGCCGTTCGATCCGCTGGTCGGCGAATTCCGCGTGCATTATGCCGGCTTCTTCGATCCCGGCTTCGGCTATGCCGGCGCCGGCGGCGAGGGGGCGCGCGCCGTGCTCGAAGTACGCTCGCGCGAGGTGCCGTTCATCCTCGAGCACGGCCAGATCGTCGGCCGCCTCGTCTACGAGAAGATGCTGTCGCGGCCGAGCGCGATGTATGGCCAGCGCATCGGCTCGAACTATCAGGCGCAGGGCCTGAAGCTTTCAAAGCATTTCAGGGTGTAAGCGACTATGCGGCGGGCGCATCTCGCTCTCGTTTGGCTGATCGTACTCGCGCTGATCTCGGCCGTGTCGGCGCAGGTGTCTGCGGTCACGCCGGAGCAGATGGCGGACTATCGCGCGAAGCTCGCTGAATACAATGCGGCGCGGGCGGCGTATCAGGTGGCAGCGACGCCTTATTGGGCCACGGTGAAGGCCAAGCGCGCCGCGCGATTTGCCAAGCGGCGGGCGCATCAGGAGATCGTGCTGGACGACTACGTGCTGACCCAGCCGCCCGCCTATACCGGGCCGAAGAAGCCGATCGATCCGTCATCGACGGCGCACGAGGTGCCCGTGGTCGCCGATTTCCTGCAGCATGCCGCCGAGCAGTTCGATTTCGTGCCGGAGAAACCGGCAAGCGAGATCGATTTCAAGCGCGCTTATGCGCGCGTTGCTTCAGCAGCGGGGCTGACCAAGGACCAGGCCGTGCGGGTCTACGCGTTTGAGGCCACCGGCAACGGTAAATACGACCTCGAGGCCGGACGGGAGTTCGACCCCAACGCGAACGCGATCACGACCGCGCTTGGCTACAACCAGTTGCTCGCAACCAACAGCGTCGAGCTGCTGGCGGAAGAGGGCAAACAATTCCTGGACACGCTGAAAGCCCGCGCGGCTGAAGCGTCCGGCGCGAAGAAGGCCGCGCTGGAGAAGATCGCGACCCTGCAGAAGATGGTCGCTTTCTCGAAGTCGGTGCGCGACGACTGGAATCTGCATGAGCAACTCGCCGCGACGCCAAAAGGCCTCGGCATTCATGCGCTCAACCTCGACATCGATATCGGACCACTGCTGCAAACGCAGAAGCTGATAACCTCGGTCAAATTTGCCAAGGCGAGGGGATATTCCGCGCCGCTGTCCGCGGCCGAGCTGGAGATGATGAACCTGACCGGCGACGGCAACGGCTTTGACATGGTCACGCTGCCGCAGGACGTGCGCAGCAAGGTGCCGACCTCGAATTTCTTCACGCAGTCCGGTTATGAGCATAATCCCGTGGCGCGGAAGAATAATACGGTTGCCGCGCTGCTGTCGGCGACCGATGCTGTGATGGATCGCGAGGCCCAATTGCCGGGCGCAAAGGATCTGGCCGCGGCGTTCTGAGGCGCGATGAAATCAAATAGATTTGCTGCAACGATGACGGTCCACCTCTCCCCGGTGGGGAGAGGTGAAAAGGAAGCTAGCCATGGATGAAGGCACGCAAGCCGCGCTGTGGGCGAAATGGCGCAGCGTCGCCGATCTCTACCACGCCTTTTTCACCGGGCTGGCGCTCACCGTGGTCACGCGCCGCGACAGGCATGATGCTGCCGAGTTCATGTTCCGGGTGTTTCGCCGCCAGCAGCAGGAACGTTTCCTGCCCGGATTGAAGAAACTCGGCATCGATCACCTGCCGCCCGCGGTCGCGGCCGCGCAATATCATTATCTCTCGAACTGGATCGGCGGCGTGCATGTCGAATACATGTATGAGAACGACCGCAAGGCCTGGATCCGCTATCCGCCGCCGCGCTGGGCCTGGAAGGGCACCGCGATCTGCGGCATTCCCGGCGAAGTCTCGCGCGCGATGCTGCGCGGCTGGCATGCGAACAACGGCGTCGCGCTCGGCGATCTGAAACTCGGCTTTGTCTGCACCAAGCAGAGCGTCGACGGCCAGGACGGGCTCGAGGGTTACTATCACGAATATGATCATCCGCTCGAGCTCGATGCGCGGCTCGTGTTCGCGCGTCATCTCGATGCCCCTACGTTCGATCCGGCGAAGGCGCCGGCACTGCCGGTCGATAGCTGGCCAAGGCCGCGGCTGGAAAAGGCCTATCGCAACTACGCGATGGAATATGTGAAGACCGCAGCCCCCGTGATGGTGCAACTGTTCGGGCCCGAAGAGGGCGGCCATCTCCTGCATCTCACGGGCAAGCTGATCGGCATGCAGTATTTCGACGAAGTGGCGCAGGCGCTCGCGCAGAGGAGGGGCGGCGCCAAGGAGTTCACGGGCTTCCTGCGCGCCCTGTTTGAGGCGCAGGACGAGACATCGGATATCTCCGCTTCCGAAGGCTCCTTCGAAATCCGGCAACCAGGCTGGAAGTTGATGGCCGATGTCGGCAATTATCACCCGGCCTGCGCGAAGGTATTGGAAGGCCTGTTCGAGGGCCTGGCCTTCGGCTGCGGCCGCCATATCCCAGTACGCTTGCGGCCCTCGCAAGACGGCAGGCCGCCATTCACTTGGTTGATCGGCTAGTGCGATGCTCGCCTGCGTTCCCGGTAGCCCCCCAATGCGTCCCACGCGCGTGGAATCGGGGCGGGCCGTGCTAGGGAACCGGGTAGCGCGCCGACGAGCCCGCTCAGGGAGAGAGAATGTCCGATATCGGCGTTGCCGAAATCCCGGTCGACGAGGAAGAACGCCCGCTGGCGCCGCCGGTGCGGAATGCGCTGGTCGACGGCCCGATTCTGCGGACGCTGCTGCAACTCGCCTGGCCCAACGCGATCGCGTTCTCGGCCGGCACCTGCACGGTGATCGCGGAAACCTCCTATATCGGCCGGCTTGGTGTCGAGTCGCTCGCCGCCATGGCGCTGGTGTTTCCCTTCGTGATCCTGACCATGACCATGTCGGGCGGTGCGATGGGCGGCGGCGTGGCGTCGTCGATTGCGCGGGCGCTCGGCGCCGGCGACGCCGACCGCGCCTCGACGCTCGCCACGCATGCGATACTCAACGCAATCGGCTTCGGCCTCGCCTTCATGCTGGTGATGCTGATCTTCGGACCGCATCTCCTGGAGGTGATGGGCGGGCGCGGCAATGTGCTGGCGCAGGCGATCGCCTATGTGCAGATTTTCTTTGGCGGCGCTGTCCTCCCCTGGCTGATGAACTCGATGGCCGGCATCCTGCGCGGCACCGGCAACATGAAGCTGCCGTCCGCCATGATCCTCAATTCCGCGATCTGCCAGATCATCCTGGGCGGCACGCTGGGCTTGGGACTCGGCCCGATCCCGCAATTCGGCATGCGCGGTGTCGCGGCCGGCTCGCTCACCGCCTATACGATCAGCATCTCCGTGATGGGCTGGTACATGTTCTCCGGCCGCGCGCGGGTCACGCCGAAAGTCAGAGGCCTGCGCCTTCAATCCGCGATGTTCTTCGACATTTTGAAAGTCGGCGCGGTGTCCTGCTTCTCACCGCTGCAATCGGTGCTGACGATCTCGATCTTCACCCACATGCTGGCGGCCTTCGGCACCGCGGTGCTGGCCGGCTACGGCATCGGCGCGCGGCTCGAATTCCTGCTGACGTCGCTGTCGTTTTCATTCGGTATCGCCTCGGTACCGATGATCGGCATGACCATCGGCGGCGGAAATGTCGCCCGCGCGCGCCGGATCGCCTGGACCGCGGGATTGATGGCATTCATCGCCGTCGGCGCGATCGCCTGCATCATCGCGGTCTTTCCCGATCTCTGGGTCAATATCTTCACCCAGAACGAGAGCGTGCAGGTCGCGAGCCGGCAGTATCTGTCGACGGCTGCGCCCTGTTACGCGTTCATCGGTCTTGCGAGTTCGATGTATTTTTCGTCGCAGGGCGCTGCCAAGATGATCGGCCCGGTGCTGGCGCAGACCGCGCGGCTGGTGTTCATCGCGGCCGGCGGCCTCTGGCTGTCGACGCATGGCGCAACGGCGCAGAATTTCTTTGTGCTCGCGGCCTCGTCGATGGTGGTGCTGGGCACGCTGTCGTGCCTGAGCGTGATTCTGACGCGCTGGGGGCCGAAGCGCACAGCGGTAGCCGTTCGTCCGGCGCTATCGGTCGTCGGCGAATAGCAATCCGATCAGTGCCGGCGGTGCCGCCGATGGCCGCCGCCAAAGCCACCGCCGAAATTGGCCATGCGCATCATCGGGCCGATCATGCTCATGATGTCGCCGTAACCGCCGCCGCCCATCATGCCCATGATGTCGCCGCCGCCCATGCCGCCGGGGATCATGCCGCCGTAACCGCCGCCACCCATCATGCCGCCGAAACCGCCACCGCCGCCGCCTTCCATCATCTGGCTCATCATCGGGCCCATGGTCTGCATCATCATGGCGAAGCGGCGCTTGCCCATCCTGGCCTTCATCATCTCCAGCATCGGCGCCATCTGGGTCATCATGTCCTCGCCGCCGCCTCCGCCACCGCCGCCGAAGCCGAACTGGGCTTTTGCGGGCGCAGACGTGATCGTAAACAGCAGCAACACCGCAGCGGCCTGGCAAATGACCTTGTCAGCACCCTTCATCGCTCTTCTCCCTGGCGTGCGCTGCGCCGCGAAGCGGTGCCAAGTGGACGCACAAGGCGACGCTTATGATGATCACACCAGGGCTTCTGTGAGAAAGATCACGGTTGTGGATGGAGACTCCCTTGACATCGGCTATGCGCGAACCTTTTCGAACGCCTTCTGCATCGCGGCCGCCGCCACATCCATTTGCCCGGTGATGTAGGGCGCGATCTCATGCGGCAGCACGTCGACGATCCAGACGATCCGGCAGCGCGCCTCGCCATCGGCGATCACCTGCACCGAGGCGGAATGCTGCTTCACGCGCTCACTGATCACGGCATAGACCAGCCGCCGCCTCGCGTCGTCGCAATCGACCAGCAGTTCGCGCGCGACCGTGCCGTTGGCGAAGCTGACGATGCGCGCCTCGCCGTCGAGCCTGGTATCGAGCACGAAGCCCGGCACCAGCCGTGTGTGCAGCGCCCCGAAGTCGCGTACGGCGTCCCAGACTTCATGGGCGGGTGCTGCGATCGGAATGTCCTTGTGAATGGAGGCCATGGAATTCTCCTGTTACGTACACACCGCCTCGACATTGTTGCCGTCGGGATCGAGCAGGAACGCCGCGAAATAGGTCGGGCTGTAGTCATGCCGATGTCCGGCCGCGCCATTGTCGCGGCCGCCGGCCTTCATCCCCTCGGCGTGGAATTTGTTGATCGCCGCATGGTCGGGGGCGCGGAAGGCGATGTGCGCGCCGGTGTTTTTGAGGCCCTTCTGCAGATAGAGCCACAGCGCCGGCTCGCCCTTCGGGCCGAAGCCCGCGCCGTTCTCGTCCTTCGAGCACAGGACAAGCCCGAGCGGCGCCAGCGCCGCAGTGTAAAAGCGCACGGCGGCATCGAGGTTGCCGACTTTGATTCCGATGTGGTCGTACATGATGATCTCCAATTGAGTGCGCCAGCTCGCGCGACATGGAGATCAGTTACTCAATTGAGCCCGAGACGTTCTTGGAAAATCTTGCGCTGCCCCCGCGATGCCTGCCGGAATTTCAGCGGCGACACGCCGGCGGCGCGGTGGAAGGTCCGGACGAAATTGGAGAGATCGTTAAAGCCGACATCATACGCGATATCGGTCACGGCTTTGTCATCGTCTGCGAGCTGCCGCGCGGCGCGCCGCAGCCGCGAGCGCAGGAGATATTGATGCGGGGTGACGCCGAGCACGCTGGAAAACAGCCGCAGGAAATGGAACGGGCTGACGCCGGCCTGCTGCGCAACATCTTCCAGTTCAACTTCACGGTGCGAATTGGCATCGATCCAGAGCGCCGCTTCGACCGCGCGGCGACGGTCGCGCGCGGCCACCCTGGCTGGCTTCTTGGCTTGCCCCGAGACCACCTCGACCAGCCGTTGCGCGATCAGGTGCCCGACCTCGTCGAGGCGGATGTCGCTTTGCCCGTCGGCCGATGCCTGCGCCAGTTCGCCCAGCACCATCAATTCCGCCAGCGGCGGCGTGGCGCCGACCTGCCAGGCCTCGGCGCGTTCGCCGATCGTCTCCACGAGTTCTGGCTCGAAGAAGAACGACAGGCATTCGTCGCCGCAGACGTGATCATGGGTGCAGACAAACTCGGCGCCGGGGCTGCCGATCAACAGCGAACCCGCCACCAGGTCATGCGACCGTCCACGGCAGTGATAGCCAAAGCTGCCCTTGCGGACGAAGGAAATGGAGTGGCAGCGGTGCAGCTCGACAAACGGCTTTTCGCCCGGAACCGCCGAACAGCGGAAATCGGACACCGTCATGGTCGGACGCTGCAGCAGCGTAGTGGAGCTCATGCCCCCGATTTAGTTATGGGGCCGCGGCGGGGCAACCGGCAGCAGCACATCGAACAGGGTTTTGCTGGCGATCGGCCGGGTGCCCTCGATCGACAGCAGATGCCGCTTGGAGATGGTGCCGCCGAACGGGGAATTCTTGTCGGCGTAGTGGCCCGTCTCCAGCACGCGATGGCAGGGCACGATGATCATGAAGGGATTTTTGCCGATCGCCTGCGCCACGGAAAGCTCACCGCCGGTGCGGCGCAACGCGGCCGCGACCTCGCCATAGGTGCGGGTTTCGCCGCGCGGGATGGTGCGGGTGTACTCGTAGACGCGCTGGTTGAAGCTGGTGACGCCCTCCATGTCGAGGGCGACATCGGAAAAGTCGCTGGCTTTGCCGCGCAGGAATGCGACGATGCCCTCGATCGCGGCTTCAACCATGAGCGGCGATCGCTGCTCACGGGCCTCCGGATAGAGCCGGTACAGCCGCCGCCTTGTGTCGATTTCGCGCGCTTCCGGCAATTGCACGCCGACGATCCCGGCATCGCTCCACACAATGCCGGAGCGGCCAACGCCGGTATCAAAGATCGCGTAGTTGCGCCCCATAACGCCGCCCCTGCCCGGCACCATCATAACACTGTCATGGACGGTCGCACCTGGAATCTTGGGGTTGGGTTAAGCCCCCGGGGGAAAAGGGCCTCCACACGCCACCATGCCGGTCCCGGCTAGCCGATTCACGTAAAGGCGCCGGGTCGCGCGGTCGTGTTGCGGCGTGCTTGGTTCGTGAACCGCACCGTTACAGCGGCAACTGTTTTCGACAATGGCTGAAACGCTGCCGTAGCGCGGGCGACGCTATCTGGCTGCTCCATGTCAACTGGAGACCAGCCGATGAAACCAGCTCCGATCGAAACCCTCATGAACCACGCGGAAGTCCGCCCGCAGGCGACGGCATTCGTTTTTCGCGAAAAAGCCTGGACGTACGAAAGGATTTCGGCGGAGTCCGAGCGGCTCGCGCGCGGCATGGCCGCGCGTGGCGTCAAGCCGGGCGATCGCGTGGTCCTGCACATGACGAACCGCCCCGAATACATCGTGGCCTACTATGCCTGCTTTCGCCTCGGCGCGATCGCGGCTCCGTTGCGAACGGCGTTCAAATTCGCCGAGCTCGGGCCGCTGCTGCAGCGATTGAAGCCTGCGCTCTATATCGGCGAGACTGCTCTCTACGAGAATGTCGCTCCGCTCGATGCCGCGGTGCTCCCGCGCGACAAGCGCTTCGTGGTTGACGGCCCCTCGCGGGGGCACGACGGAATTCCGTGGGAGAAGCTTTTTGAAGGCGACGGCAGCACCGGCGCCTCGGCGCTCCCCGGCGCCGACAAGCCCGCGGTGCTCATCACGACCTCGGGAACCACGGGCGAGCCCAAATTCGTCGTTCACACCGCGGCGACCCTTTCCGAGTCGGCGGACCTGCTGATCGATGGTTGCGGATGGTCGCGCGATGACGTGATGGCGATGCCGCTGCCTCTCGCGCATGCGAGCGGCTTGTTCAGCTTTCTGACGAACATTCGAGCCGGCGCGCGCTTCGTGCTGATCGAGAGTTTCGATGCGGCCGCCGTGCTCGATGTCATGGAGCGTCATCGTTGTACGGTTCATATCGGCTTCCCCGCCCAATACGCGGCGATGGTCACCAGCCTGGGCAACCGCCCGCGCAATCTGGCCTCACTGCGATTCTGCCTGAGCGGCGGCGACAGCTGTCCGATCGATCTGCAACTGAAGGTCAACTCCAGTTTCGGCGCGCCGCTCCACAACTTCTGGGCCGCATCGGAATCGATCGGTAATCTGAGTTTCGGCCGGCGTCCCGGACCGCTGACGCAGATCGTGGACCGCGCGCGGGTTCGCCTGGTCGACGAAATGGGCAATGAAGTCGCCGAGAGCGAGACCGGTGAACTCCTGGTACGCGGACCGAATCTGTTTGCCGGCTACTGGGAAGATCCGCGCGCGACGTCCGAAAGCATCAGGGATGGCTGGTACCATACCGGCGACCTGATGCGGCGTCAGGGGGACGAGCTCATCTTCGTTGCCCGCAAGAAGGACATCATCATTCGCGGCGGCACCAACATCTCGCCGGTCGAAGTGGAGCAGGCCATCGTCGCCGCACATCCCGCGGTCGAGGAAGCCGCCGTCGTGGGCGTGCCGGATGCCGTGCTCGGCCAGCGCGTCTTCGGCTTCGTGAAGCTCGCCAAAGGGCAGCGTCCGTCCGTCGTTCTCGATGTACTCGAAAATCTCTCGACGCGGCTCGCTGGCTACAAGGTCCCTGAGCAGCTCTTCGTGCTCGACGCATTGCCGCGGAATGCGCTGAGCAAGGTCGATCGCAACACGTTGCAGGACATGGCCGCCAGTCCCGGAATGGTTCCGGACACCGAGACCGGTGTGTCATCACCGCAGCAGAAACGCGTCGCCGGAAAACCGTCGAACCGCGTGGTCCCTGCCGGTTAGGCCTTCGCTCCCGTCGCTCTCAACGGAAAGCGGGCGGTCGATCGCGCGTGCACGACCGCCCGCATCGGAAAATGCGTCAAGCTCTGGAGATTCCCTGATGCACCCTTTATTCAGAACACTTGTTTTCACGGCCCTGCTGAGCACTCGCCCGGCCGATGCTCAGGCGATCGGAACGGCGAGATCGCCATCCCTTGCAAGAACCGCACCGGTGGCCTCATTGTTGCCGCCCGACGTCAGACTGGCCGCCCGCGCACCGATCGGCCATCGCCAGCCAAGTCTAAAGGACGTCCCGTCGGAAAACCCCAGCGATCTCGAGACGATCGGCGAGGAGGACAGGGCGGTGGACCGCAAGCTCACCATTTGCCGCGGCTGTTGAGCGGCCCCGCAGCGGCCCCGCCTGCCGAGCGCGGCGTGTCAGCGTAACCCGCTGGCGCGCCGCGCTCGCCCATGGTCGCGGCGCGGCTGACTATCGCGAGATGCCTTGGCGCTGGCACTCCATCGAAAGATCAGTATAAGGATATTGAGGGGAGGCTGCCGTGGCCAC